>CAYFIU010000070.1:0-1508 GCA_964343245.1 Candidatus Woesearchaeota archaeon | reverse complement strand
ATCAGTGCCTTGTCCTTTTCTCCAAAATGCACTACTCCACTCGAAATGGCTTCTGCTATTGGAAGACTTACTTCTTCTCCATCTCCATCCTTAAACTTCAATTTGTATTTCTTGTTACCGCTTGTAGTTAATTTAATTGTCTCAACTTCTTCTTCCTTTAAGCCTTTATACTCAATATCCCAGTTATTGGTAAACAATACTTCTGGCTCTGATAATTCAGAATTTTCGCTTAATTTACCGCCAACAGGCACAAAAAAGTCATCATCTGCTGTCATGTTTATATGTATTCTGTTTATCTTAAATGTGGTGTTGTCATCAGTTCCTTCAATAATAACAGATGCGTCATCAATAGTGTTGTCATCAACCTTAAGGTTGTTGCTTGAAGCAACATCAGTTATAGCAGTGTCCTTTAGCTCTACTTTTTGAGCTCCCAGGAAAAATGATACTTGATGCACACCACCAGCATAATTTTGGTACAATATATCTGATACACCTAATGTTGTTCCATCGTCAAGTTTGTCTGTCTCTCCATCAAGCAGTTTTCTTGTTCCCTCTCCATTAACTGTAAACTTAGAGCTGGTTGAATCTACGTAAGCCAGTGAAACCTCATAGGGAGTTCCATCAATATCATATGTTTTTGTGTCGCCTTCCGTCAATGTGTCTTTTACTGCTCCTCCCATTAAAATTAACTTTATGTTGTTACCAGCAGTACCAGTTCTTTTTGCCTGGACAATTGTATAATCTTTCCCAAACATCGTAAGCTCAGTATCTTCAAAGTCTGTTAGGAAAAGTCCTGTTGATGTTGCTGCGCCTGTACTATCATCAACATCTGATTCAAGGGCAGTTGTAAACTCTAACAAATACCTTCCTATTTCATCTCCTGTTTCAAAGTACAGGAAATCTGATGTAACATCATTGCCATCTTCTGCATAGACCACATAACCTGAACTAACACCTGTACCAGGCCCTAGCAAATATAGGTACTGGTTATATGGTGAATCTCCCTTTCCATTTGAAACTGTTCCAGATGCCAAAGCATCTAATTCACTATCATCAATATAGGTGGTTATGTTTCTTAATGTCTCTATATTAGTGCCTGAGGCAAGATTCTCACTCATTTCCAAAATTTTTGTTGATGTTCCGACCTTCCAAGCATCTCCTTCTGCACTAACGCCTCCAGATGATGTAACACTAACTGGCTTTGTTGCTGCAAATTGTAGACTTACAGCTATATCTGTAACGCCTATAACATCCTCTGCTGCAGCACTATCTCCTACAACTAGAACTCCAGTAAATTTACCATCTTTTATAAATTGGCTTGGATAATCTGCTAATTCAGCAGCCATTGCTCCGAAAATAGTAGCCCCAACCATAGATGCTCCAATACCTAGAGCAGAAATCCTTTTTATTGTTTTTTTAAATTCCATCTTAACTAACACCTCCTCGTGTTATTTTTTATCTTTATTTTTTTATATATAGAGGAAACTCTTATAGCTTAGTTTCCTAGC
>CAYFIU010000069.1:0-1740 GCA_964343245.1 Candidatus Woesearchaeota archaeon | reverse complement strand
TTACTGTTAGAGTTATAGGCAATGTATCTGTATGTAATTCTGTTGAATTTATAGTTAAGATGCCATCATATACTCCTGCAGTTTGGAATTCTGGAATAGTGAATGTTAAACTCATAACAGTGCTAGTTGCATCTTGAAGCAATGAAGTTATAGCTCCAGTAACAGTAGTTGCTGAATCAAAAGTATCTGTAGTTGCTCCCAAAGTCATTGTAATAGGAGCATCAAAAGTAATACCCGTTAAAGGTCCTAAATCATCTTCATCTACCCTAAATGAAACTGTAACGGCATTTCCTTGCTCAACAGTTTTAGAAACACTTGGTAAATCAACATCTAAAGTTTCATCCCAGAAATCAACATCTGCGCTCGCAAAACCAGCAAGCATTACCAAAGCAAAAACGCTTAATGTGAACAATGTGAAAATTTTTGTTTTCATTTGTAATCATTTTGGAGTTACTATGGTTTATAAGGATTTCTGTGATGTAAAATATCTTTTGTATGCATAGAGTTTACTCTTATTTTGATTATATCTTAGAGGATAATAACCTTTATATATTTTGGGCGTATTGTTTTACCAACGACAAATGGGAATTCGGGCGAAAGAAAATTCGATCGGGGCTTGGGCATTTTTAATCGGAGTTGTGCTCGCGGTGATGATTGGAATTTCTGCAAGTTTTTTTCCGATCAATTCTTTGACCACATATAATTCGATTATTTATGTTGTTCTGGTGTGTTTGGGATTGATTGTTGGGTACTCAATAAATGTTGCGAGAAAAGATGCTCAGAGTTTTTTAATTACTGGTGCAATAATTGTTATAGTAAGTAAATATGGTATGGAAAGTGTACTTGGTTCTCTTTTGGGATTGGGATTGGGAGACATTGTTTCCACAACTTTTGCTGCGCTCTTAGCATTATTTGTTCCTGCTACAATAGTTGTGGCATTGAAAACAGTATTTAGTTTATCTAGGGTTTAGATCAAGTTTAATCGAGCGACTTTGGAGCGAGACTTTTTTCAGAAGCGAATGATTTCTTCACAAATCTAAATCTCTTATATTAATAGGAGAAGAATCCATGTCAAGTCTTGGGCATGCTGTATTTACCCAAGCATTTAGGTTAAAATTTTCGAATTCTGGGGGGTTCACATTGTTGCTTAAGAAAAAATAGGGTGTTTTGTCTTTGATTTTGTTCTTTAATGCTAGGGATTTCCTTAGGTTTTCTTGGCCTGGCTTTGTAGAAATAAGGATTCCTAAACTATCTGCGTGCAGAAATTTAAGGTAAGCTGTGTTTTTCTTTTTTTGGAATGATGCGATTTCTTTTTGGGATATCTCAGATAATTTGTCTCTCTCTAATATATAAATAGGTAAACTTGTTTCAGATGCGAGTGCTAGAGCGTGGAATCTTCCTGAGCCGATGATTAAAACTGCTTGTGTTTCTTTTGGAAAGTTTGGTTTACTGCATCCTAGGACTTGTGTTATTTGGGTTATGTTGTTGGAAATTGAGGATTTTACTTGTTCTGCCAAGTCTTTGAACTGGATTGAGTAGGCTATTGCTATGTTTTTTGGTAGTTTTTTTGAAAGAGAATTTATTTTCTCTTTGTTTAAACTTGCCTTGACTTTTGCTGGGATGAAGATGGTTTTCATGAAAAAGAGGGGGAGAGGGAGAGTTTTAAAGGTTTTGTTTGCGCGTGTATTGTTACCTAAGAGGTTGGCAAAACCTCAAAAAAATTTAATTTACCATTTTAAT
>CAYFIU010000068.1:0-1924 GCA_964343245.1 Candidatus Woesearchaeota archaeon | reverse complement strand
TATGGACTATTTTGAAATCTTTAACTAAGTTTATAATCTCTCTCTCTTTGTGCTCATAATCAACATTACCTTCTTTATCTGTTATCTTTAGATTAAAGTGGATAAAACAGAAACCTTTGGTTTTTAGAGTTCTGTAAATTTCCTTTATTGCCTTTTCTTTATTTAGATAATGAATAACATTGATGATGAAGAAAGCTGACACTGAATTATCTTTAAAACTTAGTTCTTCTATGTTTTGCAATTCAAACTTGAGCTTTGGGAAGTTTCTTTTTGCTAAAGCAAGCTCTTTTTCCGCGTTGTCAACGCCAAGGATATTAAAACCATTCTCAGCAAACACATTAACATCTCTACCATTGCCAAAACCAAGATCTACTACCAAACCTTTGACGCTTTTGCTTTTTAAGAGCTTTGCAAAGGCCTGAGCATAATCGGTTGAATGCTTATCCCAGTGTCTCTTTGCTAAATACTTATTGTAGAGGGAGACCTCTTCCATTACCTAAGATAATAAATTAAGATTTAAATACATTTCCCACAGCCACAAGCAGGAACTTCTTTAGAATTCAAAACTTCTTTAACCTTGTCACGAATATCCAAAACTTCATCTGCCAAAAAAGCATTCATTACCAGCTTACGCCTACCTTCTTCTTTGTAGTCAACATAGCCTTCCTTAATAGGCACACCATAATGTTCAGACAATAATAAAATGTAAGCAGCAAGCTGGATCTTGTGCCCTTTCCAAATCCCAGTATCAGGAGCACGACCTGTTTTGATTTCAATAGGAATAAACTCATTACCAACTTTCTCAACCTTATCCACAACACCAATCAATTCCAGCTTATCAGACTGCACTCGCAACTCAGAAATAGGTTTCGGCAACTTAAACCATAAGCTTTCACCATAAACTTTGTGCTCTGAAGCAAACTCAAAAAGAAATTTAGCTTTTGTCTTAGCTTCCAGAATAAACTTTGGTAATAACTCCTTATACACATCCAAAGAATCCAAATTCAAAGTTTCTAAATCAGATTTTTTCTCTTTAATCTTATCTTGTAAAATTGTATTAAACAGAGTTTTGAAAGCTTGCTCTAAATCATCCTGAGAATCTTGCTCCTTAAAACCCAAAATAATACCTTTCTCACTTTTATTAGCAACATCAAACACCATGTGCCTAATCAAACCTTTAACCATTGGCCCATTTGGTGGCTCTTTGATCTTCAAAACATACTGGTTATAGAACTTTCTAGGACAGTAAAGATAACTTGTAAGCATTGTAACTGAGACCATATCTTACTTGTTGGAGAAGTTATTTAAATGATCTTGTATTTTTCAGAACCATGATAAATGAAATGAAAAAAGAGCTACAGAATATTGCTGATCCTGAGCTAGGAAAGAACTATGCTAGGTTTTTCAAGACAGGTAAAGGTGATTATGGTGAAGGGGACAAATTCCTTGGAATGCGAGTGCCAACTCTAAGGAAAGTTGTCAAAAAGTACAAAGATATGGACTTGACAGAGGTTGAAGAGCTTTTGCATGGAGAGTATCATGAGTACAGGCAGGGTGCAATATTTATTCTAATTCATCAGTATGAAAAAGATCCAAAAAGGATTGTTAACATTTATCTAAAGAATACAAAGTACATTAACAACTGGGACTTGGTTGACATTAGTGCGCATAAAGTTCTTGGCAGGTATTTAGAAGACAAAGATAGAGATATGCTTTATCAGTTGGCTAGGTCTAAAGATCTTTGGGAGAAAAGGATTTCAATAATCTCTTGTTTTTGGTTCATAAAAGATAAAGATTTTAAAGATGCGATTAAAATCTCTGAAATGCTTTTGCATGATGATCATGATTTGATTCACAAAGCTGTTGGTTGGGTTTTGAGAGAGGTTGGTAAGAAGGATAAAGCTGTTGAAGAAAAATTTTTGAA
>CAYFIU010000067.1:0-2013 GCA_964343245.1 Candidatus Woesearchaeota archaeon | reverse complement strand
CAAACAACCAAAACCTTTATAAATCCCCAACATTTTCTCAAACACATCATCAAGATGAATTGTGGGTTTTCTCATAACCATATCCATATGCGCTTTACTAGTCCATCTTGCACCTGTCTCATCTGCACAAGGTTCACCAACAGCAACATGGTGGCCAGGGTATTTCTCATCTTGCAACATATTTTTACTAAAACCAAACTCAACAAGATCAATGTTTGTTCCAATTGCCCACTCACCAATTCTATTCGCATTATTATCTTTAGTCATATACTGCCGCAAAGCTGCAACAATTTCAGGATTGTCACAAGTTATAGTTCTCAAATTAACCCTTCCATTTGCTACCTCTAACCTAACAGGGGTTTCCTGGATATCTCCAAACCTAGATGAAAAAGAATCTCCTAAAATTCCATCAACAACAATTACACCATTCGCAGTAGTTGCATAACCAAAACCTTCACCCTATTGGATAAAAGGATTACCTTCGTGAGAAGCATCACAACCACAGTTATGAACATAAACTCTAAGTTGTTTATCATCATCAATCATCCCTCGTAAAAAGCCATGCCAAACTGCCATAAAAAACATTTTTATCCAACACTATTTAAACCTTATGTAAAATTTCCATAAAACCAAGAATATTTCCAAAAAAAGAACAGAGTCATTATAAAACAAATCAACAATAAACAACACATGGAACCAGCAGAAGAATATTTTCAAGAATACTTAAACAAACATAGAATACCATTCTGGTTTATCCAACAAGATAAAAAAACTTTTTCAAAAACAGTAAAGCAACTAAACACAAAGCGACCAGACTTTTTCATACTCATACCAAACATTGGTTTCATTCTCGTCGATATAAAAGACATGGAACCATTGAGAAAACACAAGAAATTCTGCATTGGTTTCAAAGAAACAGAAAAGTACAATAACCTCCAAAAGCTTTTCAACATGCAAGTGTGGTACATAATCAGCAACAAGCACACACACTATTCAACATGGTACTGTATGCCTGCAAGCAAAGCAAGAACATACAAACATTTCCAAGTAAAAGAAGATTACTATTCAATTCCTGTCGAGGACTTCACACAGTTATCGACGCATGAACCGATATACAATTTGTTAGTAAAGTAGTCAAAGCCAATCATCTCCCGACGATAAACCTTAAACAAATAATAAATAAAAAGAATCTAAAGTATTCTCTAACATTAAAAACTAAGAACACTAACATATAGGATAAAGAAAGGACAATAAAAAGAAAGCTTTAAAAACACCGAAAAAAATCAAAACATCAATGAAACGAAGTTCACGACGATGGAAGAAAAAAGGTCAGATGCGATGGAAGTGGCAGAGGAAGAGACTTAGAAAAGAGAAGAGGAAGAGAAATAGATAAGCAAAACCTTTATATACCATGTGAAATTCTAATCACCAACAAGAAGATGGAGTCGATGAAATCTTCTTTCTCAGTGAGTACTTGATTGAATGATTAAGTATGAGGTAAGTATGAATGTTGATATATTATCAATCAGTCATGATTGATTACTAGTAATCCAAAACTTTCGAGTTGAGGATTACTTAGTTTGGAGCGCAACAACTCGTTAATTAGACAACCATTATGGTTGGCTGATAGTAATCTAAAATTAGATTACCAATTCGAAAAAACAATTTCATAGTGACTAATAAGTTTTGCAATACTGATTCCCGTTGATCCTGCGGGAGATTGCTGCTATTAGGGTTCCACTTAGCCATGCAAGTCAAAGGGGCTCTTCGGAGTCACTGGCAAAATGCTCAGTAACACGTCAATAATCTGCCCTTAGGTCAGGCATAACCTCGGGAAACTGAGGCTAATTCCTGATAGAAGATTGAGGCTGGAATGCACTTTCTTCTAAAGATTCGTCGCCTAAGGATGAGTTGGCGGCTGATTAGGTTGTTGGTGAGGTAATGGCTCACCAAGCCGAAGATCAGTATGGGCCTTGAGAGAGGTAGCCCAGAGAAGGACACTGAGATAAGGGT
>CAYFIU010000066.1:0-2019 GCA_964343245.1 Candidatus Woesearchaeota archaeon | reverse complement strand
AAAAATTCATAAAGCCTTAGAACAATATAAAGGTGCTGAACTCGTTTGGGTGCAAGAAGAACCAATCAATATGGGTTATTGGGAGCACTTACTAACAAGAGAGTTTGAAACATTTATGAACTTTAAGGTTATTGCAAGACCAATGAGTGCAACACCTGCTACTGGTTTTGGAGCTGTTCATAAAAAAGAACAAGAAAATATAATAAAAGAATCGTTTAAAAAATAAGGATTGAATCATGTCTATTGAAATTAAAGTTCCAGTTATTGGTGAATCTATTACGGAAGTAACTCTGGTTACTTGGCATAAAGAAGATGGTGAATTTGTAGAAGAAGGTGATATTCTTTGTGATATCGAGTCTGATAAAGCAACGGTTGAACTACCAGCTGAATCAAGTGGTGTCTTAAAGCGAAGTGTTGAGGAAGGATCTGATCTTCCAATAGGTGCCGTAATTGGTACATTAGATACTGACGCAAAAGGAGCTGCCCATACATCTACGACAACAAACACTTCCTCTGCACCAGCTGCATCTACAAATCATCAACCTACAGGTGAAAATATTGATATAAAGGTTCCAGTTATTGGTGAATCAATTACCGAGGTATCTTTAACAAATTGGTCTGTTGCTAATGGTGATTTTGTTAATGAGGGTGATATCTTATGTGAAATTGAATCTGATAAAGCAACGGTAGAACTACCAGCGGAATCTAGTGGTGTCATCACACTTAAAGTTGAAGAAGGAACTGACCTTCCCATTGGAGCTGTTATTGCTAGCCTTGCTGTTAGTACTGGAGGGACAGCTCAAGCATCGGCTCCTGCAACACAAGAAAGCTCCTCCCCTGCTGTATCAAACCATGCTCCTGGGGGGCACGCTAGTCCTGCAGCTAAAAAGATTTTAGCTGAAAAAGGCTTAGATGGGTCAGCTATTTCAGGAACAGGTAAAGATGGTAGAATTACTAAAGCTGATGCCTTAGCAGCTAACAAACCTGCTCCAGTAAAACAGTCAGCTCCAGCGAAAAAAGAAGCTACTGTTGCATCACCAACATTCGTTGCTGGATCAAGAGAAGTTAAGCGTGAAAAAATGACTCGACTTCGTAAAACTATTGCAAAACGATTAACAGAGGCTAAAAACTCCACCGCTATGCTTACAACTTTCAATGAAGTTGATATGAAGCCTTTAATGGATATGCGAAAAAAATATCAAGATCAGTTTGTAAAAGCTCATGATGTAAAACTTGGTTTTATGTCTTTATTTACAAAAGCTTGTTGTGTGGCCATGCAAAAGCATCCTCTTGTTAATGCTCAAATTGAAGGTGATGACTTAGTCATTCCTCAATATGTTGATATGGGTATTGCCGTATCAGCTCCTAAAGGTTTAGTTGTTCCTGTTTTAAGAAATGCGGAATCAATGAGTTTGGCAACAATAGAAAAAGAAATTAAAAGACTTGCAATCAAGGCAAGAGATGGAAAATTATCTGTTGATGAAATGAGTGGTGGTTCATTTACTATCACAAATGGTGGTGTCTTTGGATCAATGCTATCGACTCCAATTTTAAATATTCCTCAATCAGGTATCTTAGGGATGCATAATATTGTTGAAAGACCATGGGTTGTTGATGGTAAAATTGAAATCAGGCCAATTATGTATATTGCCCTTTCATATGATCATAGAGTTATTGATGGTAAAGATTCAGTTGGGTTCTTAAAAACGGTAAAAGAATTACTGGAAGATCCAGCAAGAATGATTTTGGATATCTAAAAAAAGGAAAATATAATGAGCAATAATTTTGATGTAGTAATTATCGGTTCTGGACCTGGCGGTTATGTTTGCGCTATTCGAATGGCACAGCTTGGCTTCAAAACGGCCATTGTAGAGAAATATCCAACCCTAGGTGGGACGTGTTTAAACGTTGGTTGTATCCCATCAAAAGCACTTCTAGATTCAAGTGAAAGATATCATGAAACAATTCATTCTCATGCTGTACACGGTATTGAGGTAAAAGATGTTAAGCTTGATGTAA
>CAYFIU010000065.1:0-2031 GCA_964343245.1 Candidatus Woesearchaeota archaeon | reverse complement strand
TGATTCTTTTAATGCGTTTATCGCTTCATCTTCACTACAATTAGTTTGGTCTATAATAGTTTTTATGTCCTCTGCACTAGGTGCAGTTTCAACCTCTTCTATGTCACCTGTTATCTGAAACGATTCCTGGCCCATCATGTTTATTTTTGATACACTTGGATTTCGTATGATTAGCTCTTTATCTTGAGTTTTGATAGTTACTTCCAAAGCGTCAATATGCTCTTCTTTTACGCCCATTTTTTTCATGGCCTGTTTCATTAATTTTGGGTTCATACCTTGGAACATTTTTTAGAATCCTTTTCGTATAATAATGCCAACAACGATGATTACAACGCACGCGATGACTACAGCAGTAGGACTTATTTGGATCTTGCTCTTGTATTCATCATAATAACGCATTAATCCGCCACCTGAGGATGGCATTGAGATTTTGTCTTGGCTCATTATATATAAAATGAATTGGTGGTTTATATAGTTTTTGGGAGGATTTTGTATTTTTTGCCCAATCTTTTTTTTCTAAAAAAGGTTGGTGGGTATAGTTTTTTGTTATTTGGGGGATTTTATTGGCTGTGGCGACTGTATTCAAAGCTAATAATAGCCAGCTTTAAAGAAATAAAAAAGGTTGGTAGACATTCATCCATCTTTTAAAAGCTGGACCAAATTAGAGAGGATCTTTGATCCCCTTGTTTTTATCAAATTTTATTAAAAATTTGGTAGACAAGCATAAGCCACCTTCTGTTCTGTCTATCCCTAAGGAAAAAGACAGGCCAACAATTCAACTGAGCGCCCTACACAGGACTTGCACCAATTGGGATTCGCCGTTTCATCGCTTCCTTAAAGAATGTCAGCGGGTTATACTCGAAAACATAGTTTTCGTGTATGCCAAGAACATAGTTCTCAGCATCTCATATTCCTCGCGGAACACTTCACCACATCATTCTACTTTAAGACCGTGTCGTTTCTGAGCCATTGCCTTCCTTTTCAGGAACTCCGAAGAGCAAATTCTCAATTATCTTTTGAGCAGGGATTTGAACCCTGGGTGGGTGGACTTTCCTTAGCAATCAAAGATTGCCATAGTTGGCTCACTTGCCTACCGAATTAAATATAATAAAAAAGATTATTTAAAGTTATCTACTGTTTTGTGCACTCATAATTGCTAAACATCTTGCAGGTGTATCAATACATTTTCGAGCAGTTTTTCTTGTATCATAAACAGCTTTATCAGCAACATCTCTTCGAGCTTTTTTACTACCTTCACCATAGCTTGGTAAATCAACTCTTAATCTGTCAACTTCGTGACCAATGTCTGAAAGGTTTCTCCTTGTTGCATCAACATAAACTCCTCTTGCTACATCTGGTGCGTTTGAACCTGCATTTGAAACAGCTTCTTTTGGTCCATCTAAAATTAAATCCCCAATAGAACCATCTTTACAACCAACAGCTCCTAAACCAATTAATCCTATTAAAGCAGATCTTACTGCGTATTGTGCATTCCTGGGTATCATATATGTCATATTATTTGCCTCCTTTGTTACTATTGTTGTGTAGTTAAAGCCTTATAAAGCTTTGCTTTTTGCGAATCTTTGTTAAGTGACTGTGAGATATTGTTGTCACTACTTATGATCTCCTTATTAATAATAATATAGTACTTTCTATACAAAATAAAATAAAGAAAAAAAGTAATGAAAACCATGTGGCAGAAGTATAATATATAATTTTATGTCGAACGTTTGGTAACTGCATGCTGAATATCTCGCCGAAGCTTGATACTTACACACCAGTCCCATCAAACCTGTCTTTTACAGGAGTTCTAAGTCTCGTTTTGAGGTGTCTTTCGTGCTTAGATGCTTTCAGCACTTATGACTTGCTGCGTAGCTGCTCTGCCTACCTTGTCAGATAACAGATACACCAGAGGCAACGAACACACTGTTCCTCTCGTACTAAGTGGTCCTTCCTCTCAGACTGTGAACACATCCAGTAGATATCATACAAACTGTCTCGCAACGTTCTTAACCCAGCTCACGAACCGCT
>CAYFIU010000064.1:0-2193 GCA_964343245.1 Candidatus Woesearchaeota archaeon | reverse complement strand
AACAATTCCCAAAATAATAAATAAAGTTGTTTGACCTCTTTTTTCCATTATCATTTTTTAAAGCTTTTTAGTTTATAAATCTTACCCTTCAAAGTAATCAGTACCGATAATAAAACTTCCTTCATTACCATACACATCCTGACAAGTTAAATAATAAGTATCAATATTCGTAGCAAATGCAAAACTTCCTTCTGTTGAACCTGAACTTACACTAGTTCCACTTCCAAAAGTAAAATCCTCAAAATAATATTCGCACGAAACAATTTCATCTAATTCATAATAGACCATAACACCATCAGTATAAACTGAAACAAGTTGAGGTGTATCAATGTCAACATCAATACTAAAACTAATCTCAGAACTATTCACATTACCTGCAATATCATAACAATCAATAGCATAATTAAAATCACCAGCATTCAAATCTTCTAGCTGTTGCGCATGCATTGTTGAATTTGAATCAAAAAATTCAATATTATTATAATAACATATTGCTTTGCCACCTTCAGCACCAGAACTAGTTGCAACACTCATTGTAATATCATTAGTGTAGAAAGTTTCACCTAAAGGATAAATACTATCAATCAATAAAGGCTCAGTACCATACAAAGTTAAAGGATAACCTTCAGTATTATTATTACCAGAACAATCCTGACACCGAATATAATAATTGTTTTCACCAGTCACAACATCCAAAGTAGCTTCTGCACGCATCTCAAAACCATCACTTGTTGTAGCAGCACCAGCAGGACAACTTACAAGATCTTCAACATAGCCAGACATCAAACTAATATCTACATCATTATAATCCCACTTACATAACTGTACAGGTTCATTTGTATAAAACTTAACATGTGTTGTCTCCCAACCTGCAGGGATATAATCACTACCACTTGAAGTTTCATAAGCCTCAATAACTGCAGGAGTTATATCAGGCCCATCATCAGTTTCAATTTTAATTTGGAATGCCTGAATCATATCAGCACCACCATGATTTTGACACCTTACATAAAAGTTAAACTCTTCATCAGGAGTTAAAACCCAAGTTTGATTATGATCATATGAAAAGTAAGAATCAGGAAAATTTTCTGACATTTCATCATAATTACTAATATTATAGTCTTGTGTAACCTTACACTGACTCAACTGATCTGTCAACAAACCAATTGTAATATACTCAAAAGGATCAACCTTCTTATCAATTACCAAACCAGTTCCAGGAACAAAATTAACACAACTACTAGAACTTGTTTGGAAACCTTCAGTATCAGCACAGCCCTGGTTATTCATGTTATCAGAAAAATCTACCATATACTCAATGACTTTAGGTTCAACAGGATTAATTTCCGCACTAACACACTTAGATCTATCACTCCCAGCATTCTCAGATATATATTCACAAGCACCCAAACTCTTACATTTATATTCAGTACATTCATAACCCCTTAAGACCCTTGGATCATCAAAGTTACTGTTATCAATGGCCAAACCACCTAGTGAAGCAGGCACATCACAAAATTCACAATTCTCACCAGTTTTAGGTGGTTGCCAAGCTTCGCAATGTGAACTAACAACAATATCATGTGTAGTTCCACCTGCTGAAAAAATTGCAATAATCGCCGCAGTAATAGCAGCAGCAATAGAAGCTATGATTCCAAAAGGACCAAGAGTAGTCCCAGAAGCAACTATTGCAAGTAAAACAGCTGAAATAACACTTAAACCTGCACCAATACCAGCAGAAACAGCAAGATCATTAGAAGCTTCTAATCTCTGAATAGGATTTGAAATGCCCTGAACCTGTCCAAGAGAAGCAAAATTCATAATAATTGAAACAACAGCAGCAACAATAGCAACAGCAGAAGCAACATTAGCCGCATTTCCAAGTGCTCCAGTAACTTTACTAGCAATGTCAGCAGCTTTCAATGTAACATCAGAACCAGCCTTAACAGCAGCAAAGATTGCTAAAGAAGCAACAATAGATATCCCATAAAGAGCATCAGAACCTATAGACCCATAGATCCCACCAACCCAACCTTGATCAAATCCAGAACCTGCTGCTTGATCTTCTAAATATTCTGAAAGACCAACCAACCCACCATAAACACCATAGGCCCCACTACCATAATCATCTTCAAAGGCAATGTTAGGGTAACCTCCACTTAAGACAATTTCTGTTTCATCCTCAACAGGCAC
>CAYFIU010000063.1:0-2310 GCA_964343245.1 Candidatus Woesearchaeota archaeon | reverse complement strand
CTGTTGTTGGTGAGTATTTGAATAAGCATGATGCTGCTTCTGAAGCTTTTGGCTTTGAAGTAAGTGACATGAATGAGTATTTGAGTAGCTTAGAAGTTAAAACTGATTCTAGTACTCAAACACTTTACAGTATTTATTTTGTTAAACCTCATGATTTGGGTGATGTTATGAAAGAGTGGAACCTTTATGCATCTTATATTTCTTATTACAAAGAGAAGATGGTTGAAGATGCTACTGGTGTTGTTTCACCTGGTGTTGTTGAGTTTTATGATGATGTCCAGAGGATGGGTAGTGGTAGTACTTATGAAGAAACAGAGAATGCTGCACTGAGAGCTGTTACTCCAAATGTGATAAAGGCTGGATGGGATTTGGGAAGGTTTACCAAATCTGTTGAAGAAATTAAAAAAGAAGATGAAAGGATTCAAGGATTGTTTGGCAACCCTAATTTTGGTTGGGCTTATTTTGATGGTGTTAAAACAAGAGTGATGTGGACTGAAAGTGGTGGATCTGTATACATGGTTAAGGTAGGTGCAATATGAAAAAAATTATTTGGATTTTAGTTTTAGTGCTTTGTTTGGGTTTGATTAGTGCTAATGATGGAGAGTATTGTTATGAACAAGGTAGTTATTATCTTTCTAAGGGAGATATTGGACAAGCAAGAACCAACTTTGCGTGCGCTGTTAGTTATTTATCTGGTGAAGAGCAAGAAATGGCTCAAGAAGTTTTAGACATGGTTAATAGTTTAGACAGTAGTAGTTCTAGAGCAAAAATTATTGATCATGATGAATGGTTCTTTATTGGTGAAATTGATAATGAAGATTCAACAACCCACATTTATTATGATCCAAATGGGAATAGTGTTACACATACTTTATTTGGTGAGCAAATTGATTTTGATGAGTTTTTTGGCAGTTTAGAAGAGATTAGCTTTACAACAAGAGGGGCTCCTGGTGCAACCAATTGGGTTGAAGGTTATGAATCTGAAACTTATAGTCCACTTGGAGGTATTACAAGTTATATTTTTGTATGGAACTGCAAAGGCACAGGGAACATTGCTTCTATCACTTATTCAGAAGGGTTTGATGAATATGGCTTGTGGGATGCAATTTATGTTTGTCCCTCTAGTAGTTTTAAGTGGTGGTATGTTTTAATTATTCTTATTATAGGTGGCTTAGGTTATTTTGGCTATATGAATAGAGATAAGTTGCAAAGTCTGCCTATTGATAAGTATTTACAAAAGATTAAAAAATTACTTAAGATACCTTAGTTCCAGCTGGCATTTTTTTATCAAGTGTTAGCAGTGTTCCTTTTTTTCCTTCTACTGCTGCAAGAAGCATACCTTGGCTTTCAACACCTCTTAGTTTAGCTGGTTTAAGATTTGTTATTACTATAATATCCTTGCCTTCCATCTCTTTTGGTTTGTAAAACTCTTTCATACCTGCTACAATCTGTCTCTTTTCTGTTCCTAAGTCTACTTGTAAAACATAAAGTTTATCTGCTTTTGGATGAGGTTCAACTTTTAGAACCTTTGCTGTTTTTAGTTTAAGTTTTTGCCATTGTTCAAAATCTACCATTTCTTCTTCCTCCTTTTTTGGTTGTTTAACTTCTTCTATCTTTGTGAATAAATATCCTGACTTGTTAACTTTGTTTTTGGTTAGTAAACCAAACTTTATGTCTTTGAAAGTTTGTTTCTTTTTTATGTTTAGTTGTTGTCTTATTTTGCTTGCAGTTTGTGGCATAAAAGGCTCTATTAATATTGAAATAACTCTTAGTGCTTCTGCTAAGTTGCATAAAACTACTTCTAACCTTGCTTTGTCTTTCTTTGCTAGTTCCCAAGGTTTGTTATCATTGATGTACTTGTTACACAGGTTTATGAATTTCCAGATTTCTGCCAAAGCATTGTGAAGTTCATAGTTTTGCATTTGGTTATTTATTTTTTTGAAGTTTAGCTTTTTTATTAATTCATTCTTATTTGTTCCAGGCACTTTTCCTTTGAAGAACTTGTCAATCATTGTTAGTGTTCTGGATTGTAGGTTGCCTAGGTCGTTGACTAGTTCACTGTTGTGTCTCTGGTTTAAGGAATGTAAAGAAAATGCACCATCTTGGCCGAGAGGTATTTCCCTAAGCAGGAAGTACCTAATAGAATCTATAGGGTATGTTTTTGTTAACTCAAGTGGATCAATTACATTACCTAGAGATTTACTCATTTTTTCTCCATCAGCTGCCTTAATAAACCCATGAACTAAAAGCCTTTTTGGTGGTTTAATCTCGGCAGCAAAAAGCATTGACAACCAAATAACAGAATGGTGC
>CAYFIU010000062.1:0-2427 GCA_964343245.1 Candidatus Woesearchaeota archaeon | reverse complement strand
CTTTATTATGCGGGGAATTACGGGTGAAAAGCTTAAAACTGATGGTACTGGAAAGTTTCCTTGGAAAGCTACAATTGCTACCATAGTGATTTGTCTCTTAGCTTTTATTGCTTTGTATGCGTTTGATTCTTTCCCTGGTTATGTTTCAGGTATGCCTATTGTTGGTTATGCTTTGGATGAGTTTTTCTCTGACATATTTTATCTAAGTTTCTTTAAGTTTGCACCTTTGTTGGCTATTGTTTTAGTTGGACTTTTAATCTGGGGCATTGTTGCTCTTGCTAAAGGAAGTTCTAAGGAAGGTGGAGGATTTACTTTGCCTAGTGGTAAATGGTTGTTATGGGCTTTAGGAATTATTTTAGGTATTGCTTTGTTATTGTTTTTGCTTAGTGGAGGTGGGCCTTTGTTAGGGTGGCTTGCTCTTATCTTGTCAGGGATATGGGCTTATGGTTTGTATGTGTTAGGAGGGTTACTTTTACTTGCCTTGGTTGTTGGTTTACTTTACCTTTTGTACAAGCATCGAGATTTTTTCTGGAAGGAAGTATTAAGTAAAATTGGGTGGAAGTGGGTTTTCTTAGTTTTGCTTGGTATTTTATTAGGTGTGTTAATTTTTTATGGGATTGGTTGGATGTGGCCAGCCATTATCTTAGGAATTATTTTTCTGTTAGTTGTGTTGTGGAAGTATAGAGATTGGTTGTGGAAGGAAGTGTTGCAAAAGATTCCTTGGAAAAAAATATTTTATGATGCTAATGGCGATTTCAGGTGGTGGCTTTTAGCTTTAATAGTAGGGTTGCCTTTGTTGATCCTTGTTATTTATCTTTTAGCTATAAGTGGTATACTGTGGCCGTGGGGTTTGATTATCTTTTTAGTTGTTCTTTTGATTGCTGGTTTGATCTGGCTCTTTACTAAGTATAAAGGTGGGGGCAAGGTAAAAGATTTCCTTAAGAAAATGTTTGGTGATGTTTTATGGGACAAGCTGTTGAAGCATAGAAGGTTAAGGTATATATTAGCTTTAGAAGATTCTATTGCTGAGTCAAAAGGAAGAAGTATTGTTGGTTGGTTGGCTTCGCTTGGTGGACGAATTCCTTTGGATTTCTTTAAGTTAAGGCCTGGAACGCCTGTGCCAAACACAAAATGGACTCACATGTCAGGGATTGCAAAGATGGGTCGGAAAAGCAACAGGTTAGCAATGACAAAAGGTGCTACCTCTAGTTTAGATGTTGGAGTTTATACTGGAGTTAGTAAGTTTATGATGGTTGAGAATGCAACTGTAACATTAAGAATTAATGGTGATGCTAACTTTATAGGGACTGCAAGTTCTGGAGCTGGTGGTACTGGTGCAAGCTTAACAAAAACCATAACATTAAAGACAGGCCCTTATGGTATTGATTCTGTACTTGTGCAAGCTGAAAATAAAGATTATATGTTTGAAATTCAAGTTGTTAGAGTTACTGCTGATAAAAAAGAGTCTGCACAACCTAAGGTGTTTGAGGTTATAGTTGGAGCTGGTGGAGCTGGACCTAGTGGTAGTTTGCTTCATGTTGATGCTATATGGCACAAAACATCTAACAGAAGGGCTGTTGTTGATTTCTTTATAACAGACCCTGCAACTGGTGCTGCTGTTCCTGGTGTTGCGATAACTGTCACTGATACTTTTACTCCTGGGCCTGTAAGAATTACTGGTGCTGGTGCACCAACAAATACTATTACTATGGTCAGTGATCCATCTGGACACTTGAACAGATCTATTAGGATGGATTTGAATAGATGGCCAAGTGCTATTGAAAGACATATCATAGATGTTGTTGTTACCCCAAGTGGTGTTTATAGTGCTTTAACTGGAAACTTTACAATTGAATTTAACACAAGAGGTAGTCCAATAGGTGGACCTAGATCACAACCAATATAAAAAATGGCTGACGCAGAAGAAAATAAGAATGAGAAAGGAGCACCTGATACTGAGACAAAGGTGCATGAAGTTCAAATAGATGAAGTTAAGTGGGATTTGGATGGCGATAGTCTTGGGCCAGAGGATAGTTTAGTTGATGGTGATGGCAAACCTAAATTAGGTACTTTAACAGCTTCTCAACATGTTAAAAAAGGTGATGGGAAGGATGAAACTTATTCTAAGCATTATAATTTAACCACTGACCTGTTTGATACTCTTAATGTTAGTTTGTTTAAGAGAAATCCTGAATTTCTTGAGGGTGAAACTGCCTTGGTAAGGGTTGGTGTTGATGATGGCCAAGGTAATCCTGTTCCTGATCTTGAAGTTGAGCTTGCAGTACAAAATAAGGAAGGAAATAATATTAATGTAACACCCAATAAAAAGAAGACAATTGTTGTTGATCCTAAAAAAGCTGCTGTTGCAGGATTTAATATGCCTGGTTTGACTGCAGAAAATAGTCCTTATAGATTTAGAGTTGGTGT
>CAYFIU010000061.1:0-2473 GCA_964343245.1 Candidatus Woesearchaeota archaeon | reverse complement strand
GTTTGTTATGGATTGTATCTTTTCAACAAACATTCCAATCTGGCTTCTGAATATGATTATGATCACCACTAGAACCATGACTGCTAAAGCAAGCAGAATAATGTATCTTATAGTTAGTTCCCCTTTTTTTTCCATTGTAAAAAATAAAGAAAAAGATTATTTAAAGTTATGTTTTTGTACAGGTTTCATCAGTCCAGCTGAATGTGCTATCAGATCCTGCTGTGTCCATCAATTCAAAACAAGTTGGGTTATCTCCAGCATCGATGTATTCAGTTATAGCATCTGAGAATCCTGGTTCGTGCCAGCCATTATACGAGTTAAATGTACAAGCTGATTCACAAGCAACTTTTGCTGCATCTATCTCATAAGTGTTAACATTTGATGTACCTACAATCATATCTCTTAGTGAACTAAAGCCACCCATAAAGAACATTGCGCCTATAATTAAAACAATAACAGCTAAGGCTGCGATAATTATAAAATTCATTGATAATTCCATCCCTTTTTTATTATACATGTGTATTCACCTCTGCTATTAATTGGTCAAACATAATATTTAAACCTTTCTATGGCTTTAACAGAAGTTTCCTTTTGCTGTGTTAAAGAATTCGTAGATTTTTGTGAAATCAGTACTTTTGAATGGCCAAATACCTTTTGTGCTTGCATCTGTAACCTTCTTATAAGTTGAATCTACTGTTTTTGGTTCTTCTTCAACTAAGTCTGTTAATATGCAATAATCATTCTCGTTAACACTATAAACTTCTGGAACCCAAGCTAGTTCTTCATAATGATCGTCTTTTGATACTTTTTGTTCATACAAAGCATATTCCTTGCCATTATAGCTGAAAGCCCATTTGTCATCTTTTTCTTGAACAGACAATGTTGTTGGGAAGATGCAACCCAGTTCTCTTTTATCCCCATCTATTTTTACAATGAATAAACCAATGTTTTTGTTTGCGTACTTTTCATCTAGGATTACTTTTTGGTTTTCTGTCATTGCTCTTAAGCCTAAACCATCTTCCTGGTTAGCAAACAGAATCATATGGCCTTCAGGCAATGTGTTTTTTTCAAAGTCGCAGAAGCAGTTATTTTTGTCTTTGTCAAAGCAAGTGTCTAATTCTGTATTGAATGTATTTGCTGTTGTTAAACTTGTGTTTTCTGCAACATCACCTGGTGTGAAGGTTTCCCTTCCAATCTGGAAAGTTTCATCTGCAAAATCTAAAACTTTATCTCCAACTTGCGGAAATAACATCCAAACTAGTGCTACGCATACAAAGATCACTATCAATGCTACAATCGATTTCACTAATGCTGATGTTACTTCTGCCATTTTTATCTTCCTAAAACATTTTCAACAAAGTGTTGAATTCCTTCTATGATTTTATCTTTTATATTTGTTGAAAAACCTAAAAGTATCATTAAGAGTAATAAACCTAGGATTATTGCCACTATTAGCCCCCATGCCATTGCTTTTTTATTCATTTGATGCCTCCATTTGTGCTTCTGGGCCATATATGATACAACCTTCTTCTGTTTGATGTAGGTAGAAATATGAGCTAGAAGCTCCAGCAGCTGTAGCTGATATCGCTATCGTTCCAACACCTACCACCCCATAACCATAAGCAATCGTTGTTGCAGCAGCCAGTTCGCCTGCAACCAATAATGAACCTGCACCACCCAAGTAAAGAGCTGTACCTGTACCAACAGTTCCTACTGTAACTATTACAGCTCCGGCATAAACAACATAAGCTATTGCTGCTGTTTTTGCATAACCAATAATATTTTCAAGATGACCCCTATCAAAGTTACTATTCTGACTTATCAAAACTTGGTCTGAAAGACTTTCGCCAAAAAGCTCCTGATCATCATAATAAATTATGTAGTAAGTTTCATCTTTTTCTAGTAACCAATTTTGTATTGTTGGTGAATTATCTGAACTGTCAAAGCAAAGAGTTAAACCAGGAGAGTCTTCCTCTAAATAATTATAATCTGAATGAATGATATCTGTTTTCTGGCCTTTTTTATGACTCATTAAATGTATGAAAAAGTCAGCAAGATGTATATCTTCTTCAGGAGTAAATGCGTATGCTGGATAAACCTCGTCCCAGTTTGAACCATAATCCATATTACCCTTATGATACATCCACCAAGTATTCTTGAGATATTCTATGAGTTCATTTTGTGAGACTGGATCTTCTATTACATCAAATGTGCACATGGTTGGGAAGTAAGACATTGCGCCACCACCACCTTTGATACCGTTGCTTAGCCAGCATCCAAATGATTGAAAAAAATCAGCGTTGATCACTGCACCTTGTGAGCTTGCTAGAATTACAAGGAACATCATTAAGAAAGCCAAGCCAAGTATGATAGAGATAACTACCCAGAATGCTCCTGTTGATGAATCTTGTCCTTTTTTAGATAAGTGCATTTCTCATTCCCCATATTACTATAAGCGCAACAACAGCTAGTG
>CAYFIU010000060.1:0-2521 GCA_964343245.1 Candidatus Woesearchaeota archaeon | reverse complement strand
AAAAGATAGCCAATGTGGAGCAAAACTGTTCAAGAAAAAAGCAATAAAATCAATCCTTGACCAAACAATAATAAAACACTGGGCATTTGATGTTGACTTATTGTACGCACTAAAAAGAAAGGGTTTCAACATCAAAGAAATTCCAACCAGATGGGACGACAAAGCAGGATCTGTTCTAAACGTTAACAGAGCCTCAAAAAACATGTTAAAAAGTATAATTCAACTAAGATTATACCACTCACCACTAAAAAAATGGTCAAAAAAATAAAATTTTCACTGGCAATACCACTCGCACCATATAGAGAGTGCGAAATCCTTGAACATATAAAAAAATTAGATTATCCTAAATCTCACTATGAAGTTTTAATTGAAGAGGGATACAACCCATCTGACAACAGAAACAACTGTGTAAAAAGAGCAAAGCACGCACACATCTACTTCTTAGATGATGATGGAGTTATACCAAAAGACTTCTTAAAAAATGCAAACAAACTTTTCACAGAACACAAAGATCTGGACATGGTAGGTGGACCACAACTAACACCACCTGATGATGGAATCTTTGCAAGAATTTCTGGCTACGCAATGGAATCCTTTTTTGGCTTTTTCAAAATGTCAAAACGATGCAAACAAGGAGAATTAGATTTAGATGCAGATGAACTCTCTTTAACAACAGCAAACTGCTGCATCAAGAAAAAAGTATTCAAAAAAACAGGAGGTTTCAACCCAAAACTTTTCCCAGGTGAAGACCCAGAAATGTTTGACAGGATAAAAAGAGCAGGGTTCAAGATAGCATACTCACCAGATTTAATCATGTTTCACAGAAGAAGACCAACATTAAAAGCAATGGTAAAACAAATCTACAGCTATGGTAAGGTTAGGCAAAAAAAAGAAGAAATCCTAGGGAAAAAACCAAAATTAGTGTTTTACATACCTTCAGTATTCACTTTGTACCTTGCAACACTACCACTTTGGTTATACTTACACACAGCATTAATAATTCCACTATTGTTGTACATATTCATAGGAATCATAAGCGCACTAATAATTGCATTTAAAGAAAAAAGTCCACTATCACTAATACTTATTCCAATAATCTACTTTTTCATCCATGTTTCATATGGTTTAGGCATGATAGCACACTTTTTCGATGAAAAAACTTATAAATAACACAGGTTAAAAACAAAAAATGAAAGTTTTAGTTGGTTACTTACCATTACAAAGCAAGAAAGGAATTGCTACATTAGGGCAAAATAGACAGTTTCAATACTTCTCAAACCCAACATTTATATTTCCACTAGTTCCAGCAACAGCAGCAACACTACTAAAAGAAAAAGGATACCAAGTTTTATGGAAAGATTGCGTTGCAGAACAACTAACAGATGAACAATTTATAGATTATCTAAAAAAGGAAGAACCAGACTTGATTGCAGTTGAAACAAAAACACCAGTTGTCAACAAAAACTGGGAAACTATTGACAAACTAAAAAAACTCTTCCCAAAAATAAAATTCGTTCTAATGGGTGACCATGTAACAGTTTTTCCAGAAGAATCATTAGAAAATAGCACAGTTGACTATGTTATCACAGGCGGAAACTTTGATTTCCAACTTCTAGACTTATGCAACCACCTAAAAAATAATTCAAAACTACCAAAAGGGATCTACTACAAGAAAAACAACAAAATAACCTCAACAGGAAAGTTTGAACTTAATGATGATCTCAACACACTACCTTTCATTGATAGAGAATTAACAAGATGTTTCAAAGATTATCAAATTGAATACAACATAATAGAAAAACCATTTGCATATGTTTTATCAGCACGAGATTGCTGGTGGGGCAAGTGCAAGTTCTGTGTTTGGAACCACACATTATACCCTACATGCAAAATGCGAAGCCCTGAAAACATGTTAGATGAAATAGGAATGCTAATTGACAAGTACCAAGTAAAAGAAATCTTTGATGATGCAGGCACACTACCAACAGGAAAGTGGTTAAGAGACTTCTGCAAAGGAATGATCCAAAGAGGCTACCATAGAAAAATCAAATTTTCATGCAATATGAGATTTGGAACCCTAAAACAAAAAGATTATAACCTAATGAAAAAAGCAGGTTTCAGACTTTTGAAGTTTGGCCTAGAAAGTGGCAACCAAGAAACACTAGACAAGCTTGACAAAGGAATCAGCGTCGAAGATATTGTCCAAGGTTGTACAATGGCAAAGAAAGCAGGACTCACTGTACACCTCACAATGATTGTAGGTTACGGATGGGAAACCAAAGAACAAGCACTAAAAACTTACAAATTAGCAAAAATGTTAATGCACACAGGCAAAGCAGATGTTCTACAATCAACAACCCTAGTTCCATACCCAGGAACACCTTTATGGACAGAAGCAAAAGAACAAAACATTTTCTTAATTGATCCACATGACTATGAAAAGTATGACATGTCAGAAATAATTCTGAAAACACCAGACATGACACCAGAACAAGTAAAAGAAATCTGTAACAAAATTTAC
>CAYFIU010000059.1:0-2612 GCA_964343245.1 Candidatus Woesearchaeota archaeon | reverse complement strand
TTCCAACAATCAAAGCTCCAATAACCAGCCCCATTGTAATCCTATCACTTGACCTATCCAATTCAGATGTTAACTCTTTAACATCTCTATTATCAATGTCAACAGTAACATTAGCTCCATGTTTTATTACATGCATTAAGCTTCTTAAATCTTGCGGAAATCTTTTGATTGTGTTCCCCCATCTGTAAGTATTATCCTTAAGATTTTCATAAATTCTTCTCGGATCTTTCTTTTGGACCATAATCCTTTCAACATGCTCCTTAGTAATCTCAACAAAGTTTGCTTCTGGATAAATTATCCTTGCAACACTCTCACTTGTTGCCAAAGCTTTCAGGATCAACACAAAATTGTCAGGCAGCTGCATATTATACTTTCTAACAACACTCATAACAGCAACATAGAAATCAGTAATGTTGATTTTTTTCAATTCCTGACCATAAAATGAGTGCATTTTCTGATAAAGTTCCTCTGTAAACTTATCTTCATCAACATCTTGCTCAAAAGCACCCATATCCATAAGCCCACGAACAATCAAATCAATATCTCGTTTAACCAACCCAACCATGATCTCTTCCATAACATCTCTCATTTTTGGTGAGATCTTCCCAACAATACCAAAGTCAAGGAAAGCAATCTTCTTATTCTTCATTAAAAATATATTCCCCAAGTGCAAATCAGCATGGAAAGTGTGATAATCTAATATTTGTCTTGTTAAACTGTTAATAATATCTAGAGAGATTTTTTTCTTCTCCTTCTTACTCAATTTGTTCAAATCTAAAAGAATGTTTTTACCCTCGATAAATTCCATAGTAAGTACTCTTTTTGTGGTTTGGTCCCAGTAAACTTTAGGGATTTTTATTCCTTTGAACCTTTCTTTCTGATAAAAGAATTCTAGATTCTTAGCTTCAGTTCTGTAATTCAACTCTTTCTTAGTATACTCTTCAAATTCTCTAACAATCTGTTCAAACCTGTAAGGTCTTAGCTCCTTAAAATGCTTGTTAGCTTGCCTAGCTAAATAATACATAATATCAATATCAGTCTCAAAGATCTCTTTTGCATTAGGTCTTTGAACTTTAACTGCAACAACTTCTCCAGTTTTTAGTTTAGCTTTATGCACCTGTCCAACACTCGCTGCAGCAATAGGTTTTTTCTCAAAACTAGTAAACACTTTGTTGATTGGTTTACCTAACTCTGCTTCAACAATCTTTTTCACAGAACTGTACTCAAAAGGTTTAACTTTGTCCAAAAGCTTACCAAACTCTTCACAGTATTCATGAGGAATCAAGTCTGACCTAAGTGCCAACAACTGACCAAGCTTAACATAACCACCAGCAGCCTGCTCCATAGCTTTCCTCAACCTAATAGGTATTTCATGTGAAAGCGCTTCAGTTCTTTGTTTTTTCAACTTTTTATCAAAAGAAACATAAGAATTCAGTTTCATCTCATCAACAGCCACACCAAGCCCTTGCGAAACAAGAATATTAGCTATGGTTTTTAATCTCTTAAACCCCTTTATTGCTTTCATTACAGACATGGTCTATAACTGGGGTTTTAACTTTAAATAGTTTACCCTATGATCTCGGCGATAGTCATAACAGAAGGAAGGAAATATCTTAACACAAAAAGTGCAATTGCTAAACCTAAAGTAATAAAGTAAACAGTTTTATCCCAAGTTAAAATTTTCTTTCCATCCAAAATCCAAAATGGCAACAAATTGAAAAGTGCTAACCAAATATTTACTAGCAATCCTAAAGAAATAATTTTACCAATAAAACCACCATCAAAAAAGAAACTCAAAACCACTAAAATAACAGCTAAACCCAAATTAGTTCCAGGTCCAGCTAAGGCAATCTTACCATTTCTGTTTTTCCCAACATGTCCAGAGATCAAAACAGCACCAGGTGCAGCAAACACAATTCCAAAAAATGAAGTAATGATAGCTAAGAACAACATATAATTGTCAGCTCTAAACTCAGCAAGACAGCCATACTTCTGTGCAACAATTTTATGCCCCATTTCATGGAATAAAAATCCAATTCCTACAGTCAGTGCAGCCAATAAAACATTAGTAAAAAGTTTGAAACCCAAAACTCCACCAGTTAACACAATCCCAACAGCAATAGAAATGATCACCCAAGCTTTAAACAGATCTCTTAATTCAATTTTGGAGAATTTAATTTCAACCATGTGTATAAACAAACCTCAAAGTTTTACCTTTCTTATCAAGACGAACAAATGCAAACCTCTCAAATTGCACAACAGCACCTTCAGACAGAGCAGTCAAAGCTTTTTCACCCTTTCCCTTCAAAACTTTACCATCATCCATTAAAACTTCAACATCAACAGCACCATCAACAGGAACAGCATGTATAATCTTAGCTTTCAAATCAGGATCATACTCAGCAGAAACAAACTTAGAATCACTAAAGTTAAACAAGTGCATAAACCTGTACACACCTTTTCTAATCTTATCACTAACATAAAACTCTTCAGATAAACCAAGCTTTCGACTACCCAAATCCTTTTCAGGGTGATTAGGAACACTAGCCTCTTTCAAACAATGCTTAATCTTAACTTTAGAATTACCTTCAACAAAGAAAAACCTTTTAGAA
>CAYFIU010000058.1:0-2673 GCA_964343245.1 Candidatus Woesearchaeota archaeon | reverse complement strand
ATATGCACGCAAGAAATATACCATTTGGTGCTTGGAGGGCAATAAATGAAGGATTACCATTTAAGGAAGGAGATAAGATTTTAGCACCACAGGGTTATAATGACCATTGTACAGATTTTGGGATCTTGGCTTATAGAGATGAATCTGATTTAGTTATTTCTTATTATGATAAAGGTTCAAATGAAGGCTTGACTGCAGGAATCGTAGATAGGGCAGGGGAATTCCAAGGAAGAAATGCTCAGGGAACATGGGTTGAAAGGCTTAGGTTTAGTCCAAAAGAAGCAATGGATCTTTTAAGAGCAACATACCATTTTCATGATGGTAACCAAGAGACATTGGAAAGACTAATCGCAGAAGCAAGAATGGTTGCCATACTTAAACATGGGCACATAGGAGTTTAATTACTTTTTCTTCCTTCTTGCTCTTTTCTTAATTTTTCTTATAACATATTCTGTTTCTTCTTCTGTTACTAAGAAAATGTAAACTAATAGAATTAAAACTGCTGTTGCAATAATTGCTGCAATTAAATCTATTAACAAACCTTCTTGAGGTAACACAATTTCAAGAATGTCAACAATCAGATCTCTCCAAATCAAAGCTGTTGCAAAAGTAAATGCACCAACAATAATTGTTTTTGTGATTGTCTTTAAAGCTATGCCTCGCATTGTTAATACTAAGGGTTTCGACTTAATAAAGTTTTTTCTTTTTTC
Source organism: Candidatus Woesearchaeota archaeon (assembly GCA_964343245.1). Taxonomy (GTDB): domain Archaea; phylum Nanobdellota; class Nanobdellia; order SCGC-AAA011-G17; family GW2011-AR17; genus JABHYY01. The sequence continues at coordinate 1,963 of CAYFIU010000058.1, read as the reverse complement.
TTGTAATATTTACAATTTTTCTTACTTCTCACATATAAAACAAACTTTACAAGTTCTTAGTTGAGGTGAAAAAAATGTTGACAGCAAAAGATAGTTTGAATGTATCTAAAAATTTGATGGATTTGTATAGCAGTATAATGGATTTTGAAGGTGTGAACACTACAACCATGTCAGTTGAAGATAGAAATGGTTATAGAGAGGTTGTAACACACCTTTATGCATCTTATGTTGTAAATTTGATAAGGTGTTATTCTGGAACAAAGATTGCGCGGGATGCGATTGATTGGTATGAGTTTAACTCGGATTTTATTGGTTTTATGGATCCCAAAGCTTTGAATGCGAGTTTAGAAAGTGTGGTGCAACAAGATTTAAGAAAGGCTAGCTAGAATCTTACATTTCTGGCAAGTTTCTTGTGAAGTTGGTTCTTTGCAAGATTTGCAAACACCAATTTTTCTTTCTTTTTTGTAGGCTTCTTTTAACAAAGGCAAAATTTCTAAGAATGAGGTAATCACTGAATGTTTTGTTCCTGCATATTTTGATTCAAAGTTGTTTAGCATGTCCCTTACATCTGACCTGTATGATTCCTGTTCATAAGGACATTCAACAAAAGTGTTTGCAATGTTTTTTAAGAATGCATAAGTCATAACTTCTTTCTCAGTAACTAAATACAATGGTTTAATTCTTGGAATGAAGTTTTTGTCTTTAGTAATTCCTGTGATTGGACCTAGTCTTGCAGAAGTTTCAATGTTTCTTCTGAACTGGTTCATGATTACTGACTGTGCTTCATCATCTAGGTTATGCCCAGTTGCTAACTTCTTAACACCGAGTTCTCTTGCTTTTTTATTTAACAAGTGTCTTCTTAGTACACCACAGATTGAACAGGGTTTTCCTTTGCCAGCTACCTTATCCAAAGTAAAACCATATTCTTTTTTGAATGAAACAATTTCTAAAGGGACACTCAATGTTTTACAAAATGCTTTTGCATCTTTAATTGATTTGTCTCTGTAACCTTTAATTCCTTCATCGATTAGAACTGCAGTAAGTTTGAGTTTTCTTTGATTTTCTGCGATCGAGTTTAGTATGCTTAGTATTGTTAGTGAATCTTTGCCACCTGAAACTGCAACACCAATGTGGTCTTCTTTGTCCACTAGTTTGTAAGATCTGATTGTTTTTTTAACCTTTTTTTCAAAGTATCTAATGAAACAGGTTTTACACAAAGGTTCGCCTGAGATTAATTTGAATACTGGTTTTGTTTTACAGTTCTTACACATGTTAGCCACCTGATACAACACTTAGGATCTTGATATCATCTTTCTCTTCTATCTTATAGTCTTCTGTGACAAGTTCCTTATTCACTGAGATTATGACAGTGTCTGGGTTGATTTTTAGCTTTGCAAGTAGTTCTCTAACTGTCTTAGCTTTAGCTTCAAAATGCTTCTTATCCCTGTCATAATATATTTTCATGTATATAGGATAAAAATCGGGGTTTAAAAGCCTAACGAAAACATTTAAATATATAACTAATATAAGTAAGCCTTATGAAAAGAGGTATATGGTTAGTATTAACTTTCTTATTTATTAATCTACCGGGAGTTTTGGCTAAACAGGAAGCTTCTATCATGGATGTTATCCTTGGTGCTACTGATGAGAGTGCTGTTCTTTTGAAGTTTTTGTATGCTGCTTTGATTTACATTATCATATACAAAACCACCAAAGAGACTGTGTTTAAGCAGACTAATGATGAGAAAGATCAGCACAGATTGGGGGTTATGTTCTCCTTGATTATTTCTTTGATTGTTATGAGGTTTACACCTGATGTTATCCTTGATAATTTTGGGTGGGTTGCTGGAATTCTTGGTCCTATCTTGGTTGTGTTCTTTATTATGCGAGGAATTACTGGTGAAAAGCATAAAACTGATGGTACTGGAAAGTTTCCTTGGAAAGCTACAATTGCTACCATAGT
>CAYFIU010000057.1:0-2722 GCA_964343245.1 Candidatus Woesearchaeota archaeon | reverse complement strand
AAAAGTTTTATTATAATCGCTCTGACTTCAAAGGACTTTTTTATTTCATTGATTGTACTGCCTCTAGAGTTCAGATGATTCTCAAATTCGTCTAAAGTTAATCCATTCTCTATTATAAAAAGCCCTAAAAGTTTTTCAACTTCATCGTCATCTACTTTTACATCCTCTTCGTCAGCTTTTTGCACCAAAATCTCTTGAGGAATTAAAGACAACACCAAAAAATCCTGCTTTGTGATAAAATCCCTAAACTCCGGAAGAATAGATAGTTTATACCACCAATCCAGCTCCTCCCTTGTTATTTCATTTCCATTCACAACAGCAACCATGTCATCTGAGGATTTTATATTTACAAAATAAAACAGATACACCACTACTACAATAAAAACAAGAAAAATACCAACTATTATTGCAATCTCCTGTTTCTCTTTTGCCTTTTTATGTTTGTTAGAATATTTTGGGGTTTTCTTCTTCATTTTAACTAAAACTGGACCATTACTGCCTTAAAATGTCTCTGTCACCCCTTTTTTAATAATTAATTTTATTACTAAATAAAAACCTTTCGGATTTTTAAGCGTTAAAGTAATTTCCGCATACTTCAATAATTATTTAAATTAATCATTATTTTTATTGAAAATAGATGATATAAATGAAATCTTTAACAGAACATTTATGGTTCAACACAAAAAACAGGATTGAATTCATAAACATGACAGACCAGGTAGAGTATATTGTTAAAAAATCTGATGTGAAGGAAGGCTTGGTTCTTGTTAATGCTATGCACATTACATCATCTGTTTACATCAATGATGCAGAGTCTGGATTGATAAACGATTTTCAAAAATGGCTAAAAGAACTTGTTCCAATGGGTAAAGATTATCAACATAATCTTACCGGAGAAGACAATGCTTATGCTCACTTAATGCGTACAGTTATGGGCAGGGAGGTAGTAGTGGCTATAAGTAATGGTAAACTAGATTTTGGTCCCTGGGAGCAAATCTACTATGGAGAATTTGATGGAAAACGTAAAAAAAGAGTGATGGTTAAGGTTATCGGAGAGTAACTTTTGTTTGTATTCAAGAAAAAGAAAAGAAAAAGCCATTAACCTTAGCTCTGTTTCTTCTTTTGGTATGCAACTATCAAGATTATCCCAAGTATTATTACTACGGCTGCAATAATCCATGCTACAGGTGCTTTAGTTGGTGCTTCAACTGCTTTAGGCTTCTCTACTGCTTCTGGTGGTGCAGCTTCTTCTTCTGGTACTCCCCCAGGTACTTCTTCTGGTACTTCTTCCTCTACCTCAACACCACTCTTTACACCAACTGCAAATGAGCTAAATCCTGGAGTATCTGCTTCGTAATTAACATAGGTGTCATCTGTTCCAGTCACTCTTGTAGTTAGTGCATTCCATCCACTCTTGTACCTGTATAAGGAAATATCTCCTGATGTCAGGCTATTTTCTGTTAGCCATGATTTTGTAACTCTGAAGCTTATTTTTAAGCTAGTTGCATCACTATCTGCTATGCTGTTCTTATTAATTTTGAAGTATTGGTAAACTAATGCTGCTGCATCTGTTGAGACTGGATTCTCTTTTAAAGATGCAACTTCTAGGTCTACATTCTTTAGCTCGGATTTGACATCATTGACAGCAACACTAGTTACTGCTATTGTTGCTTTATCTATATCTAAGCTTATAGATGATCCTGCAGGAATTGTATTCCAAAGTTGTGCTTTTGAATCTGCAACTTGGCTTACAGTTGCTGCTGCTCCACCACCACCTGCTGCAGCTTCTGCAGTTGCTGCGGCTGCAGCAACATCAGTTACAAAGTTATATGTGCCACTCCTATTTACATTGCCATTAAAGTCTCTTAATGTAACATTGAAATAATATTGGGTGTTTGCTGTTAAGTCACTTAAGCTCACAGTTTGGGTTATATTAAAATCTGTTTCAGTTGCCGAAGAAGTTAATGATGTACTTGATGTTCCATACCAAACAGTTGCATTGACAGACTCATTTACACTTGTAATTGTTATAACAGCAGTTGTACTACCTACAGAAGATGCTGCAATCGTTCCCTTGTCAGGTGCTGTGGTGTCTGAGACATTTAAGCGGAACACCATAGAACCAACATTACCAGAAGCGTCTGTGGTATTGAAGGTTATATTATAACCACTATCTAAAGTTTTGAATCTTTCTGTTTGGCCCATGCATGCAGTGCCTGTTTTAGTCATGCTTACTGGTGTTGAGCCGTTAACTTGGTAGATGCAAGACACCGCATCAGAGGACACTGTAATATTTGGCTCAAACATGCTAACTGTATGATTGCCAATACTACTGCTAGGTGTATTCACTGTTATTGTTGGTGCAGTTGAATCATTTACTGCCAAAACCGCACTAAAGTGAGGTACTTGTATGATTGTTTTACCATTACTAGTATAATTCCAGCATGGTGTTGTAGTTGTTCTTGTAAATACTGATGTACATTGGCTTATATTAGTTCGTGTTGTCAAAGTACCTTCATTCTCAACCCACCAGAATTCTTGTGCTGTGGATATGTTTCCAGATATATTTAATGGCAACAAAACAACTCCATGATATGAGTTATTGTTAGTTATAAATTCTTCTATCGAATTATTAAACACTACTGAACTCAGTATGGTGTTTGTCCAGTTATTTTGGATGCCTGCCACCGTCCTAGTATCATTTATGATAGGCGTAAAGTTT
>CAYFIU010000056.1:0-2923 GCA_964343245.1 Candidatus Woesearchaeota archaeon | reverse complement strand
CTGTTGCACAGTTAGAAGAATATGGTAAGCAGGTTAGTGTTCCTGTTATTAAGCATCAGCAAGGTAGTGATGCTTGTGCTGTAATTTATGATTCAATTGAATCTGCTAAAGCTAAGAAGTTAGATGTTGTGTTAGCTGATAGTGCTGGTCGGATTCATTCTAATAATGATCTTATGCAAGAATTGAAAAAGATTGTTAGTAAGAATAAGTTTGATTTGAAAGTTTTGGTGATTGAGGCTACTGTTGGTTCTGATGTTGTTGATCAGGTTAAAGAGTTTGACAAGGTTGTTGGTGTTGATGCTTTGATTATAACTAAGAATGATGTTTATGAGAAAGGTGGGAGTTTGTTGTCTGCTTGTTATTTGTTGAAAAAGCCTATTTTGTTTTTAGGGGTTGGTCAGGGTTTTGATGATTTGAAAGAGTATGATTCTAAAGAAATTTCTTCTAAACTGTTTGAATAATAAACTTTATATAGTCAGACACCTTTAGAATAGTATTAAACTCGCGAGGTGATAATTAAAAATGGCAAAAAAATCAGACGATGACAAAATCTTTGCTTTTCTAGGATCATTCCTAACTATTTTAGGATTTATTATAGTTCTATTAGCAAAGAAAGATAGCAAATATGCAATGTATTATGGGAAGCAAGGTTTGGTACTTGGTATCACTTTGATTGCGGCATGGATAGTAGTAGCAATCTTTGGAGCAATTCTTGCAATAGCGATTCCACTTGTTGGAGGCATTCTATTGATGCTTATTTGGGCAGTGCTTGGCTTAGGAATGTTTATTCTATGGGTCATTAGCTGGATCAATGCATTATCCGGAAAAATGAAACCATTACCGATTTTGCAAACATTTGCAGACAAAATTAACCTTTAATTTTTTTCTTTTTTTTATTGAGTATTCAATAACCTTATAAAAGGCAAAGAAGATTCTAGTAATAGTGTTCAAAATGTCTCAAAGAATGAAACTTAATTTTGGAAGTGGTAATGATATCTATAAGGGCTGGGACAATGCAGATATCCAAAAGGGTAAGGGAATCGCTTACTCTTTTGATTTTAATAAATATCCATATCCACTTAAAGATAATACCTATGATTTTATTGCAGCAAGGCAAGTTCTTCAACTTTTAAACTCACCAGATAAATGTCTTGATGAGCTACATAGAATAGCAAAGCCAGGAGCGGAGGTGTTTATTACCACATCCTATTGGCATAACAAAGGGTCACACAATGACATTAAAACTAGATTTTATTTTAATGAACGTTCTATTGCCCTTTATGTTGATCATGTCTGTGATATAAATAAAAGAGGCAAATATAAAATTATTAAAATTTGGAGAGAGCCCACATGGGTTGGAAAGCTTTTGGTATCTGAATGGCTACGTAGTAAAGTAGATTTATTTGTCTCAGGGATATATTCAAATGTTTGCACAAAATTAAAGGTCCTAAAGAGATAGGAGTAATTGACCCCATCCTTTTTTATTGTAACCAGAAACCTTTAAAAGCACTCTTTTTATACTAAACTCTATGGTTTTAGAGAAATTAGGCGGATCATTGAAGAACACTTTGTCTAAGATAGCCAAGGCTATGTTTGTTGATGAAAGGTTGATAAATGAACTCGTTAGGGAGATCCAAAGAGCACTTTTAGGCTCTGATGTTAATGTTAAGCTTGTTTTCGAACTTACTAAAAGTATCAAGGAAAGAGCTTTGAAAGAAAAAGCTCCAGCAGGTGTTACACAGAAAGAATATTTGGTTAAGATTGTGTATGAAGAGTTGATTAAGTTCTTGGGTGCTGAGAAAGCTGAGATTAAGATTGAAAAGAAAAAACCTTTCAAGATTATGATGGTTGGTTTGTTTGGGTCTGGTAAAACCACTTCGATTTCTAAGCTAGCTAGGTACTATTCTAACAGAGGGTTCAAAGTTTGTGCTGTTGGGTTGGATGTGCATAGGGCTGCTGCACCGGAACAATTGAAACAGTTGTGTGAGAAAGTTAAGATTGATTGTTTTATTGACAAGAAAGAAAAAGATGCTTTAAAGATTTACAAAAAGTACGAAAAAGATTTTGCAAAGTATGATATTCTGTTAGTTGACACTGCAGGTAGAGACGCTTTGTCAGATGATTTGATTAGTGAGATCAAGGGTTTGAACAAACATATTAAGCCTGATGAAAACTTGTTGGTTATTACTGCTGACATTGGTCAAACTGCACAGGCGCAAGCTCAAGCTTTCCATGATGCTTGTGGTGTAACTGGAGTTCTAGTTAGTAAGTTGGATGGAACTGCTAAGGGTGGTGGTGCTTTGAGTGCATGTGCTGCAACTTCTGCTCCTGTAAAATTTATTGGTGTTGGTGAGAAGCCTGAAGATCTTGAAGTGTTTAATCCAAAAGGGTTTGTTGGTAGGTTGTTGGGTATGGGTGATATTGAAGCGCTTTTAGATAAAGCGCAGGAAGCTTTTGATAAAGATCAAGCTGAAGATCTTGGTAAGCGAATGTTGAAAGGAGATTTTAATTTCTTAGACCTTTATGATCAGATGACAGCGATGACCAAAATGGGTTCTCTGTCTAAGATTGCTGAGATGGTTCCTGGATTTGGGAAAATGAAAATCCCTAAAGATATGTTGAATGTGCAGGAAGAGAAATTGAAAAAATGGAAATTTATTCTGCAATCGATGACAAAGAAGGAATTGGAGGATCCAGACATAATTACCAAATCAAGAGTTGAAAGGATTGCTAAAGGTGCTGGTGTTGAAACAAGTGAAGTAAGAGAGTTGTTAAAACAGTACAAGCAGAGTAAAAAAATGATGAAGATGATGAAAGGTGGTGGTGATCCTGAAAAAATGATGAAGAAGTTAAAAGGTAAGATGCCTAAAGGATTCTAAAATGAAGTGTGACTTGCATATGCATTCTCATTATTCTGATGGAG
>CAYFIU010000055.1:0-2963 GCA_964343245.1 Candidatus Woesearchaeota archaeon | reverse complement strand
CAGCAGCAGCTCTAAAGGTATCACCAGCAGCCAACACAGGCTTCAAACCATTTTTCTTAAAATACTGAGCAACTCTTGCAACACTCAAACTTTTGCCAACACCATTAAAACCTAAGAACAAAATCTTATAAGGTTTAGTCTTACCAGCTTCAGAAAGCAAGCTAATCTTAGGAACTTTAAGTATCTCAGAAACACTTGTCTTCAAACTATTCATGATTTGTTTAGCAATGTCTCCTCTTTTCAAAGGCACATCAACAAGATCCATTTTAAGATCTTCTTTAATCTTATCAATAACTTCAAGTGCAACATTATTTTCAAGCAAAGCAACTTCAAGTTCAAAGAAAAATTCCTCAAATTGTTTTTCAGAAATCTTTTTGGTTGTAACTTTCTCAGCAATCTTACCAAAGAAACCTTTCTTCTCCTTTACAGGCTCTTCTTTAACATCTTTCTTTGGTTCTTCTTTAGGAACCTCTTTTACTTTCTTCTGAACTTTAGGCTTTGACACCTTTTTCTTAGCTTCAACCTTTTTTGGCTTTTCCTTAATTTGTTCAACAGGAGCTTCAACTACTTCTGCCTCTTCTTCAACCTTCTTTGTAATGCTGGAAACAGCACTTTTAATCTTCTTCTTAAGGAATCCAAACATAGTCTAAAGAATATGAAAAATGTTTATAAAACTATCTCAGAGCACAGAAATTCACTACTTTGGGGGAACGAAAACCAAAAAACTTATAAATGGTTGTTTTGGTTCCAAATATACAATGGTGGATGATATTGAGGTTTGGAGATACAGAAAGGGGCAAAGAACAAGACGTTCTGTTGTATTATCTTTGGCTGGTTTAGGTTTATTATCTGTTAGTGGAGCTTTATTTTTATCTTCAGGAAGACCAGATTCTGGCATTGATTTTCCAATTCAAAACATAAACCCAACAGGGAAAGTTGTTTGGCATCCTTCTTATGCAATGCCCTGGTTCAATAACTTGCAAAGATTAAGTCAAGATATAATGGCTAGGGGACATGCAGTAAACATAATGAGGTTTCCAGAACTTTCAAGATCTTTAGTAGATAGGAGTATGGTCTCTGGTGAAGATTTTATTTTAACTAAACCAGCAAGTGAAGCTGATTTAATGCTAGTACATTCTTCAGATTACATTGCAGAGGTGAGTGTTTTAGCAGAGCATAGAAAAGATCATCTTAATCCTCACTTGTTAGATTTTATTTTTGCTTCTGTTGGTGGCACTTACGAAACAGCAAAACAAGCACTAGAAAATGGTGCAGCAGTTAATCTTGCAGGAGGCTATCATCATGCTTTCCCAGATCGTGAAGAAGGTTTTTGTTTTTTTAATGATGTGGCTGTTGCAATCGAAAAGTTAAGAGAAGAAGGTCTTGTAAAGAAAGTTATGATTGTTGATTTAGATGTTCATCATGGAAATGGTAATGCCTCAATTTACCAATCTGACAGAGATATAGTGATTTTTGATATGTTTCAAGGGGATATATACCCAAGCACAAAGTATGATGTTGAATTTCCTATTAAGTTAAGGGCTGGTACTGATGATTCAAGTTACTTGAGTGTATTATCCCAACTTAGTGGAGCACTAACAAGGGTAGAACCTGACATAGTTTTTTATTTAGCTGGTGCTGATCCTTACAAAGAAGATATGCTTGGTGGATTAAGTTTAACAAAAGAAGGCCTAAAAAAAAGAGATGCATATGTTCTTGGTGAACTTAGTACAAGAAACATTCCTGCGGTAGTGGTTCTTGGTGGTGGCTACAGTCCTTTAGAGGATTTAGTAGAGATTAATAGAAATACTGTTCAGCTTGTTGTTAATTAATTGAAGGTACTGCAGAAAGATACGGGCTATTAATAATTTCTCCTGGTGTTTCTAAAATAGATGATGATACTAAATTTCCTACCAAAGCTCTAACACCACTTGATTCCTCAGACATAAATAATTCTGAAAATGATGCAGTTGAATCATCAATGTCATCTGCAGATTCTATTGCTCTTGTAACTAGGCTGCTACAATAAATTCCTTCTCTGTCAAGAATTGCAGTTGTAACACCGGGATGGGAATAAGAAGTACCTACAATTTCTTCTATTTCTTGGATAACTTGATTAGGATAAGCTGTTTCAACTCTAAAAAGGCCATCCATTTTATTATCTCTACCAAATAAACTGTTTTCGATAGGAATTATTTTTGTATTTCTTCCATCTGATTCAGCAATCCACCACTCTCCATCTCTGTGATAAAGCAAACCAACATGCCCCCATTGTTTTTTTTCTGCATACTCATCAGCTCCAAAAAAGCCTGCACTTGCAACAGCCTTTGCAGCTTCTCCTCCTTTGTAACCAACTACATAAACTTCTCCTGTATCCAAGTTATATTCTTCCTGGAAAATAGTTGTTCTACCAGAAGATCTATCTGTGTAAGTTCGATCAAATCCAACTATTGAAATTTCAGTATCAGCAGGTGCAACATAATCTTGAACTCTTATCGATCCACCATCTATCAACCTATAAGGGACTTCAGAACATAATGAAGTTGTTCCTTGAACAGGAAGAAAAACACCTGTTCCTCTGCCTAAATGATCCATTTGTTCTTGAACCAAATCTGTTTCACAACCAACATATTGATAAGCATAATCAATACCTCCATCAGCTGCTACATAATATGAAACCTTGTTTACTCCATTAGTTATGTCTACACCTTCACTAAAAACAGTTATATCTTGAGTATTTTTATTCAGAACAACATTTCCTCCATCCATATCAAATAAAAGCCTCCCTGTTTCGGAATCTGCTGGCATATAATCAGATCGTGTGGTCATTTCGTACTGGAAATTTTCACTTGCTCTGCCACCTGTTCCAGTTCCAAGTCCAACTGTGACTGTTGGTTGAGAAGAATATGCTCTGCCACCAGTGGAAATTGCAACACTAGTGTTATCAAGTGCTGATCCTCAAA
>CAYFIU010000054.1:0-2985 GCA_964343245.1 Candidatus Woesearchaeota archaeon | reverse complement strand
TGCAGAGGACATAAAAACTATTATAGACCAAACTAATTGTAGTGAAGATGAAGCAATCAAAGCTTTAAGAGAGTCAGAAGGAGACATAGCTCAAGCAATCCTATCACTACAAGATGGAACTGGTTAAAAACAAACTAAAACAAGCACAAGATTTATTCACTAAAGCAGACCATTTAATATACACAACATATCCCATTGTCAAGGAAAACAAACTGCTTTACTCGAGCATTGTTTACATGGACAGATCACTCATGACAGCAATCAGCGCATGGGTAGAATATGAGAGATACTACAAAAGAATCTCTCCAGGACCAAAAGACTTAAATTCAAAGTTTCACATATTCAAGACTTACATCGCTCGGAAACACCAAGTTCCGCTCGAGTATGTCAAGAACATAATGGACATCAGAGCCATTATAAAAGCTTACAAAGAAAGCCCAATGACCTTTTCAAGGAAAGAAAAGTTTGTCATGTGGAGCAACGAAGACAAACTCAAAACAATAAATGTTGAACAAATCAAAAAACACCTCACAAAATCAAGATTGTTCCTTGGTCTGGTGGAGAACAAAATAAATGCTCGAAGAAAATAACGCACAAGACGAACTGAGAAGAATCGACCACTTACTTTTCGTAACTTTAAAATACACAAGAACAGTTGACATAATCAAAAGTATCGTCGAGAAATTCGTTCTAGCTATCAACTATCAAACTGACGACATCTTTGAACACTTACTAGAGAACAAAAAGATTAAAGAAATCCCAAAAGTTCCATTGGTTCGAGTAAGAAAATTAGAAGAACTATTCCCAAAAGACAAAACAATCAAAGACATTGTCGACTATTATGTAATGCTTAAAAAAATACTAAATGCAGAGCACAGAAAAAGAGAAGAGTATAGGAAGAATGTAACACTTGTAACACAAGATACAGAAATAAACATCGAAAAATTAAAAAACTATTCTAAAGTAACTACTGAGTACGTAAACTACCTTAAAGGTTTGATAGAATGAGTAGAATTATAGGACTAATTTCAGGGAAGGGAGGAGTTGGCAAAAGCACAACAGCAATAAACCTAGCATCTGCTCTTCAAAATTTAGGCAAAACTTCTATTGTTGTCGACGGTAACCTTGATACTCCAAATGTTGGAATTCTTTTGGGTTCACCTGTTGTTGATTTTCACTTGCATCATGTTTTGAAAGGTCGAAAAGGTATCGGTGGTGCAGTTTATTTACATGACTCTGGTTTAGAGTTTGTTCCAGCAGGTTTAGGTGTCATGGAAATGAAAGGTTTAAACTACGCAAAGCTAGGTCGTGAACTAAAAAAGCTTGATCACGACTATGTTCTCGTCGATGGTCCAGCTGGCCTTGGTCACGATGTCAAGGAATTAGTCAAAGCCTGTGACGAATTTATTGTAGTATGTAATGCTGAAATGACCTCTGTAACTGATGCTATGAAAGCTGCAAAGTTTGTAGAGAAAGCTGGAAAAACAGTTCTGGGTGCAGTTGTTACAAGAGTTAAAAAAGATGATTTAGATGTAAGCTATTCTAGCGTTGAAAACCTTTTAGAATATCCAGTTATTGGAGTGATTCCAGAAGATGATAGGATCCGAGAGAGTGCAGCTTTACAAGATCCTGCTGTTTGTAGCTTTCCTCAGAGTGGTGCTGCAAAGGGTTATCTAAAGTTGGGTTCAGCTTTTGCTGGTGTTGAATATGTTGAAGAGCTTTCACTATGGGATAAATTTGTGGGGTGGATCAGATGATCTTTTTTAAAAAAGTTGAGGTTCTAGAAAAGATTGGAAAGTACGATTCTCGTCGAATGGTGAAAACTGACAGAGGATGGTTTGTTGTTTATGGCAAAGAGAAAGATTTCTATACAAGAAACATGAACAGCATTGATAAAAGGTATGGCTTAGTCTATGGTCGAATTGTTTTGGGCAAAGAAGTTAGCTATCACAACCCACGTGTTGCTAAAAAGTCCAACATGGGTAGGGTTAAAGTTATTAAGAATTGATCTGATTTATTTTTATGTCTTAAGCTTTGCTTAAGGTTAAGGATTTCTTTGAATCCTTATATCTTCAAAAGGTTGGTCCTGTTCTAAAGAGATTTTAGCTTGAGTGTCTAAATGTAATAAAGGTAATAAAGTTAGTACTTTATCTTCTTTAGTATCTGATTTTACTAAGTTTGAGAAATAAACCTTCTCTTTTGTCTTAAATAGGTTTGTAATCTGTTCAAAAACACTTTGTATCATTAAGGTTAGGTCAAATTTCCTCTCTGGAATTTCAGGTGCTTTGCTAAAGAATCTTTGTAGCCTCAGCTTTCTTCTAGAATCCACTCTAAGAGCCTTTTCTAAGGCACTAATAAGATCTGTTACAGAAACTCTCCTTTTCCTTGCCTGCGGGGTTTTCACAGCTAGTGGAGGGATCTCTTTAATCCTCTGATTCATTGGTGTTAAGAAATCATCAAGTTCCTCTAGTTCTTCCTCTGAATGGAACAAGTATGAGTCAAAATTGCTAATATCATGGTCTATGAACTTGTTTGATTTAAGTTTTAAGAGTACTGAAGATGCTAATATCATTTTTCCTGAAACAAAAAAGTTTTGCTCTTGCATTTCAGAGACTGTTTTAATGTATTTTTGAGTTAGTTTTGATATGTTTACATCCCAAGGATCCATCTCTTCTGTCTTGATTAGATTATAAATTATATCCTGCCAAGTAACTTCATTCTCTTTCATTAACAGTTCATATACCTTGTCTTCCATAAGTCTATATTAGAAGTTTTTGTTTATAAATGTTGGGGGTCTAATCAGGTCTAGTACTCAAAGCTTCTATATAAATATCATCCCGTGAACCAGTCCCACCATCTTCATCTACTTTAACCATATCAGCAAAAAGATAATCATTCCTTCGAACAAAAAATGGTTCTGAATCAATATAAACTAGTAAATAAGAATTTTTATTAACCCCAGCCATGGATTTTGTTCCACCAATT
>CAYFIU010000053.1:0-3048 GCA_964343245.1 Candidatus Woesearchaeota archaeon | reverse complement strand
GTGGTTCAGAAGTTCCAGCTGATGAAGGTACTAGAACCTCTTTAAGGCTTGGTGACTCAGCACTAATAGTTGGTGAAGTAAGAAGTGGTGAAGCAAAAGCACTTTACGAAGCTATGAGAATTGGTGCATCAGCAAATGTAGTTGCAGGAACAATTCACGGTGACTCACCTTATGGTATCTTTGACAGAGTTGTAAATGATTTAGGAGTACCAAAAACATCTTTCAAAGCAACTGACATAATTGCAATGTGCAACCCAATAAGATCTGCAGGTGGTTTGAAAAAAGTTAGAAGATGCCTTTCAATAACAGAAGTAAGAAAAGATTGGGAAGATGATCCTGTAAGAGAAGGTGGTTTTGTTGACCTAATGAAATACAACGCAAAAACTGACAAACTAGAACCAACTTCAGACTTAATCAATGGTGAATCAGAAGTTTTGAAATCAATTGGTGCCAATGTTAAAGAATGGGTTGGTAACTGGGATGCAATCTGGGAAAACATTGTAATGCGATCAAGAACAAAAAATCTTTTAGTAGAATATTCCGACAAAGCAAAACTACCAAACATTTTAGAATCAGAGTTTGTTGTAAAGTCTAATGATCAGTTCCACAGAATTTCTGAAGATGTTGTAGCAGAAGTTGGTTCACAAGATCCTCACATGATAGTTGAAAAATGGGAAAAATGGTTAAGAGACACCATCAGGGACAGGAATTTTAAACTCTAACACAACATATATAAAGTTCTATATACAATTAATTAACTAAAAGATGGTGGCAATAGATCCTGCAACAAGGAAAATTTTAGACAAGTATGGAGCAAAACTAGGTGATCAGTATCAATCAGCAATGGATCAACCTTCTAAACAAGTTTTCACAAAAGATTATGCCACTTTCAAAAATGAAGCAACAGCACTTCAAAACACTTTATACGAAAGAGCTTGCATGTTTGCATCCAGCTTAATAAACTTAGAACCTTCTGATAAAGGAAAAGTAAAGAAACTTCAAGATTCCATTGACCTTATTCAACTCAACATAACTCCTGCTTCATCTTATTCATTAGCAGTTTTAGTTATGGCAGCATTTGTTTTCTTTGGTTTTGTATTAGGCTTCCTAGGTTTCATCTTAAGCACATTGCCAGCTTTCGAAGGAACTAAACTGTTCATGAACATTCTTTTCATTGCAGCATTCTTAATCTTTGGAGGGGTTGGACTTTTATTCCCTTTCTCAAACTATCCAATACACTTAGCACAAAAACACAGACTACAAGCTTCAAACCAAATGGTGCTTTGTATCTTGTACATTGTCATTTACATGCGACACACTTCAAACCTAGAACACGCAATAAAGTTTGCAGGAGAGCATGTAGGAAACCCTTTAGCACTAGACTTAAGAAAAGTTTTCTGGGATGTTGAAACAAAAAGATTTTCAAACATAACAGACTCATTAGAACACTATCTCTCACAGTGGCGAGACTATAACTTAGAATTTGTAGAATCAATGCATCTTATTGAATCTTCTTTATTTGAAGCAAATGAAAAAAGAAGAATTGAACTTTTAGAAAAATCATTAGAAATCATTTTAGAAGGTACATACGAAAAAATGTTGCATTATGCACAGGATGTAAAATCTCCAATCACAATGCTTCACATGCTTGGTGTTATCTTACCAATCCTAGGCTTAATTGTACTCCCTTTACTAGGAGGTATGATGGGTGTAAACTGGTTCCATGTACTTCTGGTTTACAACTTAGCTTTACCTTTAATAGTTTTCTACATAGGTTATTCAATTCTAGCAAAAAGGCCAGTTGGCTATGCACAAACAGATATTGCAGAGTCTTCAGAAGAATACAGAAGAATGCAAATGTTATCTTTGAAAACAGGCAAAGACTCAGAGATGCTAATTAACCCTAAACATGTTGCGATTTTTATAATAGCACTCTTCCTTATCATTGGCTTTTCACCATTTGTTTTGCATGTTATGGATCCAGTGGCAGACTTACAAATCTCAG
This sequence comes from Candidatus Woesearchaeota archaeon, assembly GCA_964343245.1. Classification (GTDB taxonomy): domain Archaea; phylum Nanobdellota; class Nanobdellia; order SCGC-AAA011-G17; family GW2011-AR17; genus JABHYY01. The sequence goes on along the minus strand of CAYFIU010000053.1, from coordinate 1,043 downwards.
ATAGTTTAAAACTATTAGATTATAGAAACGAGGCTGGTGCAGTTTGTATGCCTGGAGAAAAATGTTATGGGCCTTTTGGAATGGGTGCAGTTATGTTAAGCTTACTCATCCCACTAGGAATTGGTCTAGGATTAGGTTTCTATTACAAAACAAGATCAAAAAAATTAATTAAAATCAGAGATGAAACACAAAAATTAGAAAAAGAATTCAGAGGTGCAATATTTCAACTCGGTAACAGGATTGGAGGAGGAATGCCAGCTGAAATGGCATTTGGAAAAGTTTCTCAAAGCTTAGGTGAAACCCCAACAGGAAAGTTCTTAGGTTTGGTTGACAAAAACATAAAAGGTCTTGGCATGAACCTTGAAACAGCAATCTTTAACAAAAAAAATGGAGCTTTACACTTTTATCCTTCTCCATTAATTGAAAGTACAATGAAAGTGCTTGTAGAGTCAGCAAGAAAGGGACCTATGATAGTATCAAAAGCACTTCTAAGCATCGCAATTTATCTAGACAGGATAAACAAAGTTACAGAAAGGTTAAAAGATCTGTTAGCAGAAATAACCTCTTCTATGAAATCACAAGTTGCATTTTTAACACCTTTAATCGCAGGTATTGTTGTGGGTATTGGTACAATGATCACAACCATCATTGGAAGCTTATCAACACAACTTGGTGCAGCAACAGAAGGCGCTGGAGAATCAGCAAGCATGTTTGGTGGTCCAGGAGGATTAACAGACATCTTCCCTTTAGATGGTTTAATGCCTCCATTCTTTTTGCAAATGGTAGTTGGTGTTTATGTTGTACAAATGATATATGTTTTAACAGTCCTAGCTAATGGTATTGAGAATGGTGTCGACAAACTTAAAGAAGAAGATTCACTTGGTAAAAATTTATATAGATCAACCATCTTGTATGTAATGATTGCAGCAATCACAATATTCGCGTTTAATCTGCTAGCTGCAGCAGTGGGTAAAATGTAAAAAATGGGAATAAGAACAATAGTGACAATAATAGCAGTAATCGCACTAGCTGTTGTTGCGCTT
>CAYFIU010000052.1:0-3109 GCA_964343245.1 Candidatus Woesearchaeota archaeon | reverse complement strand
TGGGCTTGAGTTTAGTAAACCTGCAGGGTACCTTGGAAGATATGTAGAAAAATTGTCATCAAGTTCTATAAGAGTTGGAGAAGATGTTGTTGATTTATCAAATGGGAATCTTTATGTGCTTGGTTGGGGGAAAGTTTCTGGTGCTATGGCTCATGCGTTGGAAGGAATTTTAGGGCCTGATATGATTGAAGAAGGTGTTGTTGTAACAAGTAATCCTGATTTTCAAACAGATAGAATTCAAATTTTAGAAGGGACTCATCCATTGCCTTCAGAACAAAATGTAGTTGCTGCTAAGCAGATTATGGGGTTGGCAGAAAGGTGTACTGAGGATGATTATGTTATTTGTTTGGCTTCTGGAGGAGGTTCTGCAATACTTTGTTCACCTGTTGAGGGTATTTCATTGGATGATAAGGTTGCTGCAACTGATGTTATGTTAAAAGCAGGTATGGAGGTTGAACATATAAATCGGATACGAAAACATCTTTCTGCTGTTAAGGGGGGTCAGGTAGCGAAGGCTATTCATCCTGCTCGAATGGCAAATTTGGTTGTTTCTGATGATATAGCTGATCAAATACATTCAGTTGGTTCTGGTCCAACAAGTCCAGATCCAATAACATTTAGAGGTGCTCAAGAAATAATTGAGAGATATGGTTTGAGAGAAGAACTTCCTGCTAGTGTTGTTGATTACATAGATCGTAATGTTGGTAGAACTGAAAATGAAACTTTGAAACCAGACGAAGCAAGGGGCTTTAGGATAACTACTCATATGGTTTTTAATAATGCTGGTTTTAGAAATAACTTGAGAGTTGCTGCTGAAGCATTAGGACATACGAATATTGTTGTTTATCCTGATACACTTTCAGGTGATTTTGATGATGCTTTAGCAAGGTATGTTTCATTTATAGAACAAGTTGATCCAGATTCAGATTATTTAGTTATTGGTGGGGGCGAAGTTGAAGTTAAGAGTCAGCCTGGTGGTAAAGGTGGGAGAGCACAGCATTTTGCTGCAGCCATGATTCCTAAATTATTTAAATGGTCTGGCGAAGTCACATTTGCAGCAGTTGCAAGTGATGGGCATGATTATTTGCCAGGCATTGCAGGTGCTATTGTAACAGGAGAGACCAATAGACGAATGTTAGATATGGAAGTTCCTTATGAGCAACTTTTTGCAGGAACACAGTCTTTTGAAATCCATAGAAGGTTGGGTTCACATCTGTTAACAGTAAATCCAACACAAACAAATGTGTTTGATGCTTACATATTTATGAGGAGAAAATGAAATTAATAATTTGTGCAGCTGGAGATAGTAAAAGGATGGGAGATGTTACTAAAGATACTCCTAAGCCATTGTTGCCTTTAGGTAATTCTTCAATAATTGAAAATCTTCTTACATGTTTAGCACATCCTCCTGTTAATGAGATCATTATTCTAACTGGTTATTTGGATGGCAAGTTTAAGGATAAGATTGGAGATAGTTTCAATAATATTAAAGTGAGTTATGTTAGAAATGATTTGTTTTCAATAACTAATAATATGTATAGTATTCTTTTGTCAAAAGATAAAGTTGATTCTGATATTATTTTTGTTTCAGGTGATGTTTATGTTTCTAAAGAAGTTTGTGATGATTTTATGAATAATGGCCAGCCTAATTCAATATTGATTGATAAGAATCAGAAATTGTTTATTGTTGAAGATGATGATCCTGTTAAGGTTACAGTTATTGATGGAAAGATTGTTGCTATTGATAAAAAAATGCCTCTTTTGAAAACAAATGGTGTTGCACCAGGGATGTATAAATTATCCTATGATGCGTTTAAAGAATTTTGTTATGTTGCTGAGTATCTTATGGAAAAAGGTAATTTGAATTATGGTTATATTGAACCTATAAAGATTTTGATCAAAAAACATACTTTTGTCCCTCACGATTTGAAAGATGGTAAATGGTGTGATATTGACACTTATGGGGAGTACATAAATTTTAAAAAGGGGCTAGAGAGTTTTAATAATTATTAGGAAGGGAAATAAGAATGAAATGTGATTTTACTGATGTTGATATGGATCTTGGTTTGTTGGCAGATAAAACTGTTGCTGTTATTGGTTATGGTATCCAAGGTGAAAATCAGGCAAAGATTTTAAGAGATAATGGTGTAGCTGTAATGGTGCACAATAGAGCTGATGCTTATGCTGATAATGCTCGAAGGGATGGTTTTGATGTACATCCAATTGATGAGGCTGTTGCTGGGTCTGATATTACTATGTTGTTGATTCCTGATGGTTCACAAGCTCAAGTTTATAATGAAGGTGTTGCTCCACATATAAGGCCTGATTCTATGTTGGTTACTGCTCATGGATATTCAATAACTTATGGCGGTTTAGAGCCAAGAGAAGATATTGATGTTTGTTTGCTTGCTCCTAGGTATCCTGGGCAAGTAATAAGGGAAAATTATGAGGCTGGGAAAGGAACATTGGCTTTTTTTGGTGTACATCAAGATGCTACTGGTAAAGCAAAAGAAACTGGATTGGCTTTAGCAAAAGGGGTTGGATTAACAGAACTTCTTGAAATTAGTTTGGTAGATGAAACTCATGTTGATTTGTGGATTGAAAACTTTTTAATTCCCAGACTTAGAGGAACGATAGAGGCTTGTTATGCTGTTGCTGTTGAGAATGGAATCCCACCTGCAATTGCTGCTCTTGAAGCTTATCAATCTAATGAAATCTTGGGGTTACTTACACAAGGGGTAACTGATGGATTGTATGAAACTTTTCATGGGAGAACTTCTCCAACTTGTCAATTTGGTGTTGCTAGTGGGGATCCTGTTGTAAATGCTGGTGTGATGGAACTTGGAAGAGAAATTTATGCTAACATAGTTAGTGGTGATTTTGCTCAAAGGTTGGTTGCTGAGGAATCTGCTGGTTATCCTGTGAAGAATGCATTTAATGAGAGAAACTTAGGTTCTGAGTTTGCAGCAACTTTAAAAAGATTAAGAGAGGAATAACAATCATGCAAAAAAAGGTGATGATATTTGATTTTGATGGAGTTATTGTAGATAGTGAACCTGTGAGGTATCAAACTTATAAAGAGTTATTTCAAAAAGAGTTTGGTGTGTTT
>CAYFIU010000051.1:0-3196 GCA_964343245.1 Candidatus Woesearchaeota archaeon | reverse complement strand
AGTTAAAAGAGTTCCCCAATGTATTTTTCAGAGTCCAAAAAATGTTGTGTCTTCTTTTTTAAAGTGGTTATTTGAAGCTGATGGTTGTGCTTTTGGGAATGGTAGAGGTAGAACTTCAATCCAATTGAAGTCAACTAGACCTGGTCTGTTGAGGGATGTACAACAGTTGTTATTGTTTTTTGGTATCCATTCTAGAATAGTTGAGAATAACCTTTGTATTAGGAGAGCCTTTGATATGAATCTTTTTATTGAGCATATTGGATTTGTTTCTGAAAAGAAAAATAATGCCTTGGAGAGGGTTAAAGAAGTTATCAAAGAAAGATACAAAAGGTGGAAGGGGTATCAAAGGTGGGAAAGAATTAAATCTATTGATTTTGAGGGGTTAAAAACTGTTTATGATTTTGAAGTCCCTGGAAGTAATATGTTTGTTGCTAATGGGATTGTTGTCCATAATTGTGGTAAATCGCAAATGTTGACTTTTGTTAATTTGGTTGCGCCTAAGTCTAGGTATGTTGCTGGTCGTAGTGCTTCTGGTGCTGGGTTGACTGCAACTGTTGTTAAGGATGAGTTTTTGAGAGGTTGGGCTCTTGAGGCTGGTGCGATGGTTCTTGCTGATAAAGGTACACTTGTTTTGGATGAGATGGATAAAATTTCAAGTGATGATACTTCTGCTTTACACGAGGCTATGGAGCAACAGCAAATTAGTGTGGCGAAAGCTAACATCCAGGCAACACTTCGAACGCAGACTTCAATTCTTGCTGCTGCTAATCCTAAGATGGGTAGGTTTGATCCTTTTACTCCTATACCTCAACAAATTGATTTGCCTCCTGCTTTGATTAACAGGTTTGATTTGATTTTTGTTATGCGTGATTTGCCTAACAAGGAGTTGGATACTAACATTGCAATAAAAGTTTTAGCTTCACAGTCTTATCAAGAAGAGGAAGCTGAAATTAGTCCTGATATAATTAGAAAGTACCTTGCTTATATTAAACAGAAAGTTTTTCCTAGGTTGACTGAGGAGGCTATTGAAGAGATAAAAAATTTTTATGTTGATCTGAGAAGTTCTGGTCAGCAAGGTGATGCTGCAATTAAGCCAATTCCTATTTCTGCTCGGCAGTTAGAAGCTGTTGTAAGGTTAGCTGAGGCTTCTGCTCGGATTAAGTTGCGTGATAAAGTTACCAAGGCTGATGCGCATAGGGCTATTAGTTTGTTAAAGGGTTGTCTTGCTGAAATTGGTATTGATCCTGAAACTGGTAACATTGACATTGATAGGATTGGATCTGGTATTACTGCTTCAACTAGAAGTAACATTTTGCTTGTTAGGGATTTGATATTTAGTCTTTGTGATGAAAAGCAGGGTGCAATTTCTACTGAGGAAGATTTGAAGCCAAAAGCTTTTGAGAAAGGTGTTACAGAGCAAAAGTTGGATGAAGCTGTTTCTAAGTTGAAAAGATCTGGAGATATTTTTGAACCTAAGAAAGGTTGGTTGCAGAAAATATAAGACTTGTCTTTGTTGACTCTGAATGCTTTGTTATAGAAATGTTTTTATAGTGTTGAGTTTATTGGGATAATATGTATGATTTAATTGTGATTGGTGGTGGGCCTTCTGGTTATGGTGCTGCTATGTATGCAGGTAGGTATAGGATGAAAACTTTGGTTATTACTCCTGATGTTGGTGGCACATTACCTAAAGGACATGTTATTGAAAACTATCTTGGTTTTGAGTCAATTCCTGGTATGGAATTGGCGCAAATATTTGAGAAACATGTTAAAAATCATGAAACTGTTGAATTCCATAGTGGTGTTGTTGATAGGCTCGAGAAAAAAAGTAATGGTTTTGTTGTATACTCTGGAGGTAAATCCTTTGAATCTAAAACTTTATTTTTAGGTATGGGGATGCAACATAGGAATCTTGGTGTTAAGGGTGAGAAAGAGTTTGTTGGGAAGGGTATAAGTTACTGTTACAATTGTGATGCTCCATTTTACAAAAAAAAGAAAGTTGTTGTTGTTGGTGGAGGTGATAGTGCTGTTAATGGTGCTGTTCTTTTAGCTGAGTATGAGAATGAAGTTTATCTTTTAGTTAGAAGTGAGATTAGGGCTGAGCCTGTTAATGCTGATAGGTTGAAAAAGAAAAGTAATATTAAAATTATGTTAAAGGAAGAGATTGAAGAAGTTGTTGGGTCTAAGTTTGTTGAAGGTGTTAAGTTGAAATCAGGTAAAAAGTTGGATGTGGATGGTGTGTTTGTTGAGATTGGTTATGTGCCTTCAATTGCGTTGATCAATGAGCTTGGTGTTAAAGTTAACAAATGGGGATTTATTGAAGTTAATGATAATAGGGAAACTTCTATGCCTGGAGTTTTTGCAGGGGGGGACATTGTTGCACAGAATGTGATTAAGCAAGTTATTTCTGCTGTTGCTGATGGGTGCATTGCTGGTATCGCTGCTTATAAGTTTATAACCACCGAGAAAAAAGGTGGAAAGTTAAGATAACTTTATATATCTGTGTGTTTTTATATTTTCTATTAAATTAAGGGGGATAAAATGAAAAAGAAAAAGAAGGTGAATAATTTAACTTTTATAATACTTGGAGCTGTTGTTCTTTTTGTTGTTGGAGGATTAATTGGTTCTTCAATTACTGGGAATGCTGTTAAAGGGCAGGGTTGGTTGGGTGGTTTGTTTGGTGGTTGAGAAGACACTCCTGGATTTGAAGTAACAGTATCTAGTTCTATGGATTTAAAATTTGAAATTGAGGATTTTTCAGAGGAAGTTGATACAATGGAGATGTATATTCTTAGTAATTTTGAAACAATGGGGATAGATGAATTGAGGATTGCTGTATTGATGCAGTCTTCTTTGCTCAAACAAAATACTGAGATTTTGGCAAAACTACAGGCTTTGAATGGGGGAGAAGAACTTCAGGAGGCTCATGGTGATGGTTTTAGGTATGGTCCAGATGATGATGCATGTGATGAATGTGTGAATGGTTGTGTTGATGCTCATGTGCAAGATCCAGATGGTATGGCTGATTGTGTGGATGGGTGTTGTGGTGGTTCTTGTAGTTGTTAATTTTTTCTTTTTCTTTTTTTATAACAATAAAGCTTTTATACTCTTTTTGATCTAATTTGTTTATTGGAGGTTGTTTAAAATGAATGATGAAATAGGACCTGAAAAGGTTGTAAAGGTTTATGATCCAAAG
>CAYFIU010000050.1:0-3453 GCA_964343245.1 Candidatus Woesearchaeota archaeon | reverse complement strand
TTATTTTCAAGAGCTTCAATACAAGCATCCTTTGCAAACTTTGCAGGTACAAAAATCACAGACCATTCAGGAGAATGTTTTTCAACAGCTTCTTTAACAGTTTTGTAAACAGGAATGCCAACATCTTTTTCATTTGGGTTAACACCAGCAACAATGTTAGTTCCATAGTTTAACATTTTATTCAAATGAAAAATACCTTGCTTACCCAAACCCTGGACAATAACTTTTGTATCTTTGTTAATTAATATCATTGTAACATACTCCTTATTGCAACAGTAGCATAACAGCCTTTTGGTAAAAAGAAACTGCACTCTTGCACATCCTTCTTTAACTTGCCCAACCAGAAGTCCTTTACTTTTACCATAGCCTTTCTGGTCAAACCCTTACTGAACTCAAAATCATCATACCAAACATTTTCTTCTTTCATCAAAGTTTCAACAACTTCTTTAACATCACCTTCCAACTTTGTTCCTCTGTCAACCAAGGCCCAATCCAAATCTAAAAACTCATCAACAAAAACCATTTTACCACAACAATACTTTGATTCTCTGTGCTTAAACTTTCTCAGATACCTTGACAAAGATTCATTGAACAAATAACTCTGGTAAGCTTGCGGCACCATTGTATACAACTGTCGAGGCAATTCTTTGAAAGCTCCTTTGTAATCACTTGGCTTTCTAGCTAAATAACCTAAAAGAGATCTCTCATGTGTCAACTGTTTTGGACAAATCTTTATAGCTTTCTTAAAATCTGGCCAAATCTCTTGCATGGCTCTTCTAGCCTCTCTGTTCCTTTTTGTCTCTTTAGCATAAGGATAACATATCATTAACTTTGCAGCTTTTTCATAATTGCCTAAAATAAATTCCTTTCCAACCAAATGCATGTTAGGCCTATAACCACCAAACCTCTGTTCACCATAATAGTTAACAAAATGTTTAATCTTTTGCAAGGGTTTTTTCAACTCTCTGACTCGTATCTTAAATTTATTCCCTTCTAAATCTCCCAACCCAATAGGCTTATCACAATAACCAATGAACTTAACATGAATATCTTTCAGTTCCATATCATCCAACTTATACTGCTTTAAGTGATAACAAGAAACATATTGCCTGGTAATGCCCTTTCTATCTTTTTGTCCAGCAATACCAAATCTTTTCGGACTAACATTGAGTTTGCTAGCCATAAACTTCAAAGCTTTCAAAGTAGTCCAATCCTTTTTCTCTAAAACAAAATAACAATAATCTCCTTTTGGATTCAGGTCTAACTTCAACACCTCTTCTACAATAAAATCATCTGAATTTTGTTTAATTTTCATCGTTTGTATGTCCTAAAACCAATCCACAGCAACCAAAACAAAGGTTACTTCCAGCTGAGTCTGCTGTTCCAATAAAATATCCTAACAGTAGGTCTCCACAACTAGTACAATAATTAAAACCTCCAAAAGAATTTTCATATTCTATTCTCAACCCTTGATTTTCAATAGATTTTCTGGATACTAAAGCATCAATAGCTTCTGTTCTTAAATCACCCATTTTTAACAATCTCCTTAACACACTCTTCCATTGAATCAAAAGCTTTTATTCCATTATCCAAAAGTATCTTCCTACCTTCAGCCTCATTAGTACCAACCATCCTAATCACCATTGGAACTTTAACTTGTTTGTTAACAATCGCTTGCGCAACTTCATCACACCTAGAGATACCTGCAAAGATGTTAACCAACAATTTCTTAACATTTTTATTTTGTAAAACTCTATCAATTGCATTTTCTACAACTTCAGTACTAGAGCCACCACCCACGTCAAGAAAATTAGCAGGCCTGCCTCCATAATAAGCAAGAGTATCCAAAGTTGCCATTACCAAACCAGCACCATTCCCAATAACCCCAACATCACCATCTAGCTCAACATAATTCCCTCCTTCTTTCTCACCTTTGAAATCTTGCCTAAACAAAGCATTATCATCAATAATAACCTTAGAGTCAGCAGCATACAACTTATGATCAGAAAGTATTAATGGGTTAATCTCAACCAAGATAGCATCTTTCTCTTTTGCAATCTGTAACAGTTTTTGAAACAGTTTCTGTTTACCTGGACAAACTTTATCCTTGATTTCTTCGAACTGACCTTTAACTATATCTTCTTTAGGAACATCCTCAATGTTGACACCTCCTTTAGCACTAGCAACACAGATGTAATCTTTAGAATTCCTATTAATGGTTACGCTTAGGTAATGCTCTTCTTCAATTTTGATAGCTTCTTCAATTAGAACTTGTTTTACTTCTTCACCTTTTATTTGCATCCCAAGTATTTGCTGTGCTACATCTTTAACATTAGTTTGATTTGCAAGCTTAATCCCTCCAGCCTTACCTCTTCCACCTACTAACACTTGCGCTTTAACAACAACATCCTGGTCAACATTGTCTAGAGAAAACTGTTTAGGTATATTTATCCCATACTCACTAAATATTGCTTTACCTTGCACTTCTAATAGTTTCATACAAACAAAGAATAAACAACAGTTTAAATGGTTTTTGAATCACTCCTTATACCTCAGCCCAAACTTAACAGCCTCTAAGTTAGTAGCAAAGAACCTTTCAGGCAAAACTTTCTTTAGCTCTTCTTCAGAAATATCAAAATTAAGCTCTTTCAACACATTACCAAAAGCAATCATGTTCACAACTCTACGATCTTTAAATTTTTCCAAAGCATCAGCTCTAAAAGCTCGCTTCAAACAATGTTCACACATAAAGCTACACCTTTCACAACTTTCAACACAAACATGATCATCAACAATAACTTTCTTAGCAACAAACTTCTTTTTCACTTTATCTAATAATAACAAATAATCAGCTTGATCAATAACAGGGCTACTAATATGCTCATCACCATAAGTTAAATATCCAATAATCTCTCCACCTCGCATTGCAGCATCATATTCAAAGGTTAAAACTACTTTGTAACCTTTTAACACAAAGAACTCTCCAAGAGCATGGCCAAGGAATTTAATCCCATAACCCCCTGTTCCTGCCAAGACAATTTTATTGATCATTATAAACTCCTAAATCTTTATCACTATTAACATTACCAGAAACATTATACTCTTCTTTCAAAGCCTTAGCAACCTCACCACCATTTTTCAAACCCATTTGCGCACCATCATTAGTATAACAATAAGAACGAACTTCAACAAAACTAAAACCTTTATGCTTAACAGCTTTAGAAACAACATCTTTCATATGCTCCAAATGCGCACTAGAAGTTCTAGCATAAAACACACCTGGAATACCTTTCAACAAACTAAGGGCATCAATTGGCTCACAATCAGAACCAGCAGGTGAAGTTACAGTAACTTTACCTTTACAACTAGTAGGAGCCAACTGTCCACCAGTCATAGCATAAATATTATTGTTAACACAAACAACAGTCATATCAACCCCTCTTCGAGCAGTGT
>CAYFIU010000049.1:0-3590 GCA_964343245.1 Candidatus Woesearchaeota archaeon | reverse complement strand
TTCTTACAGTGAAATAGATGCATTCTTCTTAGAACTTTTCGACTTTTTTAACGAGCTTTTCCCGTCGAAGAAACAGATTTTAATGCATTACTCAAACAACTGGTGGCCATTGCTTTACCCGATGGAACAAAAAAGGATCTTTTCAAAAATCAAAGCACAAGTTTATGGTATAACAGCTTTAGACTTTCCAATAAATAGATGGTGTGTTGACTTCGAAGAGAGTGTAGGCTTAAGAGTACATTTTACCCCAACAACAGAAGGAATTGAATGGATGCACAATGTTTTTGGAGATTTACTGTTTAATATTTATCTTGATGCAGATATCAACAAAAAAATAAAAAGTTTCTTTAATAAAAACAGAGAATTTAGAGGTATTGACCTAAAAGAGCTGATAAACATTATTCACGAAAAAGGCCAGTTTAAACTAGTGGTCTTGAAAGACACAGCCTTTACCAAGTCAATCTTGGATAAAGAGTTAAAACTGTTTGAAAACAAGAACAAAAAAGCTTTTAAACAGAACACAAATCACAAAAAATAGAAAATGACAACCTTAAACATCAGTATTGCAGGTCCCACAACTGTTGATGAATTTTTAGTCCCAAGTACTCCAGAAAGACATTTAGCAATTTCTCAAGATATTACTGATTATGAATCTTTTGAAAGAGCTTTTGCAGCAGCACAACCAGAAGAAAGAACTTATGCACTAGGTGGTCAGGCTTTTAACACAGCAGCACAACTTGCAGGTCAAAGGCAGTATAGGTTGGCTGTTTCAACAATACTTGGTTCCGGAAATGATCCATTTGTTTCTGCTGCACTAGAAGCATACAGGGAAATGAATGTAAGCCTAACTACTTTTGAAAGTGATGCACCAATGGCAAGATGTGGATACTTGGTAGATCAACTAGGAGTAGGTAAATCTTGGTACAAACCCCCAATTTCAGAAGAGTTTAACACACAAAGTTTTTTAGAAAAGTTTGGCTCTAGTTTACATTTTACAAATGTTTTATTCTTACCAGCAGTGTGCCCAGCTATTGCTTTGGCTGCGGAAGAAGCAGTTAGAGATGCATTTGTTGTTTATGCACCAGCACAAACATTGGAGGAAGATGGTTTAGAATTATTGGATGATATCCTATATAGAACTGGTATGCTTGTTGTAAATAAAAATGAAGCAGATATGGTACTTGATCAGTTTGATGATGCTAACTCATTAGATGACTTGTTCACAGCTTACCCAGATATGAGACTGATCACTCAAACCCTTGCAAAGGATGGTTCAAGTTTTCACCAAGCTGGAGCTGATGATTTTTATTTTACTATGCCATCACAGTACAGAGTAGCAGCACCAGCATCTACAGCAGGTGCAGGCGATGCTTTCACAGCAGTTCTTGGAGTAAAATTCAGAGAAAAGCATGCAGGGCATAACTTAACACCAGCAGAACTAGAAGACATTGCAGACTCAGCACACGCTGCAGCAAGTAGAATCCTAAGAATAGTTCCAGCTTCAAAATATATTCTAAATGCACACGGCCAGAGAATCAGAGAACATGATAATGGTCAAAGAGGAGCAGCATAAACCCTTATAAAAAGCAAATTCTTACAATTTACCATGAAATACATATTCATTTTAGGAAGAGACTCAGAGTTATCAGTGTTAGAAATTAAATCTTATCTAAAAGCTAGAAATGTAAAGTATTCAATACTAGAAAAATCAGACACAGTATTAATCCTAGAAACAAGCCAGCTAGACAAAAACACAATCAACCATCTAGGTGGAACACAAAAGATTGCAAAAGTAATAAAAAACATAGACATAGAATTCCAATCTAACAAACTAAGGTATGCAATATCAATGTACACTGATGAAGATGATTCAGAACTAAAAGCAGAACTAAAAAAATTGTTCAAAGCAGAAAAAATAAAAGCAACAATAAAAAAGTCAAAACAAAATCTACCTTATTTATCTCCAACAGAAGCACAAAACACATTAGAATTCATTTTATACAAGAATTATTTAGCACAAACAGTTCAACTGTTCAATCCAAATGAACACAAGTTTAGAGATTTAGAAAGGCCAGAGCAAAGGCCATTGCACACAATTTCAATAAGACTTGCAAAAATTTTAGTAAACTTAACAGAAACAAAACCAAACCAAACTTTGCTTGACCCTTTTTGTGGCATTGGAACAGTTTTACAAGAAGCTTTGTTACAAGATATCAATGTTATAGGTACTGACAGGAACAGGAAAGTTATCAAGCAAGCAAAAGCTAACCTAAAATGGATCCAGAGCAAGTACAAAACAAAAGCTAATTACAAACTTCTTAATGCAGACGCAACCAAGATTAGCAAAGATGTAAAAAAAGTTGATACTGTTGCATCTGAACCATACATGGGTCCTTTCATTAACAAACTTCCAACTGATCAGGAAGCAAGAAGTACAGTTAGAGAACTCAAACCAATATATGAAGAAACCCTGAAAGAACTAAAAAAGATTACAAAGAAAAAAATAGTAATAATCGCACCAGTTTTCAGAACGAGAACGAGAAGACAACATTCACTTGGTATTGAACAAATTCTAAAACAGTTAAGGTTAAAATACCAAGAACCAATTATTTATTCAGCATCAAGAAGTAAAATTCTAAGAGAGATTTGGATCATTCAAACCTAGACAAGCTTTCTTGTAACTCTTCATAAAAACGTTGAGCATGTCTTTCACTAGCTTCTTTAGCTCGTTTAGAATTACCAAGGTGGGCACAAAGAAAAGCTAATTCCTCTCCAGCAGCAATATTAAATACTGATGCCCTTTCTAAAGCTATTACCTCTTCATTAAAATTAAGAGCTATAGGTCTAAAACCACTAAATTGTGTTGACAAAATGTGCCTAAAACCAGACTTAGAGTAGAACATTACTTTATGGGTTCCATCTGATCTTCTAGCATATATTTGAATTACATGATGGTGCATATTAAGTCTCAGAAAACTAACCTCTTCAGCTGGTCCTGGTTCTAAATAGAGCCCTTCTTCGGAAAGTTCTAATGGATAACAGGAGTCAAGCTTTAACATAACTATGAGCACCAAAAGAAGTCAAAAAACAACACAGGTGTGATGTGCCCATTCTTGAAGGTCATAAAGATTATGAATTTGTAGATGGAGATTTAAGTTATCATGATTCTTATGCAGGTAGTCAATGGGCACCCGGAAGAGAAGTTGTTTTCTTTCAAGGAAACCCAATTTGGTGCATGGCATATCAAGGACAACATAATGCAAAATATGATGATACTTTTTTCCAAGAACAAGCCTTTCCATTTCTGAAAAAAGCTCTAACAAATTTTGATAATAGTATGCCTTTTAGAGGTCCTAAAGAATTCTCTGATGGAGATTTCAAATATACTTTTGAAATGGAAGGAGATTATGATTATTTCAAAGGACAAGAGAGAATTCTTTACAAAGGAGAAAGTGTTTTTTTTCAAGATGTTATGGGTTCATTAATAAAATAGGGCGGCATCTCTTACGACTTCTTCGGAGTTTTTTCAAAACTCCTCGACCACGCCTTGCAGGCTCTCCTCCTTTCAGTCGTCGGGACGTCTAACAAGG
>CAYFIU010000048.1:0-3757 GCA_964343245.1 Candidatus Woesearchaeota archaeon | reverse complement strand
TCTTGTTTTGTAATTTCAACAGTTGGATAAAAAAGCTTTTTACTAACTTCTCCCTTTGGACCTTTAACTACTAAAGTATCCTTTACTTCAACTTCCACACCAGCAGGGATTTCAATTTCCTTTCTTAACCTTCTTGCTTCAATCATTTTAGTAAACGTAAGCTAGTAACTTACCTCCAATACCTTTTTCTTTTGCTTGAATATGAGTCATGATTCCTTGTGAAGTTGAAACAATCAAAAGTCCGAAATCGATCGCAGGCAAAAACCTTTTCTCAAATTTAACAAATTCTTCTTTGGTAACTGAAAACCTTGGCTTAACAACTCCACATTTGTTTATTGCACCAATCAACTGTATTTCAAATACTCCTCCTCGTCCATCTTCAATTGCTTTGTAATCACCGATATATCTGTGCTCTTTCATAAGAGCTAAAACCTTCTCTGTAACTTTAGAAACAGGTTTAGTTAAACAGCTGCTTTTTGCAACTTTCTCAGCATTCCGAATGTTCGATAATGCTGCTGCCAAAGTGTCGTTCATTGCCATTTTTAATAATATTTCTTAAAACCTAACTTCTTAGCGTTTTCTCTGAAACACTGTCTACAAATGTTTAGGTTATATCTTTGAATATGTCCTCCTAATCTTCCACATATCTTACATGGTTTTGCATTAATACCATATTTTCTATCTTTTGGAGCATTATGTTTAAGGAATTTCTTTAATTTTACTGGTTTATTTTTCAACTGTGTGAAAACCTTTTTGTAACTTCCTGCAGTCATTCTTCTTCCTCCTCTTCTTTCAGTATCACACTGAAGTTTTGTTTTGCATAATCAATACCTTCTTGTTTAGTAATATCATGTTTTTTTGCAACTTTTCTTCGCAAGTATTTTCTTCTTTTAACTCTAAATCCTGGCCTTCCAAGAGTTATAGCCACCTCTAAACCAATAATTCCAACTTCAGGGATGTATTCCAGGTCAGGAATTTCTAAATATTCTAGGATTCCAAAAGCAAAGTTTCCTTTAGTATCAAAAGATCTTATACTTAACCTGTTATCAATAGCAGCCAACAAGTTTTTCAAAACTTCAACAGCTTTTTCGCCTCTTAATGTTACTTTTGCACCGATTGCTAATCCAGGCCTAACTTTCCATGTTGGAATCCTTTTATTAGTTTTAGTTTCAATTGGTTTTGCACCACTAATTTTTGCTAGCAAGATCATAGCTTTATCTAACTCTGGCCCAGGCTTACCTGTTCCAATGTTCAAAGTTACCTTCTCCACCATAATCTCTTGCATTTTATTCATTTTTGATCTCAACATCTCCTATTGCAAAAACATAATCTTTTGCAGTTTCAACTTTTTTACCATTGACATCCATGATAACATTAAAACCTCTTTTACCTTCCAACTTTTTAATCTCATTTATCACTCCAACCATCCCAACCTTTTTTCCGCCAGTTACATACACCTTAGCACCTTTCTCAAGCTTAGCACAACTTGCAACTTTTTTTGCTTTCAAATCAATAACTAAAGTATCACCCACGCTATAATCATTCTTTGCAAGTAAGATATTTGTTCCATCTGACATATTTAACTGAGTTTTATTACCTTTAACAGATGTTTTTTCAATAATCTTACTTAACTTTGTATTTTCTTTACCCTTTTTTAACTCTTGAAACATAAATTTTCCTTTTCTATTGTAAAGTAACATAAAGTTTTTACCAAGCTGTGGAACTTCAACAACATCCATGATACCTAATGGGAATTTGTGATCCTTTCTAACAACGCCATTCACTAAAATGTTCTTTTCATTAAGAACACTCTTGATCTCTTTTGTAGTTCTTGCTAACCTTAACAACTCTTTCACAGCTAAACCTAATCCAATACACTCTCTCATTCTATAAGGTCCTGGTGAAGGTTTTGCAATAAACTTTATACCTTTCCTTCTAATTGGCCAACTCTTTGGCGCGTTTAATCTTGATAAGTGATTTTTAACCATTCTTACTTTGTCTCCTTCTTGATGTTTTTCTCAAGCTTTACTTTTCTTCTTTTGTCTTCTAAATTAAATTCAGTAATCATAATGTTTGACGGTGCAATCGGGTAAAAGATTTTAGCGCCTTCCTTTCTTACAGCTTCGATTCCTTCAACATACACTTTTCCATAAATAAGTGAAACTCTATTGACCTTTCCTGTTTTTTTTCTGAATTGTCCTCTTAATACTTTTACTTTATCTCCAACTCTAACACCTAAACTTCTTCTTCCATACTTTTTTCTTAATTCTGGTGATAAGTGAACATGAACAAACTTTTGTTTGGTATGCAATGGAGCATTATACCTATACTTTCTTTGCTTTCGAACTTCTTTACTCCTATTCCATAATCTTGACCATAATTTCATACTATAATCCTCGCAACTTTTGATATTCCTGGCCACCTTTCAGTAGCTTCTTTTGCAACTGCACCTTTAAAGATTGTACCCTTTGGATTTCCTTTATCATCCTTAAGCACAGCAACTGCATTGTCCTCGAACTTAATCCGGGAACCATCAGCTCTCTTATATTCTTTTCTCTGTCTAACAACAATAGCTCTTACAACTTTATGTCGCATGTCAGGCTTCCCTTTAATCACAGCAGCAGTAACCAAATCACCAACTCCAGCAGCAGACAATCTCCTTCTAACTGTCTTGTGACCCTTTACACTAATGATTTTTACAACCTTAGCTCCTGAATTATCACAAGTGTCAACTTCTGCCCCTACAGGCAATGATTTTGTCCGATAACCGCTTAATGCTTTCATTTTTCTACCTTAACCACCACGAAATTTTTTGTTTTGCTTATTGGTCGACTTTCTTTAATCTCAACCATGTCACCTACTTTAGCACCAACACATCCTGGGTTGTGTGCTTTAATTTTGGTTTTTCTTTTTTCATATCTTTCATACTTTGAAATATAATGAGGTCTAATCCATTCTACAGTAACTGTTTTGTGCGCACTAGCACTAACAACTTTTCCTCTGAATGCCCTTCCTCTAAGGCTAATCTGTCCATGTGTTGGACAATGTTTGTCATTACAATCCTTTACTTCCATTTTTTGATTCTCTCCTCTGGTTTACCAACCAACCTCTCTCCATCCACATCAACCATTTGGTTTTCTAGTTTAAATCTAAGTGTCACATTATTTTTCAAAACAGTTTTTTCACCATTTGCTGTGTTAACAACTAAGGTGTTCCTTGTTTCTTCAACAATGTTACCCTTTATTCCTACTTGGTTAACGCTTTTGGCATTAACCACTTCAACCTCCAAACCAACCAGCTCGTGTCTGATCAAGTTTTTTGGTGTGATCGTCATCTTCTGTTTCCAACTTTTGTTGTTATGGTGCTTGCAGCAAATCCCTGTTCAATCAGGAACTCTTTCACTCTTTTCAGGTGATTCCCTTGCAATTCAATCGCGCCTGCCTTTGCGGTTCCTCCGCAAGCAAACCTCGACTTCAACTTCTTCGCAAGGTCTTTAAGATTGATATCTTTTTCATTAATTCCTGAAACAACTGTTGTCAGTTTTCCAAACCTTCTTTTAACAACTTTGATTTCAATCTGTTGATCTTCCTTTGCTATTGTTTCGCACACGCACAACTCTTGTGGTAACCCGCATTTAGAGCATACTTCGCCCATCTATTTTTCTCCTCCAGTTTTCATGTTCATGTTGGTAAGTATTCTAGCAATGTTTTTCTTTATATTTCTAACATTACCTGGATTTTCTGGAACTGTCCCTGTT
>CAYFIU010000047.1:0-3773 GCA_964343245.1 Candidatus Woesearchaeota archaeon | reverse complement strand
AAGAGATTGAGAGACATGTACTTTGTTGAAAAAGTTAAAAATAAGTATAGGATAGCTGAGAAAGAGAGGATTTCTCACATTTTTGAGCAAAAAATTGAAAAGTTTTATTTACAAGCAATTATTTCTAGGGTAAAAGAGTACATTGATGCTTTGGAGTGAAAATGACTATATATGAACCAAGAGAAGATTCTTTTTTGTTGCAAAAGCATGTTAGACAGTTTGCAGAGGGCAGGGTGTTAGATATGGGCACTGGGTCTGGTGTTCAGGCTGTTACTGCTGCAGAGAGTGCTGAGTATGTTTTAGCTGTTGATGTTAATCCGGAAGCTGTTGAATATGCTAGAAAAAAGGGTTTGAATGTTATACAGAGTGATTTGTTTGAAAGTGTTTCTGGACAGTTTGATCTAATAATCTTTAATCCACCTTATTTGCCTGAAGATCCTGATGAGCCTGAAGATTCTAGGTTAGCTACAACAGGTGGTAAAGAAGGTTCTGAGTTGTTGTTAAGATTTCTTGAAAATGCTAGAAAGTATCTTGTTGAGGATGGAAAGGTGTTGGTTCTGGTCTCTTCTTTGACTGGGGATGTTGAAGAGCTGTTTAAAGGCTATGACTACAAGCTTTTGGATTCTGAAAAGCTGTTTATGGAGAAGCTTTCTGTATATCTTTTATGGTAGAGAAAAGCATATAAAGCTAAAATTTCTAAATATATGTATGACTGACTGTAACAGATGTGGCGAGGATTTTGACAACTTCTTTAATGGTTACCATTGGTGTCCTAACTGTGGAAAAGTGTTTATGTATGATACTAACGATAAGAATAATAGGGTAAAGTATTAGAAACATTTATAAAGCCTCAAAATTTTCCAAAGCATACCCGTATAACTACGTGAAGTAGGAGGGACAGATTATGAATAAAGCACAAATATTAGAAGCATTAAAAAAAGCAAGAGAAGGTTCTAAGAAGAGAAATTTTTCTCAAAGTATTGATATTATTTTCAACTTAAAGGATTTAGATCTAAAAAAACCAGATCATAAAGTTAACACTTTTGTGAGTCTTCCAAATGGGAGAGGTAAAAAGGTTAAAATTTGTGGTTTGGTTGGTGGTGAGTTAAACAATGATGCAAAAGAGCATTGTGATTTTGTTATCTTGAAAGATGACTTTGGTTCTTATGATAAGAGGAAGCTAAAGAAAGTTATGAGAGATCATGATTATTTTGTTGCACAAGCTAACATTATGCCTGATGTAGCAAAAGCTTTTGGTAGATTCCTAGGTACTGCAGGTAAAATGCCTAATCCTAAGGCTGGAATGATTGTTCCGCCAAAAGGTACAACTAAAAATATTGTTGAGAAGTTGCAGAATACAGTTAGAGTTATCACTAAAGCTGAGTTGGCTGTTAAGTGTCCTGTTGGTGTTGAAACCATGGATGATGAAAAGTTGGCTGGAAACATTGAGGCTGTTTACAAAGAGTTAATTCAAGTTTTACCTTTACACGAACAAAATGTTAAGTCTGTTTTTGTTAAAACTACAATGGGTAAGTCAGTTGAAGTTGGAGGTTCTAAGAAATGACCTCTGAAAACAAAAAAGTGAAGCAAGGTACTGTAGGACAATTAAAAAAATTGATTTTAGAGTATCCAATCTTTGGTATTGTTGACTTGAAAAACTTGCCTTCACCACAGTTGCAGAAAATGCGACAGTCTTTGAAAGGTAAGGCTGAACTTGTTATGGCTAAAGGTAGGTTGATTAGAATTGCTTTAGATGATGCTTCTAAAGAGAAAAAAGATGTAGAAAAGTTAAAAGATGTTATTAGAGGGATGCCTGCTATGATTTTTACAAATGATAATCCTTTCAAATTGTATAAAATATTACAAGCTAGTAAAAGTGCTGCTCCTGCAAAAGCTGGACAGATTGCACCTAGTGACATTGTAATTAAAGAAGGTAAAACACCTTTTGCACCAGGACCAATCATTGGTGAGCTTGGTCAGTTAGGGATTAAAACAGGAATCGATGATGGAAAGGTTGCTGTTAAAGAGGATAAGTTGGTTGTTAAGGAAGGTGAGGAAGTTAATGGAAGTGTGGCTGGAATCTTAACAAGGTTGGGAATTGAACCTATGGAAGTTGGTTTAAACTTACTTGGGTTGTTTGAAAATGGAGTTATATTTACTAAAAAAGTACTTGCAATTGATGAAGATGAATACTTGGCAAACATTAGGATGAGTTTCCAAGAGACATTGAACTTAGCAGTGAAGATTGGTTACCCTTGTAAGGAATCAATCAAAGTTATGGTAGTGAAAGCTCATAGTGATGCAAGTGCTTTGGCAGATTCAAAAGACATAATCACAACAGACAATGTTGGGAAGATCCTAGCAAGGGCTGAAGCACAGGCTTCAACCTTAAAAAACAAAACCGATAATTTGGAGGAATAGAAATGGAATATGTATACAGTGCTATGTTACTACACAAAGCAGGCAAAGAAATAAACGAAGCAAACGTTAAGAAAGTCCTAGAGGCTGCTGGCGTAAAGAGTGATGATGGTAAGATCAAAGCTTTAATTGCAGCTTTAGATGGTGTAAACATAGATGAAGCTATCAAAGAGGCTGCTGTTGCTGCACCTGTTGCTACTGCTACTCCTGCTGCTGCTGCAAGTCCTGCCGCAGAAGAGAAAAAGGAAAAGAAAGTAGAAAAGAAATCTACTGAAGAAGCAGCTGCTGGCTTAGGTGCATTGTTCGGCTAAACAGATGAATGGCAGACGTAATCAAAGACAAAATCAAGCAAGTTCACAATGAAATTAATAGCCTTAAGGCTAAATTGAGTGAACTCAATTCTAAAAAAGAAGAGTGGTTCAAGAAAAAAGAGGATCTTAAAGATAAGATCGCTGAACTTATTTCTAAAGTTAAGAAAGTTAAACAAGATAATGATGTTTTTAGTGAAAAGATTAAAGAGTTAAAAGATAACAGAGAGAAAGCTAACAAAGTTGTTAAGGACTTAATTACAAAGATTAAAGTTATGAATGATAAGAAGAAGGGTGCCTTTGATAAGGCTGGTGCCAAAAGTCCTGGTTCTATTAAGAAAGAGATCGCAAAGTTAGAAATGGATCTTGAAACTCAAGCTCTGAAGTTTAACAAAGAAAAAGAATTAATGAAAAAAATTAAAGATCTTAAGAAAAGTTATGCAAGTGTTAAAGATCTGGATGATGCTTCTAAAGAAAGGGATGAACTTTCTGAAAAAATTCAAAAAGCTAAAGAAAAAGCTGAAGAATTTCATAAACAAATTAAAGAAACTGTTAAGGAAAACAAAGGTGGATATAAGGAGTTTAATGCCTTATCTAAAGAGATTAATGTTATTAAAAAAGAGCAAGAAGATGCTTTTGATAAATTTATTAAGTTCAAACAAGAATATTCTAAGCTGAATAAGGAATTCAAAGAAAAAGCTAAGGTTTTTGGTGCTGCTAAAGGTGAAGAAAGGCAAGCTAGAGCTAAAGTAGAAAGAAAAAGGGCTAAAAAAGTTGAAAAGAAACTTGAAGAGAAATCTAAGGAAGTTGAACAGAAGCTGAAAAAGAAAAAGGTTTTAACTACAGAAGACCTTATTGCTTTCCAAGGCTCTAAAGAATGATTACTGAAATTGTAGAATGGACAAAGGAAGTTTTCTTACCTCTTGGAAGTTGGGGACTGTTTGTGTTAGCTTTTATGGAAGCTAGTTTTTTTCCTGTTCCTCCTGATGTTTTATTAATTATACTTGCATTAGCTGAACCAAACTTGGCTTTATGGTTTGCTTTGGT
>CAYFIU010000046.1:0-3885 GCA_964343245.1 Candidatus Woesearchaeota archaeon | reverse complement strand
TTAACATATTTAATGTGAACAACAGGTCTAGCGATTTCAATGTACCCAAAGTGGCCATTACATTCTTTTAGTTTGCCACTACAAGTTTTACATCGTAATCCAGGGTCAATAACACCAAGTCTTGTGTCCATCAATCCACCATCAACAGGATAACCTTCTTTATCATAGATTTCTGCTGTAACTACTTTAGCTGCAGCATTTTTCTTGATATGTTGAGGTGACATCAGACTGAACTGAATGTTACTAACTTTTTTGTATACTCCTCTCATCTTAGTATTTGCTCCCTAAACCTATTTTTGTGTGAATACCTAATGATCTTAATTCGTCTAGTAATAGTTTGAACGCGTAACTCATTTCAACTTTGCTAACTATTGAGTTTGCGCCACATTTTGAACATGATGCTCTTCCTTTTATTCTATCATAGTTTGCAAGTTGGCCACAGTTTTCACATACATGAAGAACTGTTCTATCAGAGTCGAATCTTTCTTTAAGTAATAATGATGCTCCATGCGCTACTAAACAATCTTTCTCCATCTCTCCCAACCTTAAACCTCCACCTTTACTTCTACCTTCTATAGGTTGTCTTGTTAGTAACTGAATTCTTCCTGATGCTCTTGCGTGCATTTTGTTTGCAACCATGTATCTTAGTTTTAAGTAGTACATGTTTCCAACGAAAATTTTTGCTTGAAACTCTTCACCTGTTACACCGTTGTACATTTTTTCTGTTCCATCTTCTCTAAATCCAAAAGAATGCAACATTTTTCTGATATCTTTTTCTGCAAGTGCACCAAAAGTTGTTCCATCAATGTATTTACCACCAAGTGCACCAGTTTTACCTGCCATAACTTCGATCAGGTGTGAAATTGTCATCCTTGATGGGATTGAGTGTGGTGAAAATATAATATCTGGTGTGATTCCAGACGCTGTGAATGGCATGTCTGCTTGAGGGATAATTCTACCAATAACTCCTTTTTGTCCATAACGAGATGCAAACTTATCACCTGGTTCTGGGATTCTTTGGTCCCTTACTCTAACTTGTACTAGTTTGTTACCTTCTGCGTTTTCTGTAATAAGTACCATGTCAACTACACCTTTTTCACCTTGTCTAATTGCAGATGAACTTTCTCTTCTTGTATTTGCTGCAATTGAAAACTCTTCCATCTCTCCAAGGAATCTTGGTGGTGAAGATTTTCCAATGATAACATCTTCTTCTTGTAGTTTTGCTTCAGGATAAACAATACCATCATCTTCTAAAAATTTGTAGTCTTCTTCTGACCTGTACCCTTTAACTTCTTTGTCAGGGATGCCTATCTCGTCGATAAGTCCACCTTGGTACCTGATCTCTGAAACTGAATATGGTCTAAAGTAGTATGATCTTCCAAAGCCTCTTTCGATAGAACCTTTGTTAATAATTAATGAATCTTCCATGTTGTACCCATCATAACTCATAAGCGCAATTGTAATGTTTTGGCCTGCTGGGTGTTTGTCATAATTTATAATGTCGTGCATGAAAGATTTTACAATTGGTTTTTGTGGATATTGTAGCACGTTGTTATCAGTATCTAATCTTAGCAAGTAATTCATTGCATATATACCTAGAGACTGTCTTTGTGTTTTAGAACCTCTGTTCAGCCTTGAACTTTGGCCAAAGTTTGAGTAAGGTACAAGTGATGTTGTTAAACCTAAAATTGAAATTGGACTTATTTCCATGTGTGTGTGTTCTTTGGTTACATATTTTCTTGCAAGTGCAACATAAGCATTTTCTTCTTCGCTTGCATCAATGTATTCGATTATACCTTGGTCAACCAAATCTTTCCATGTAAGTTCATTCTCTTCTAATTGTTTCAAATTTTCTTCTGTAAGTAAAGGTTTACCATTCTCAACTACAATCAAAGGTCTTCTAACTCTACCTGTTGAAGTGTTGATAGAAACTTCGTTGAATTCTGAATCATAACTGATGTTTAATGATGTTGGGATCTTTTGTTTTCTTCTCTCTTC
The DNA here is from genome assembly GCA_964343245.1 of Candidatus Woesearchaeota archaeon. Lineage (GTDB taxonomy): Archaea > Nanobdellota > Nanobdellia > SCGC-AAA011-G17 > GW2011-AR17 > JABHYY01. Next base: position 1,887 of record CAYFIU010000046.1, on the reverse strand, counting down.
TTTGATCTTACTAACAAATGCTTTTGCATCTTGAACTGTTCCAACAAATTTTTCATCTAAGTATACGTCACTCATTTTACTAAATCTACTCCTAAATTTTCGAAAGTTTTCTTCATTTGGCTTTCATCGATCTCTTCTTGTGTAACTTGTGCAAGCATTGCAAAGTTTTTCCTTAAACCAATTGGTGTACCTTCAGGGGTTTCAATTGGACACAATCTTCCGAAGTGTGTTGAATGGATTTCCCTTGCTTCGAAATTTTCTTGGGTTGCTGATAAAAGTGAAGCAACTCTTGTAAGGTGAGACATTGTAGCTAGGAAGTTTACTCTGTCAATGTTTTGACTGATACCTTTTCTTCCACCAACCCAGGATCCTGTTGCAACTGCACTTTGAATCCTTGATGTTAACAATTTGTCTCTAATAATTATTTTTACTGATTGGAACTTTCCTCTCTTAACAAGCCTTTGGAAGTTGTACAAGATGTCGTTAACCAACACCCTCATGTTTACCCTAAACAAGTCTCCCATTAAGTCTCCTGAAAGTTTTAGCTTTTTGTTCTTGTAATGATCTTTATCTGTTGTTGTTTTACCATCTTTTGAAACTTCTAAGAATCTCTTAATTAGTTTACAAATGTGGTAAGCTTTTGCCATTCTATCCTTTGGAGTAATTCCAATGTGAGGGAATAGGTAATGGTCAAGTTGGTCTTGTGTTTTCTCAAGCTTAATCTCTCTTGGTTGTGTTAAACCAATCTTCTTTGCAATTAATTCCATTGCATCTTCAGAAGTTTTAATTTCAGCTGAGTTGTATAAGTTAATATAAACATCATCGTACTCTTTCTCACTACAGATTTGCTGCATGATGTCTTGGTCCTTTGTTAAGCCAAGAGCTTTGATGATTGTCATGATTGGAACTCTTTTCAATTTTGTAAATGATAAGTAAATTATGCTATCTTTCATTAGTTCCATAACATGTGGAATACTGTAAGCTCCTCTTTGTGAGAAAATCTTAGCTGCATATTTTGTAGGTCCAATTGTTAAGGTTTGGAAAAATACTTTGTTTGGTAGCAAGTCTTCAACTGTGATAATCACTCTTTCATTACCATTAATTATGAAGTAGCCTCCTGGATCATATGCATCTTCACCATGTTCAACAAGTTCGTCCTTTGACAACTTGTGTAGGTGACAGTATTTAGATTTAAGCATGATTGGGATCTTTCCGATCTGTGAAACGAAACTTTCTCTTTGGATTCCATCAACATAAGCTGAAACTTCTAAGAAGATAGGTGCTGAGTATGTTAGGTTCCTTAGCCTTGCTTCAACAGGGTAGATATTTCTTTTTGAACCATCAGCTTCAGTTATCTGTGGCTTTTCAATCCAAATCTTTTCAAGCTTGATTTTAAACTCTTGAACATCTGCTGGAAGAATTGTTGGTATGATGTCTCCAATCTCGTCAATAGTTTTTTGTAATTCAAACTCGATAAACTTGTTAAAAGAAGCTATATTAGACTCTATTAAAGAGTGTTCTTCAAAGTACTTGGTTATTAGTAAGTTTTTTGACATATTATATTACGACCCTAAAGTAATCTACTTCTCCCCTTGCAAGACTTGGCCTTACTATTCTTATAACATCACCTATTTCTACTTCTAGCTTTGCAACAGCTGGATCTTTTTTTGCAATTTTTGGTAATTGACTCAATGAAATGTTAAACTTTTCAAGAAGTACTGTTTTATCATCATCAGTAATTTTTATGTGCTTAGGAACTAGTTTGTGTGCTCCAATATCAATGCACTCTTCCACTTTCTTCTTCTTTTCTGCCATCTTCTTGTTTGAAAGGACCGGACGGGATTTGAACCCGCGACCACTTGATTAAAAGTCAAGTGCTCTACCAGA
>CAYFIU010000045.1:0-4145 GCA_964343245.1 Candidatus Woesearchaeota archaeon | reverse complement strand
AAATAGTAGAGAATACAAAGCTTATGTTAAGTAAAATTGGAGATGAATGTCCTAGGGAAGTTGCAACTGATATTGCTAAGGAAAGAATTTTAAAATAATTTTTTCTTATTGGAAAACTTTATAAAGTTATTTTTCTATTATTATTTATTAATTATTTTTAAAAGGAGGAGATAATATGAAAGATAATGGTAAATTGGTATTATTTCTTGGGAAGTTGTAGAAATGGGTGAGGGTGAAGAGTGTGTTGATGGTGTAAAGGTAGTAGCTTAGATTGTTCTTTTTTAGAATAGATTAATTTATATATTCTTGTTCTAATTATGTGTTTATGGAAGAACCAGTACAAGTACCTAAAAGGCAGACTGCTTTTAAGGTTTGGATAAGGGATTTGAAGCATACTAAGGGTGAGATGGAGGATGGAGGGTTGGTTTACTTACCAATTGGTGGGCATAATGTGGTTAGAGTTAACATAGTAGGTTCTGTTATTGGTAAAAATGTAACTGATAATTTTGGTTCTCTTGTTATTGATGATGGTTCTGATAATATTCAGGCTAGAGTTTGGGGTGATGATCTGTGGTTAGTTAATGAGATGGAGGTTGGTGATTTGGTTCTTATTGTTGCTAGGTTGGGTGAGTTTAATCAAGAGCCCTATTTGAGGCCTGAGGTTGTTCGTAAGATTGATATGGATTGGGCACTTCTGAGAAGGTTGGAGTTGATTAAAGAGTATGGTAAGCCTGATGCTGTTGAAGAGAAGAAAGATATTGTTGTTGAAAAAGTTGAAGAGGTTGAGCCGAGTTTGGCTGTAAGAGAGAAAGTTTTAGCTTTTGTTGAAGAGGGTGATGAGATTTCAATGGAAGCTTTGGTTGAAAAAGTTGGGTTGGAAGAAGCCAAAGTTAAGAAAGCTGTTGATGAATTGTTGAAGGAGGGGGAAATGTTTATGCCTCGTCCTGGATTCTTGAGATGTGTATAGGAACATATATAAATAAAACTTGATTCTTCTTGATTATGAGTTATGAAGATATGTTGGTTAGGGCTAAAGAAAATCTGCCTGATGTGGTAAGTAAGGCTGAAAGGTTTGAGTTACCGAAGGTTAGAGGGTATGTTGAAGGTATCAAAACTATTATTGTTAATTTTTTCCAGATTTGTGATTTGATTGGTAGAAAGCCTGAGAAAGTTTTGAAATATTTACAAAGAACATTGGCTACTCCTGGGCATTTTGAAGGTAAAAGGTTAATTTTTGGTAGAAAGTTAAGCTCTGCTATGATTAATTATAAGATGGGTAAGTATGTTGAAGAGTATGTTTTGTGTGATAAATGTAGTAAGCCTGATACTGAATTAGTTGTTGATAATAATGTTTTGAACAAAAAATGTATGGCTTGTGGACACAAGTCTGTAATAAAAGCTAGGGTTTAAAGATGAAATTTTATGTAAAACTGCATGAAGGTGTTGTAGCAATTTGTGATGAAGATATAGTTGGGAAAACTTTTGGTGATTTTAAGGTTAGCGAAGCATTTTACAAAGGTGAGTTGGTTGGGTTGGAAGAAGTTAAGAAGATATTGAAAGAGGAAGGTAATTTTAACCTTGTTGGTGAAGAGATTGTTAAGGTGGCAGTTGAGTTGGGTGTGTTGGACGAAAAAAGTGTTGTAGATGTTGGAGTGAAACATGGGCAAATCTATTATTTATGAAGGTTCTAATCAGTATTTTGAAGCAAAGATACAGTTAAGACCGTTTGATGAAGAGATTTATCAGTTTATTAGTAAAATGGTTCTTGAAAGAAAAGGGACTCATATTTCTAAGGTTGTAAAGTTGAGAGGTGGTGTGGATATTTATATTAGTTCTCAAAGGTTTGCTCGTACTATTGGTGATCAATTGAAGAGAAAGTTTAAAGGTTGGGAGTTAAAAATTTCTCGAACCTTGCACACTCGTGATAAGTTGAGGAGTAGAGATATTTATAGAGGAACTGTTTGTTTTAAGAAAAAAGAGGAGAAATCTGAATGAAAGCTTTAGTGTTAATTGATTTTCAGGAAGGTTGGGTTAACAAAAGTAGTGAGGATTATGTTGGTGACATTAGTGAAGTTTTAGATAGAGTTCGAATACTGGTTTCTTATTGTAGAAAGATGGGTTACAAAATTGTTTTTACTAAACATGTTGATGATGAATTTAATAGTGAGTTGATTGATGGGTTTTTTAAGGATGGTGATTCTTTGGTTGTAAAAAACAAAGTTAGTTCATTTTACAAAACTGAGATGGATGATGTTTTAGGTGGGGTTGATGAGGTTGTAGTTTGTGGAATTTTGACAAATCTTTGTGTGCGTAGCTTTGTTTCTGATGCTTATGATAGAGATATGAATGTTATTGTTGTTAAGGATTGTTGTGCTTGTTATGATTCAAAAGTTCAAGAGTTTACTTTCAAGGATTTGAAGGAGACAAGGCCTGAAATTGAGTTTTTTGATTTAGAGAAGTTTTATAAATAGAGGTTATTTCTTCACTATAAATGGCATTACCTAGTAAAAAGAAAAAACCAAAGAAAGGAAAAGGGAAGTTTGTTCCTCAACCTGAAGGAGAGTTTATTAGGGTTAAATTGCCACGTGGTAATCAATCTATTGGTCATGTTGAAGGTAGGCTTGGTGGGGGTAGAATGAGAGTTAGGTGTTTTGATGGTAAAACTCGAGTTTGTCGAATTCCTGGTAGGTTGAAGAGAAGATTGTGGGTTAGGGAAAATAATTATGTTCTTGTTGAGCCTTGGGAGTTTGGTGGTGATGAAAAGGGTGATGTTATCTATAAGTATAGGCCTGCTCAGGTAGTTTGGTTGAAGAGGAGAGGGCATATTAAAGAAGTTACTGTTGATCTTGAGGATTTCTAATGAAAAAAATCTTAGCTATTGCTGGTATTGTTGTTACTATTTTCCATTTAGTTTATTGGTTGTTGACACAGTATGATTGGTTATACTTTCTTTTGGGTTTTGGGTTGATCTATATCTTGTTTGTTTTGCCTGTGAAGAAGTGGAAAGGTATATAAGCTAAGTTAGATTATTCTATATTATGTCAAAAAATAAGTTTATTGCTTATGAAAATGTGTTTGATCAGTGTACTCTTAGAGGTTTGTTTAAACTAAGTTCTCAAGGTTATTTTGAGGAGATTAAAAGTCCTGTTAAGATTGGTAAAGAGAGTAATGTGTTTACTGTTGATCATGATGATGAGTTAAGGATTGTTAAAGTTTATCGTACTGCTGCTTCATTTGCTAAGATGATGGATTATATGAGGCCTGATCCAAGGTATTCACATGTGAAAGGTTCTAAATTAACTTTGGTTTATACTTGGGCTAAGAAAGAGTTTGCTAATTTGTTGAAAGCTAGGAAGGGTGGTGTGATTGTGCCTACACCTTATGCTGTGCATAAGAATATTCTTTGTATGGAAATGATTGGTGATTCTAAGCCTGCTCCTATGTTGCATAAACAACCTCCTAAAGATGTTGGATTGTTTTACAAAAGGTTGAGGCGAGAGATTAAGTTGTTGTACAAAGCTAAGTTGGTGCATACTGATATTTCTGAGTATAACATTTTAAATTATAATGATAAGCCCATTTTGATTGACTTTTCTCATGCTGTTGATTTGCGTTATCCTGGAGTTGAAAAACTTTTGATGCGAGATATTAACAATCTTGTTAGATACTTTGCTAAGTTTGGGCTGGAACTAGATGCTGATGCAGAATTTAAAAAAATAGTTAAAAGTTAAACAAGCCCGAGAGTGCTGATCTTGCTATGTATTGAACTACTAAAAATATTGGAATTGCTAGAGCTATCATAGGTAAGAAATATTTTATTCCTGCTCTTTGTTTTCCTTTGCTAATCATTCCTAGAAGGAAGGATGCCATTAAACAGTTCATGAATAGGAAACAGATTATGAATATTTGAAGGAATGTTACGCTTATTGTTCCGCCTGATGGTTGAATTGGTAGTGTTGAGAGTGATGTTGATGGAATGGTAATTTGGCTCATGGTGCTACTAAGTATGTCTACTAAGACTGTGCTTAGACTTAATAAAACAGGTGTTATGATTGATGCTGATACGACTCACTGGTTTTTCTTTTGCCATTTTTTATTCCTCCTCTTTATAATATAAAGATAATGTGTTTGAGAAAATGTTGGGG
>CAYFIU010000044.1:0-4580 GCA_964343245.1 Candidatus Woesearchaeota archaeon | reverse complement strand
TCAAGCATCATCACCTTCCTCTCCTTCCACAGAAATGTCAGCTAGTAATAATTTTACTTTGAACCCTGCATTAAGAAAATCTGCCATTTTTAAGAACCAGGTGAAGTACCCTACATGAGGCTTTCCTGTTGGAGCTGTTCCTAAGTATACAACAGGTTGTTTTTTTTCTTTTAATAAGATTTTTAATTTTTCTTCTGAAACAATCTCTTCAGTGTTCCTGGAAACCAGTTTAAACTTTTCTTCAACATTCATACTCTGTAAAATATTCAAGAGATTTATAAACATTTTGTAATATTTCTGGAATTGGTTGCAGGGTTCTTATAAAGCGATCACGTCTATATTGCTCTGTGGAAGAGAGATGGTTGTTTAGAGTAGCACTAATGTGCTCGCTTGTGGGCATAGGGATTATATTCCTTATGACCCAACAAGCAACAGGTATATCTGACATAGAAAGTTCTCTTTTGGAACAACCAGTTAAAGTTGAGGGTATTGTTTCTGATGTTAAGGAGTATAGTAACTTGAGTGCTTTGAAGGTGTATGATAGTACTGGTTCGATTAAAGTTGTTGCATTTGAAGGTGAGTATTTTGTTGGACAAGAAGTTTCTTTAAGAGGAGTTGTCCAAGAGTATAAAGGAGAGTTACAGGTTGTTGTAAATTAGTCTTTTTGCTTTTGGTACTGGCATTGATTCAAACTTTAAAATGTCTTCTTTTGTTTTTATCTCTGCTTTGTTTAAAATGTTAAGAAAGTTTGAAAACACTTCTGCTGTTGCGATTGTATCTCCCATCGCTCTGTGCGCTTCTTGATTTTTTATATTAAAATGATTACACACACATTCTAGCCTTTTACTTGGTAAAGTAGGGAGCAATCTTGTTGCAAGCTTTCTTGTACAAACTCTAGAATTTAGAAAAGAAGTGTTTGTATGCCTTGCAGCGTTTTCTGAAATAAAACCATGGTCAAATGTTGCATTGTGTGCAATAATAACATCATCTTTTAAGAATTTAAGAAAGTGTGGAAGTGCTTGGTTGATCTTTGGTGCTTCTGCAACCATTTTATCGTTTATTCCTGTTATTCTTGTTATAAAAGAAGGAATGTGTTGGCAAGGATTGATTAAAGTACTAAACTCGTTAACAATTTTATTATTGTTGACTTTGACTGCAGCGATCTCTGTAATGTTGTGTTTGTGCTTTGATAACCCTGTTGTCTCCAAGTCGAGAACTATGTATTGCTGCAAAATATCACCCTCTTTTTTCCCCAGCTAATGTTGATAAAGTTCTTTCTTTAATAAATGTTTTCATGTTTCGAGATATAAGTTCTGAAAGATTTCCGAAAAACTGTATGTTCATTTAATAAAGACAAGAAAGTGGTTTTGTTTTATGCTGTTTCAAATACTACTTGCTACAACAGTTGGTATCTGTTTAGGTATCATAACTGGTCTTATTCCAGGGATTCACATTAACTTAGTTGCAGTGCTATTGTTTAGCCTGGCTTTTGGCAATCCTTTGCTAACTTGTGTTGTTATTATCGCAACTGCAGTGACACATACTTTCCTAGACACCATACCTTCAGTTTTCTTTGGTTGTCCTGAAGCAGAGAACTGTCTTTCTGTACTACCTGGGCATAGAATGTTAATGGAAGGCAAAGGTTATGCTGCTGTTATGCTTACTGTGATTGGTTCTTTTGGTGGATTATTACTTTCAGTTGCAGTTGTTCCCTTATTATTACACATAGTGGATCCTGTTTACACTTTTCTAAAGGATTATATTGGATATATATTACTACTAATCAGCATATTCCTAATTCTAAAAGAATCTAAATCCAAATTCTGGGCCTTGGCTGTTTTCTTAATCTCTGGAGTTTTTGCTTTGCAAGTTTTCAATTTAACTATGAATGAACCTTTGTTTCCTTTGTTCTCTGGTATGTTTGGGATTAGTATGTTAGCACTATCTTCCAGTTCAAAGATTCCAAAGCAAGAAGAGTTTAAAATTGAGTTTGATAAGAAAGAGTCTGCAAAGGCTATATCTTGTTCTGTTGTCACAGGTTGGATATGTAGTTTTATGCCTGGCCTTGGCCCTTCACAAGCAGCAATCTTAGGGTCGCAAGTGGTTAAACTTACTAACAAAGGTTTCATGATTTTGGTTGGAGGTTTGTCAACAGTTAACATGGTTCTATCACTAGTTACACTATATATATTAGAGAAAGCCAGAAATGGTGCTGTGGTAACAGTGCAAAAGGTCTTGGAAGTTGTTAGCCAAAGTGAATTAGCTATTTTCATTGGTGTCAGTTTGGTTGCTGGTGGTTGTGCTGTGTTTCTTGCACATTTCCTTTCAAAGAAGTTTTCTGTTCTAATACAAAAAGTAAACTACAAATATCTTGTTTATACTGTGATTTGTTTGATTATTGTTCTAGTGTTTGTTATTTGTGGTTGGAAGGGTTGGGTAATATTGTTTTTTAGCACTTGCATTGGTTTGATTCCGCAATTGAAAGGAATTGGTAGAAATCATATGATGGGTTCTTTACTTCTGCCAGTTATACTTTATTTCTTGCTGTGAAAAAAGATATAAACTAAAAGATCTAAACAACTTTATGGTTAGGTGGTTAAAAAATAGAACTATTAGGAAAATTATTATAGGAATGGGCCTTGTCGCAGCACTGGGAGGCGTTAAACATTTGGGAGGAGGAGAAGTGTATGCTTCTCAAGAAAAAAACTTTATGGCTATAGTAAGCAGAGAAAAGGAAAGAAGAATGCAAGTAGATCTTCAAACATCTATGGTTAAAGAAGAAAAAAAATTAGAAAAAAAAGGATTGCCAAAACCAGAAAAGGATGCTTATTTAGAAATACAAAATAATTATGAAAATTTCTTAGAACTGATAAAAGAGCATGATTTCTACAAAGAAGAACTTGAAACCATTGACCAAGAAATTATCGAGCTTAGAAAAAAGCACCAAAGAAAGGAAGTCAGTGATCAAGAACTAGAAAAGGAAATGAAAGAATTGGCTGAAGAGAGAAGCATTGTCTTTGCAGATGCCAAAGAAGTTTGGGCAGAAATACAAAAAGCTCATGAAGAACATAAAACCTTGATGATTAGGTTAGAGCAGGTTATGGAAGAAATAGAACGGAAGTTAGAAAGTGATCCCTTTAACCAAGAGCTAAAAGCTAGGTTAAAAGATTGTGAAGATTCTTATTCTGATCTTTCTAGGATAAGCATTTATTTTGAAGCGTTTCAATAAGAAAGATTTTTATACATTCAAACAAAAGAAGACTTATGTTATACGCAATTATTGCAGCATTGGTAATCAGTTTGGTTTCTTTTGTTGGAGTTTTCACATTAGGTCTGAAAAAAAGATTCTTGAACAAAATAGTGTTCATTTTAGTTAGTTTTTCGGTTGGAAGTTTGTTAGGTGGAGCCTTTATTCATTTGATTCCTGAAAGTTTTGAAAACTTTGGCTTTGGTCTAACAGTGCCTTTGTTAGTGTTATTAGGGATACTGATATTTTTTGCATTGGAAAAGTTTGTTCATTGGAGACATTGTCATGTTCAAACATCTACTGAACATAAACATCCAGTAGGTATAATGAACCTTGTTGGTGATGGGTTTCATAACCTAACTGATGGATTGTTAATTGGTGCAAGTTTTATGGTTGATGTGCATTTAGGTCTTGTGACCTCTGTTGCAGTTATATTGCACGAAATCCCACAAGAGATGGGGGATTATGGAATTTTGTTGCATGCTGGTTATTCTAGATCTAAAGCTTTGATGTATAATTTTGTGTTTGGATTGTTTTCGGTTTTTGGTGTTTTGTTGGTTTGGTTGCTTGGAAGTTGGGTTGATGGATTGGCTTTATGGTTGATTCCAGTTACTGCAGGAGGTTTTGTTTACATTGCTGGATCTGATTTGGTTCCAGAGTTGCACAAAGAGTGTGTTGCTAGAAGATCTTTTTTACAGTTTGTTGCAATCTTAGTGGGAATACTTGTTATGGTAGGTTTGACTTATGCCGGATGATTTAGAACATGTTGAAGAAGAAAAACCTTCTTTGATTAAAAAGATTTCAGTATCTGTCATTTCTTTGTTTCTAATGTTCTTAATTGTAAGCTTTACATTTACTGGAGCTGTTGGTGACATTGTTGCTAGTTTGATTGAGAGTGAGACTATTGAAGATGGTTTGGTTGAATTGGAAGACTTTTCTGTGCAGTTTGTAGGTAATAGTTATGATATATTGTTGGATGTGTATAACAACAACCTTGAATATGAAACAAAAGTTTGTTTGAAGGGTTATGTTGAAGAAAATAAATACTATGTTGATGAAGTTTACCTTCCTGTAATATATTCACAAACTTTTAACCAAGTTGTTTCTGAAGCTTGCCCTACTGATACTCTGATTGCTTTGCATTCGCATCCTTACAGGCATTGTATAGCTTCTGAGCAAGACTTGAGTAACCTGGAAACAGCTAAGTTAGTTAACCCTGATGCTATTATTGGAATCATGTGTGAAGAAGAAAGGTTTAGTTTCTATAGTTAAGAAAACTTTATAAAGTTTTAATTCTTGAAGATAGTTATGGTTTTTGGTGATTTAATGATTA
>CAYFIU010000043.1:0-4774 GCA_964343245.1 Candidatus Woesearchaeota archaeon | reverse complement strand
TTCAGGTGAATTAAAAGCAATAACAATTGAAAAATTAACAAAATTCTTAGAACAACATAAAAAAAATAGAGAAAAAGCTAAGAAACAAATAGATAAATTTTTATACAAACCTTAAGTTTTTCTAACTATGCAAATAGAACAATGCTATAACAAAGATTACACTTTTGTAGATGTAAGGTCACCTGCAGAGTTTGAAGAGGATACAGTTCCAAACTCAATAAACATTCCTTTGTTTGAAAACGATGAAAGAGCAATAGTTGGAACTATCTACAAACAGCAAAGCAAAGAAAAAGCAGTAGAAAAAGGTTTAGAAATAGTAAAAGAAAAGTTAGGAGACTTTTACAAAGAGTTTTCAAAACTAAAACAACCTCTAATCATCTTTTGCTGGCGGGGTGGAATGCGATCAAAAAGCATTGTACAATACTTAGAATCCTTTGACATAAAAGCCAACCAGCTAGAAGGTGGATATAAAGCATATAGAGCATTCGTAAGAGAAGAATTAACAAAGGTAGAAATTCCTAAATCTTTAGTTCTCTTCGGTTTAACAGGTGCAGACAAAACAGGTGTGATAAAACAACTAGATAATGGTTTAGACTTAGAAGGTTGTGCAAACCACAGAGCTTCTATCTTAGGCGACATAGGATTAAAGGCAAACAAGCAAAAAAAGTTTGAATCACTTTTGTTAAAGAGATTATTAGGACTACAAAACAAAGACTTCATTGTTATTGAATGTGAATCAAGAAAGATTGGAAAGAACACAATTCCTGACAAAGTGTTTGAAAAGATTAAAAATCCTTGGAAAACAGTCTTCTTAGAAAAAACAGTTGAAGAAAGAGTAGAAATCTCATTCAAAAACTATTACAATGATAACAAAGAAGAGATTTTATCCAAATTAAAACTAATTAAAAAAACATTAGGTAAGAAAAAATTAGAACAAGTAACACAATTACTTAACGAAGATAAGATCAAAGAAGCAATCGAATTTATGTTAATTGAATATTATGATGGTTATTACAAAAAACTGTTTGTGAACTTTGACTACACTGTAAAGAGTGATAAAGAATTCTTTGACTTGATCAAAACACTTTAATGTAGTGTGTGAGTTACACCTCTTTCAACAACATCTCTTTTTGGTCCTTGCAACTGACTTTTTGCATACCTTTGTCCTAAAGTGAAACAGTCTGTGTGTAGAGCATACGACTCAATATCCATACTAGTTCTGGGTACAATAAGTATTAATCCTTCACCAATTGCAGCTTGTTTACAAATGGGGCATAAAGGTGGCCTGTCTCCAGGGAAATATGCATCCATTACATACATAGAATCATAACTAAAAACAGTTTTCCTTGCGCCACCTTCAGGGAGCTCTCTTAACAATCTTAATACCTTTCTTCTCAAATCTATTCTCCTACGAATAATTTCAACCATAAATTAGAGAAAATAGCTGTTCTTTAATAATCTTTATGATCCATCATAATACTTATAAATTCCTTTTTAAAACTTATTTGATATGGTTGATTACTTTTATGATGGCGTTGCTGTTCCAGCAGAAGATGGTTTAGATGCTCTTACTGATGATGAATGGGAGGAACTTAGAGTAGAGCATAGAAGAGCTTTGTTTATGGCATATGATTATTGGGGAGAGGAAGATGAAGAAGAATATGCTCCTCGTGGACAGATTTCTCTTGATGATTTTGAGTATGACAACGAAACAAGCTTTGAGAGGGGTGATTTTGGGGAACTAATAGTTTACTTAATGCCTGATGAGAGAAGGGTTATACTCGCAACATCCAAACAAGTCCAAGGGCTCACAATGGCAGATAGTGGTCTTCCTTCTCTTAGAAGATATCTCAATGATAGGGCTTGGATTTCCCATCAAGTTGGGTATCATAAAGAGATCCCTTGTGCTCCAGGTGCAGTAGTTCTTGGGGGTGCATCATACTTTGCTTTTGATTTTGACACAATTTTTGTTGATAGCGATAGTGGTGGCTTTGGACCAGTATCCTTAGATTTGGTGAGGAAATGTTTGCATGAAAGTGAGATAGTCACTATGAGAGATAGGAAATACTTTGCTACAAAACCAGCTGAGGAAATATTATCTGGTGCTTTGCGCTAAGGAATAACTTCAACACCATTAAACTTCAAATGACCAAACTGTTCTAACTTAATAACACCTTTACTAAGCAACCCTTCAACTTCAAACTTTTTACTTTTCAACTTTGTAATCAAAAACTTCACAGTAGAACAAAGTTCACCATAATCTTTCTCTTCCCATAGCTTAGTCACATTAGAATACAAACATCGACCACCACAAACATCAAGAACATCACAAGAACTGCAAGGCTCTTTAACATAAACCTCTTTCAACTCTTTAGAATCCAAGTCACCACAATAATACTCTTTCATCCCACACATGATAGGGCAGGGTGCAACCTTTCCATTAGTTGCAACAGTATAATTTGCATAACCAGACCCACACCTAAGCTTGGCTTTCAAACCTTTTAACAAATCATGGATCACAACCAAAAAGGGATACCACTTCAAAACTTTGCCAGAATGCATTTGTGAAATCCAATAATCGACTAACTTGTCAACATCAGAGTTATAACTTTCAAACCACTGATTCTTTTCTTCGAAAAACATAGCATCCAACTGCCAGTGAACAGAATCAAAATGCTCAGACAACCAAAGCACTTGATCATACAACTTAGAATTTTCACTAATAGTCATCCTAGCAATCAACTCACCAGAAAAACCTTGTTCTTTTAACCAAGAAACGTTTTGCATTACTTTCTTATGCACACCAGCGCCTCGATTCTTATCAGTGCAAGCCTCATCACCATCAATTGAAACCAGAATAGTATGAAACTTTAAAGCATAGTCACCCAACTCTTTCAAAAGCAATCCATTTGTTTGCACCATAAAACATTTGCAAGAAACACTATTCATAATCTCTTTTATCTTAGGAATATCTAACAAAGGTTCACCACCATAAAAAGTTACATAATCCTTTTCAGTTACAAACGCTTTCAACTTAGCAACATCATAACTAATCCTACAAGGTAAAGAGTAATCATAATCCTCCCATTCACAGCCCCACTCCTCTCTATCACAGTAAGAACAATGCAAGTTACACTCAGTTGATGTTATTACATGATAAAACATGATACTTAGAACAAAATTATGATTTAAATCATTTACTTTATCAAAAGATTAACAAAGTTTATAAACCAGAGATTTTTCCTTCAAAGACTATGGTAGGTCCATTAACAAAAGATCATTTAGGCGAAGAAGCTGAGGTGGGTGATAGATTAACTATTCTGCGTAGTAATGGACAGTATGTGGATGGAACTCTTATAGATGAAGGTAAGCATGCTAAACATGGTTTATATCTGAGATTAAGAGACGTTGAATCATATGCAGAACCTGGTGATACTCCTAGACCTGTGAATAGAGACAGAGTTATTTTGTTGGGGGAAAAAATTGAAGCGATTTATCCAACTATTGATGATTCTTTAGCAGATTTAGAATAATTTTTTAGTATTTAATATTTTGAATTTTAAGTAAACTTTATAAACTTAAAATTTTTCCACACATCCATGGCAAGAGCACATTTTGGTTTGGATAGAAAGCCTGAAGTTGGAGATACAGTTCATGTAGAACTAGGGGATGGTACTAGTCTTGAAGGGACTGTTTGTGATTATAGATATAGGAGTCATTTAGTATTGGATGCAGCAACAGAATATCCTCAAGATGGAAGTCCTGGAAGACAGGTTTCTCAACAAGATATTCCTTATAGAGATATTAAATCAGCTTACTTTAGTTAAAAAATTAAGTAGATTCTTCAATCCACTTCTTAATTCCATCTTTGGTAGCACCACCAACCCGGTCAGCAACTTGTTCACCATCTTTGAACAGGATAAAAGCAGGAATACTTCTAATACCATACTCACTAGCCAACTCTTCTTGAGCCTGTGTATCAACAGAACCAAACTTTACATCCTTCATTTCAGAACTCAACTCTTCAAAAATCGGTTTCACCATCTGACAAGGTCCACACCAGTCAGCATAAAAGTCAATAACTGCAACACCCTCTTTGATAAAGTCTTTAAAATCATCTTTTGTTAAATGTTTAACCATTTTCATATCCTCCAATCATCTTAATTTCTTAATTGTTTAAATATGTTTTCAATTCTTTGGTTATTTCTGATGGAAGGTCCACTACCTTGACACCATTTTTTCGCAAAGCTTCAACTTTGTACTCCCAAGTGCCTTTCTTGCCGTAAATTATAGCACCAGCATGCCCCATTCTCTTACCTTTTGGTGCTGATTTCCCTGCAATGTAAGCAATCACAGGCTTTGTCATAGTTTTAATATACTCTGCTGCTCTCTCTTCCAAGTCACCACCAATTTCACCTGCCAGAACAACAGCTTTAGTTTGCTCATCCTTTTCAAACTCTTTTAGAACATCTACAAAACTTGATCCAGCAACCATGTCACCACCAATACCAACCACAGTACTTTGTCCAATATCATTCCTAGAAAGCTCATTGATCAATTCATAAGTCAAAGTTCCAGATCTTGAAACAATTCCAACATTACCTTGTTTGAACAAATGATTTGGCATGATTCCTAGCTTGCACTCTCTAACAGAACACAAACCAGGACAGTTCGGACCAATTATAATGTTATCACCCTTATGTTTATTAATTTCAACCATATCATTCACAGGAATACCCTCAGTAATTATACAAATGTTCAAATTATTTTCAAG
>CAYFIU010000042.1:0-4968 GCA_964343245.1 Candidatus Woesearchaeota archaeon | reverse complement strand
GAAAGAGTTTTAGAAATGGTTATGAGGTTTGCTTTGGGTAATGAAGGTGTTAGATTTAAGTTGGTTAAAGATGATAAAGTTTTAATTGATATTCCAAAAAGTAGTTTGTTGGATAGGGTGGTTGGGTTGTATGGGACTGGTTTTGTTAAGGATTTGGTTGAAGTTAATCATGAAAAAGATGGGATTAGAGTGTTTGGTTATGTTTCAAAACCTAGTTTGTTAAGAAGGGATAGAAGTATGCAAAGTTTTTTTGTTAATTCTAGGTTAGTTGAGAGTTCTGAAATTAGTAAGGGGTTGTATGATGCTTACAAAAGTTTATTGTTTGTTCAAAAGCATCCTGTTGTTGTTTTGAAGTTGGAGGTTTCAGGTGTTGATGTTAATATTCATCCTACTAAGCAGGAAATTCGGTTTGAGCATCCTCGAAAAGTGCAAGAGGTTGTGTTTGATTCTATTCGTTCTGTGTTTAAAGAAGAATCAGATGTTGTTAGTGAAGTTCAAGAGAGTTTTGATTTTGGTGTTCCTGAGAAAAAAGTTGAGGAAAAGGTTATTGAGGTTACTAAGCAGCAAGGGTTGACTGAGGTTAAAGAAGAAGGGTTTGTTCGACTACCAAGGATTAAGTTGTTGGGTTGTGTTGGTAAAACTTATTGGGTTGGTGAAACTGCAGAAGGTTTGGTTTTGATTGATCAGCATGTTGTTGAAGAAAGAATTAATTATGAAAGGTTTATGAAACAGTTTGTTGATAATTCTGTTGAGGTTCAAGAGTTGTTGAATCCTGATGTTATGGAATTGGATGCTAAGAGTGCTTCTGCTTTGAAAGAGGGTTTGGATAAGTTAGAAAGTTTTGGGTTTAAAGTAGAAGAGTTTGGTGGAAATAGTTTTTTGATTAGGTCTGTGCCTGTAATTTTCAAAGATGTTTTTGGTAAAGAGTTGTTGTTGGATTTGTTGGTTGATTTGAAAGCTGTTACTGATTATAAAGAGAAGGTTGTTACTCGAATGGCTTGTCGTGCTTCAATCAAAGCTGGTGATGATGTTTCTGAGTATAGGATGATGGATTTGTTAAAAAAGCTGGATAAGTGTGAGTTGCCTTTTACTTGTCCTCATGGTAGGCCTATTATTGTTAAGCTTAGTATGGGTGATTTAGAGAAAATGTTTAGAAGGAAAGTTTAGAGTATAATAATTCTTATAAGTAGTTATTTAATTATTATTTTTATGATAGGTGGTGTTAGAATTGTGGGAGGTATTGCTTTGCTTGTTGGGTTAGCTAGTACTGTAAGTAGTTGTAATAATGGAATTTCTTTGTCTGACCAAGGTGCTAATAAAGATAGAGTTTATGCTTTGGCTTCAGGGGAGGATAATGTTTTGGGCTTTGATGAAGCTGTTGCGATGGCAAGAGCTTTAGGCTATGATGGTCTTATTAGAGATGAAGGTTCAATCTCTCTTACAGTAAATAATCCTTATTCTCAGGGTTGTAATTGTTCAAATACCCTTTATTTACTTGTTGAGACTCCAGATGGTACATTGGCTGAGGCAGTTCCACAAGAGCTTGTTGTTGGTTATCTTGCTTAGGAAGCTGTACCTCTTGGCGATGATGATTCTTCTGATGATGGTTTTGAGTAAATTTTAAATATTTCAAAATAATTCTTTCTTGTATGGAAGTTGTTAAAGAATTTTTGTCAACTGTGTTTATTGTTAATGAAGGGAAAGTATTGTTAAATTTTAATAACAAGTGTCAGATATGGGTGCCTCCTGGTGGGCATATTGAAAAGAACGAGTTGCCTTGTGATGCTGTTATTCGAGAAGCTAAAGAAGAAACTGGTTTGGATGTTGGGCTTGTTTCTGCTTCTAAATCTTTGAATGCTAATTTAGTACAACCAGCACATGTTCATCTTGATCATATTAAGGATGATCACAAGCATATTAATCTGATGTATTTTGCTGTTGTTAAAGGGGGATAGTTTACTTCTGTTGCTGATGATGGGGCGCCTTCAAAATGGTTTTCTAGAGAAGAGCTATTAAGAGAAGATTTAAAACCTAATATTAAAGAGTGGGCTTTGAAAGCTCTGGATGCTGTTGTATAAATTTAATATAAAGTATATACTAAAAATTTATATATTGGTAGTTAGTTTCTGGTATTTATGGCAATACATTATATTAATAGACATTTTTTAACTAAGTTAACGCCTGAGGCTGTTGCAAGGTGTTGGTCTTCTTTTTTAGAAAGATGCCCTTTATATGAAGGACCAAGAAGGCTTGAGGGGGAAGGTTGCTGTTACTCATGGAGGATTGACAGTTAATTATAGGTATGGGGATGATGGAACTTTGGCTGTACATGCAGATTGTCAGAAAAGATATGGAAGACTTTTAGATCATCTTACCGCTGCTTTTCCTTGGGCTGTTGTTTTTGATCAACCAACCACTTTTCAAGAAAGAGATTTAACAGTTGATGATAGGGTTCATTTAGTCCAGATGGCAGAGAGCTTACCAGGTGGCATTTTTTAGACCAAAAGCTTTATAAGTACCCATTAGGGACGAAATTCTATGAAATTTTTAGTTGTAGGTGATATTCATGGAGATAGTGGTTTGGCTAGAGAGATGGCTGAAAAGGCTGAAAAGGAGAAGGTGGATTTTGTTGTAATTTGTGGTGATGTTTCATATTCTGATGAAAATTTTGAAGGTATTGTAGGTTTGTTTAAACAAAAAGTGTTTTTGGTGCCTGGAAATCATGATTCTGATGCTACTATCAATTTCCTAGCTGAAATGTATAAAGGGAAGAACTTGGAAGGGTATGGGTACAAGATGGGTGATGTTGGATTGTTTGGTTCTGGTTCTGTTGTTCAAGGTATGTTTCAAAAGCCTGAGTCTGAGATTTTTGAGTTATTAAGAAAGGGTGCTAGCTATGTTAAGGATTGTAAAACTAAGATTTTAGTAAGTCATACTCATCCAACTGATACTAAGATGGAAAGATTTTCTGATTTTGTTTATGGTAGTGAGAGTCTTAGGAAAGCTATTGAAGAGTTTAAGCCTGATATGGTTTTTTGTTCTCATGTGCATGAAGCTGAAGGTATTGAAGAGATGATTGGGAATACAAGGGTTGTTAATGTCGGTAGAAAAGGTAAGATTGTTGAGGTTTAGAAAAAATGATTGATGAACTTATTAAGGCAGCAATACTTGGTGGAGATTATTCTTTTAATCAAGTTCAGAATTTTTTAGAAGGTTCTTTTTGTTCAAATTCTTGGACTTATAGGCCAGAGCTTAGAGGAGCTACTGCAAGAATTTTTACAAGAGATAATGGTGGTAAGCCTGAGTTAATGAAGCTTTTTTCTAGGAAAACAATTACAAAACCAATTAAACTTGCAGCATTTCAAAGAGAGGTTTCTGCTTTTAGAGAATGTCGGAATTATAATTTATCAGGATTTCCTGTGTATACTTCAGAGGGTACTGTCATGGGAAGATTCTTTTTGATCATGCCTTATATTGAAGGGAATAACTTAGAACATGCTATGTGGGAGAAGGATTTTTCTCCTGAACAAGTTGAAAAGTATTTACCTAAGCTTGCACAGGATATTGGATATGCACATGTTGCTGGGTTAGTTCACAGAGATCTTAAACCTGCAAATCTTATTCTTGGCTCAGATGAGATTGTTGTTGTTGATTTAGGTTTGATGGCAAATTATTTGAAGTTAAGGTTAAACCATTTGTTTACTAGAAGGATGGTTGTTGGAACTCCTGGGAGTATGTCTCCAGAACAAATAAAACTAAAGCCTGCAACTCCTAGATCTGATGTATATTCTTTTGGTACAATTCTTTATCATGTTTATTCTGGTTCAAATCCCTTTTTAGAGGGTGCTGGTTTTGATGCACTTAAGATTTTGCAAAGGCAGAAGAATCCTGAAAAACAACTCTTACCTTTGGCTGATGTTTCTGATGTTTCTGTTCAAATGAGTGATTTAACAATGCGTTGTTTGGCAGTTGATCCTGTAAAGCGACCTGCTGATGGAATCACTTTGTCTAGAGCTTTAGAGGAAATCTTGTAAAAATAAAGAAAAAAATCGAAAGAAAGGGGGGAGGTGTAATTCTTTCTAATAGTAAGTATGTTGGAACTGCTTTATAAAGAAAGGGAACGCGAAGTATAGATTATAGCTCTATGTTTTAACCACAAATAAGGACAATTTCTTCACAGGAGAGGCCATATTGGCTAAATTCTTCAGTTTCACAGTTGGTTTTGGCATTTGATCCAGAACAGAAAAGGCTCTTATCCAAAACAAGTTGACAAGTATTTTCTACACATTTTGCTTCTGTAAAACAGGATGCATGGTCTGAGATCTCATCTTCGCATGTTGTATCTGTATATTGTTCATTTAGGATATTTTGCCAACTACTTTGAAAATCCATGTTTATTGCCTTTTGTTGGCCACCTGAACCACAAGTACAAGGGTCTAATGTTGCAACAAGACAGTCTGAATCAATTTCACAAACATATTCGCCACTACCAATTATTGTTTGTTCTGTGCAACCTACTAAAAGTAATAATGTTAACAATAAAATTATTTTTTTCATATCCTTTTAATAGATATATTGTAATATAAATGTTTGCAAAGCTTTAAAAAAGATTTGAGTTTCTTTAGTTTTGGATGACACAGATAATAATTGCAGAAAAACCCTCAGCATGTAAGAAGATAGCTGAAGCTTTGGCTGATACAAAAGTTGAAAAGAAAACTTATATGCGAAAGGTGCCTTACTATGAAATTACTCATAATAAAGAGAAAATTGTTGTTGTTTGTGCTGTTGGTCACTTGTATGGTGTTGCTGAGAAGAATAAGAAGGGTTGGACTTATCCTGTTTTTAATATAGAGTGGAAGGCAAGTTTTGAAGTTAACAAAGGTAGTGCTTATACAAAACCTTACTTGAATTGTATTAAGAAGTGTGCAAAGGGTGCTAAAGAAGTAATCTTGGCTACTGACTATGATA
>CAYFIU010000041.1:0-5220 GCA_964343245.1 Candidatus Woesearchaeota archaeon | reverse complement strand
TAACAACCTTACTGATAAAGATGGAAATGTTTTGCCAGACTGTTTCCTACTACCAAAAGATTCAACAGCATTAGATTTTGCATTCTCTTTACATACAGACATAGGCAAAGGTTTCATAAGAGCTATTGATGTAAAAACAAAAAGAACAGTTAGCAAAGATCACAAATTGAAAACAAGAGATGTTGTAGAAATTATTACAAGCAAGTAAACTACTTTCTTAAACACTTCTGAAAAGGAGGAATCAATTTTCTCCTAGAATAAGCTAAAAGTTCATCAGCCTCTGAAAGTAAAATCCTTACAACAGGATCTGCTTTACCTCCGCCTTTAAAATAACTAACCTCAACAACAGGATCTTCAATCACAGCACAATCCAAATCCAACAACTCTACTGCAAAAGCAAAATAACGAGGTGGCCAGCTAAACCTAACAATATCTCTGATGGGCAAATGCAACCTTTGTGCAACATCCATTTCATTCTCAGGAAAAAGTTCAGTACAAGGCACTCTTTTCTGCACAGCCCAATACAAAGTCCTAAACCCTCTTGCACTTACTTCTTGCTTTGCAATACAAATATACTGTTGCCTAACTCTAAACTCTCTTTCAACAGGGTCTTCAACATCTAACAGAGCAAGCTCTAAAACACTTGGAGGGTAACTAACTTTACCACCAAAATCTAACATAACATAAAATAGTTTACAAAATATAAAAAGATTGTTATAACCCAAACATTAAGTTCTTCTTGTCAAATTTGGAGGCAAGAATTTCTCAGGAACAACCGCTCTAAAAGAATCATGCACTATCCCCCAAACACCTTCTCTTCTAAGATTAATTGCAGCCAAAACCTCATCTCCATCCTCGTCTTCAAAAGGATAACTAGGTATAAGAACACAAGGCTTTTTCATATGTTTACCAGCAAGATTCATATACCTCACTTGCGCAGTATAGAAATCCAAAAGTTTCCCTCCTTCAGCCCAAACATAAACAACACTTTCATCCATTAACAAATCTTTAAACCCTTGAACAAGTGGACTTGCCTCACTATCAACAAAAACCCTCTTTTCTAAATAAACTAGCCCACTTCTACTCTCACCCAATTCAAAAAAAGGAGCAACAAACCTATAAAGACCATCACCTAAATCATCAAACTCTCTCCTTACAGAATCTTGGTCAATCTGAACCCCCCACAAAGCATGAAAAAAGAATTTTTCAAAATCGGTTGGCTCATATTTAATTAAATGCATATTAAAAGAAAGTAAATCCACTATAAATAGAATACTGCCACTCAAACCTCTATATTCAATCAAGATAGTTCCAAACAGCAATAAATGATTAATGGAAAATTTTAAATTCAAACAAGATATAATAAGATCATGAAAGTTTTATTCATCTGTAACCAAAACCAAAATAGAAGCAAAACTGCAGAGGGAGTATTTAAAGATAGATTTCAAACCAAATCAGCAGGATTATACAACGAAAACCCAGTTACAGAGAAACAACTATCCTGGGCAGATACTGTTGTTGTCATGGAAGATAGACAAAGAAGTGAAATTGGTAAAAGGTTCCCAAAACAGTACATGAAAAAAAGAATACTTTCTCTAGAAATCCCAGATACATATTATTACAACCAACCTTCTTTAATAAAAGTATTAAAAGAAAAAATAAAAAAATCACTTTAACCATTCATCAACCTGTCTTTTTGCATCTTCTTTATTTTCAAAGATTTTTGTTTCAGCCACAGCCATACCAGGCAACCTTCGAGTTACTTTAAACTTTTTACCAACATCATTCTCATATTCTAAAATAGAAATTTCCCACTTTTTTGTATAATGCTCTTCTATTTGCATCAAAATCACCTCCAAAGGTGCAAAACTGAGAACTCTTTATAAAAAAGATCGAAAAAAATTAGGATTTTTCCAAATAATTACTTATCAGCAAGAAACTCATGAGCCTCTTCAAGAACATCTCTGGTTTGTTTAAAGTTTAACCTTCTCATTGCATCTTGATAAGGTAACCAATCATAACTATTATGCTCAGAAGAAAGTTTAACCTCAGTTTTCCTAGTTTCAGCTAAAAAATATGTAACTTCTTTTTTCACAGTTTGCCCACCTCGCTTAAAAAAATACTCTTCCCTTTTTTTGAAACCTTTTACAATAAACAGATCACTCAACCCACTCTCTTCCCTTGCTTCTCTAACAGCAGCCTCTTCATCACTTTCAGCCTGCTCAACCTTACCTTTGATAAAACCCCAGTTACCTTTCTTTTCAAGTAGAAGAAACTTGTCTCCATTGAATACAATAAATCCAGCTGCAAACTCAATTACCATATTTACTAATATGTTTTTGAAATATTTAAAGGTAGTGAAGGGTGCTAAGGGGGTTGACGACAGTCAAAACTTTTAAAAACCCTTCAACAAAACATTAAACCATGATAACACTAGCAATTGAATCAACTGCCCATACCTGGGGAATCGCAATACTAAACAATGAAAAGATACTTGCAAACGAAAGACAGACCTTCACAACAGAGAAAGGTGGAATGATTTTAAATGAAGTTGCAGACCATCATAAAGAATACAAAGAAATAGTTCTTAAACAAGCACTAAAAAAAGCAAAAAAAACTTTAAAACAAATTGACCTAATAGCATTCTCAAACGCACCAGGCTTAGCACCTTCACTAATAGTAGGCAGAGATTTTGCAAAAGAGCTAGCACAAAATAAATCAATAGTTGGTGTTAACCACATTGTAGCACACTTAGAAATTGGATTGCTAACAACAAAAGCAAGAGATCCAATCTTTGTCTTTACCTCAGGAGCAAACACACAAATCATTGCACATGAAGGAGGCAAGTACAGAGTATTTGGAGAGGCTTTGTCAATTGCAGTAGGAAACGCATTTGACAAACTAGGAAGAGAACTTGAACTAGGCTTTCCAGCAGGACCAAAGATTGAACAGATTGCAAAAAAAGGAAAATACATTGAACTTCCATACAGAGTAAAGGGAATGGATGTAGACTTTTCAGGCATTGTAACAAAAGCAACACAACTATACAAAAGAGGCATGGCATCAAAAGAAGACATCTGCTTCTCATTCCAAGAAACATGCTTTGCAATGTTAGCAGAAGTAACAGAAAGAGCTTTAGCACACTGTGAAAAAGATGAAATCTTACTAATTGGTGGAGTTGCAGCAAACAAAAGGTTCTCAAACATGCTAAACACAATGGCAAAAGAAAGAAATGCTAAATCCTACACAGTTCCAATGGAATACGCAGGCGATAATGCAGCAATGATTGGATACCTTGGCTATTTACAATACAAAGCAAGAAAAGAAAGCATTAACCCTATAGAATTCTATCCAAGACAAAGAATTGATGATGTAGTTACATTCTGGAAGGATTAGACCTCACCATTGCATGAAAACCAAGTACATTAGCAGCCCAGTATGTTTTTATAACATCAACATCTCCCTTAACCCAACGATCCTCACCACGCCTACGCACCATTTTACCCCTTTGCATTACCCACAAACTACCATCACTTCTAATAGCACCTCTAAATCCGACCCTTAACCTATTAGTAGGAGTCATACCAATAGCATAAGCTAAATCCCAAACACCATCAGCCCTTTCAACTTCAAGAGTTTCTCCAACAGGTTTATGAATCCCAATTTCTAATTTTGCAGGTACATCAGCCAGATCAATTCCTAGATCACTTGCTTCCAAACCATAAACATCAACAGGATTAGTAGTTATAACCCTGTGCAAAGCTACCCTATACTTCCATTCCCTATGGAGTTCATTAAGAACATACCTTTTCCCATCAATTTCAACACACTGTCTACCACCAAAAACAGTACCATCCCCCCTAGTCTTCCCTACAGCATAAATAACTCTTCTAACTTCTCTTCCACTCATTGTTGTAATAAGTTCAACAGGAGCAACAACTTCGACTAAACCATTTTTATCAAGCTGTCTCCTAGTATAAACAGGTAAATCAACATCTATCATAAACAAAGAGAATAAACCAACCCTTTATAAGAATTATGTGAAAAGAAAAGAAAAAAAATTAATAATAAGTTTTTCCGTCTTGCAACTCTAGGTCATCATCGTCATCACTACCAGTTCCCTTAAAGATCAAGATCAAAATGATCAAGACAATTAGAACAACTAGAATGATAGCTAACAATTTCCACCAGTTGTCAGCCCACCAGCTACCACTTTCATCAACATCAACTTCAAAAGTAGCTTCTTCTAACAACATACCATCAGCGTCCAAGATTTGGATTGTAAACTCAGTTTCTACACAACAGTTTTCATCAAGTGGAGTCAACACCAAATCTACAACAGCTGTATCATCAGCACCAACAACAACCAAAGGATCCATTTCAACAGTTGCCCATTGATCTTCACCTGCAATATCGATTGTAAAAACTTCAGATTCACTTTTAGTGTTCACAAAAGTTAACTCATACTCAAGACCACTACCACTAACAGTCACAGTTACAGTACCATCATCTTCAGCTTCAGGAGCTTCAGGTGCAGTTTCAGGTTCAGCCTCATCATCAGCTAAAACATAAACAGCATAAACATGTTCAACATCATCATGTCCTCTATTGTAACTAACATCAACTTCCATGTCATAGTAACCAGTTGTAAAACCATCTAGATCCAACACAAAACTGATTGAATCTGAATCTTCTTCATCTTCATTACTATCTTCAGGTGAAGCTGCTAACTCATCAATGTATCCACTTGCTGTAAAACCATCAATAGTCAATGTAACCTTAATGTCTTCTTCTTTACTTTCAGCATGATTTTCAACTCTCACTTCAACAACATCACCATCTTCTAGAATTGTGTTATAGATTACATCCATAATCTCTAGAGAATGCCTTTGTTGTTCAACATAAGCATTATATGTTTCAATCACAGTTTCTTCATCATCATACACTTCAACATAAAGAGTAAACTCATTATCATCTACGTCTAAATCTTCTGGAATTTCAAGATGCAATGTTTCACTGTAAGTAACACCAGCTTCAATATCAAAGATATCTGAACTATCTTCAATGTCACCATATTCATAGCCACCTAGCCATGCTTTAATTCTAACATCATCAGTATCATTCAAACCTTCAACTTCCACTCGAACATCAGTGTCTTCGCCAAGCTCAACTTGTACAGTGCTAACACCAGTCATATCCATACCATTGACTTCAACATCA
>CAYFIU010000040.1:0-5255 GCA_964343245.1 Candidatus Woesearchaeota archaeon | reverse complement strand
CAAATGGTGAAGGTATTCTTGGTACTGCTTTAAGAAGAGGATTAGGTGCTCTTGTTGAAAGACATAGTAAGGCTGTTTTAGAAGGTCTTGAAATGATTAGTTGTACTATGGGTGGTAGTCCTTCTAAGTTTGCTAATTGGGAATCTAGTACTTATATGGTTGTTGTTTCTGATTTAAAAAAATAAGAAAAAAATTAATTCCAAGGTGTTAAGTAATCTATGAAGTAATCCCAGAAACCTTTTTCACCAGTAAATTCTGCTGCTTGCATTGGAATATGGAACATTGCTTCATTGTTGTCATTTGGATCTCTACATATCAGGTTACCTTCACCACCAAAATCAATAATCCCATTGTAATTGTTGTCTATACCATCCATACATTCTGCGTTCCAGTCTTCATCATTGTCAATAGGTGAGATACATTCTGTATCATCCATGTCTATCAATCCATCACCATCATTGTCTAGGCCATCCATACATTCTGTTCCATCTGCTTGGTATAATGCAAGAAGTTCTGTGTATGTAATTGTTTCTGATTCACTTGGGTCATCTGAGTCTATACAGCTTGGGTCATTTAAGTCTATTAAACCATCACCATCGTTGTCAGTTGCATCTGAACATTCTGGTGGCAAACATGTTACATCGAGTGTTTCTACTACCAAGCTATTTATGTTTGGACCAGAGACTAGTACACTTGTCCCACAAAGTTGATAATTGTCAGGATTTGTAAGTACATGCGATGCTAGTTGTGTATCAACTGCTTTTGTTCCAATGATTGCCATTGCAATTTTGTTATTTTCAATTTCAATGAATGATATTACTGCTTGTCCATCTGTATATGCCCAGTTTGCGCAATCAACCCCAAATAAGGATGTAATCAGACCGTTTTCATCGTCTCCTTGTTCACAACTTCCTATTAAAAATAAGTTCTGCGCTGTAGGATCAACGATGTAGGATTCTAAGCCTGATGTTGCAATATCACCTGTTAGATCTCTCCAGTAAGTTCCTATCTGTGCAAGTGCCATATTATTTTCTATAAAGGCATTATCTGCTATTACCAAGGTTATATCTTCATTAAGCTCTAAGATACCATTTACTCCTTCAGATACAATTGGAGATGGGTAATCATATAGGCTGAATAGATCATAGACATAACTTTCACCTGAACATTCACAGGGGATATCTTCTTCACATTCAAAGTCTGCATTACATGATTCTATTTGTTCACAGCCACTAACTGTTGTTAAATCTCCATAACATTCTATTGTTCCTGGTAAAAAGCATGCATTCTCTGCAGTTTCTAAATTATCTCCCATTATAATTTGGTTATCAATACAACTACAAAAATTTGTTACAGTTTGTAATGTCGGGTCTGAAAATGTGTCTAAACACTCTGTTTGCATGTCCCAATCATAAATACATTCGAAATCATCACCACAAGTGTAATCATCTGGACAATCTCCACCTGTATACGTCATGTCTCCATAACATTGTATTGCTTGCTGGCTTAGGCATGTTGATTCTGCTACAGTTAATAATGTTGGACCGTTAACAATAATCTCTTCCCACATACAGTTGCAAAAATCAATTGATGTTTGGCTTGAAGGATCACTAAATGTAGTTAAACAGTCAGAAGCTTTTTGCCAAGTTTCACAAATTAAGTCTGCGTTACAAACTTCTCCACTTCCACAACCTGAACTCCCTTGGACTCTATAAGCTTCATCACCAAAACATTGAATACTGCCATAAAAAGGGTTATTCAAACAAATATCCTCTGCTTCTATTGTTGTTAGTCCATTTACATTTATCTCATTACTCATACAACCACAAAAATCTGTAGCTAGTTCAGCATTTGCTGCTGAGAAATAATCTTCACATTCTGAAACTTGGTCCCATGCTAGTGCAATATTTAATGTGACTAATAGTATAAGTGCATATAATGCTAGTTTTTTTATCATTTTGTTTTTCCTCCTATTATACTGATTCATCCTCATCACTGTAATCAGCACATTCTGTATCATCAGTGTCTATTAGTGTGTCTGCGTCATTGTCTAGGCCATCACCACATTCTGGGATTAAAGTTCGGCCTTCTTCTTTGTAGTTAGCATAATCTCCTTGGCATTCTGCATCTTCTGCATCAATATAGCCATCAAGATCATTATCAATTCCATCTCCACAATCTGGAATTAATGTGTGACTATCTTTTACAACAGCTGCTGTTGGTCCTGCTACAGGTGTACTTCCTCCTCCAGACCCACCACCAGAGCCACCAGTGATGTTGATATTTACTAAACCATCATCTTCATCATCAGTGCTACTACTACTGCTTGAGCTAGAACTTGAAGAAGAACTAGAACTGCCAGAACCAGTTCCACTAGAACTAGTATCATCAGTATAATCTGTATCATCATTTCCTGCATCAACATCAGCTGTGTCTCTCAAATTGTCAGCATCATCACCTAGAGTTGTATCATCCATTGCATTGTATACTAATAATGCTACACCCAAGCCTATAAGTAATATAAGTAAAACTGCAAAAAGACCTATTAGGAGTTTCTTGCTTGATTTTTTGCCAAAAGCTTCACCAACTGCTCTGTTAACATCACTTTGTGGCCAGCTGCTCTTACCTAAAGAAGCTTTAATTGTATCTGCTGAATAACCTTTATTTTTAGAACTTTTAACAAAGTTTAATAATTTTTGATATGTATTATCATCCAAACTGCTTCACCCCTTTGCCTTTATATAATATTAATTAATATATAAATGTATCTTAATCAGTTCCATGGGGTTAGGAAGTCCCAAACTTTGCTAAAGAAACTTTGTTCTTTTACTTGATCTGGTGCATGTGCTCTGTCTTGTCTATCTGGGATTCCATTTTGATAAACGTTTAGGATATCACTATCTTCAAGTGCGCAAGAGTACATAACAGGTTCTTCAACACTGCCTTTTAAGAAACTGGCACCATTCCAAGCACCGATTTGTAAACCCTGATCACCATCTTCAGTTTGTCCTTGAAGTGTGTTTTGTTGTGTTAAGCTTGCATCATAGTATGCATTTAGTATTGTTTTATCATCACTTGCAGAGTATTCCCAAGTTACACAAAAATGGTGCCATACACTATTACTAACTTCTCCTCCTGAAACTACACTTTCTACTTCATTACCATTTCCAAATATCCATGATAAGCTTGTTAATGTGCTTGAGTAGGTTCTTAATTCACCATAAGTACCACTTGAATCATCTGATGTAATAAATCTAACTTTTTCTGATTCATCTGCTATCCCCCAGAAACATATTGTTCCACTTTCTGATAATCTTGCATTAGGTACTGAAAGATAATCATCAACTCCATCAAACTCATAAGCTCCATTTCCATCATGCCCACCTGCTAAATTCCAAAGTATACCTCCATGTTCAACTGCTCCTTCACTTAACAATGTTGTTTCACATGCCATGGAAGTTACACAGTCAGGAGGACAGTTTATCATATCTTCACCAGCTTCACAAATCCCATCATTACATGTTGCTGTACATGCTTGATCTATTAGTGTATCACAGTTTTCATCCATTCCATTATTACATACTTCTATTGCTTCAGGGTTTATATTAGGATTGCTGTCATCACAATCAAAATTGTTTCTTACATAGTTAGTACTTACTCCTCCAATTACATCTGGGTAACAAGCACAATTTTCACCTGCAACTTTTGTTGGTATGCTAGCATCATTTGTTCCATAAAGATCATTATCAACATCTACATAACATAAAACATTTTCATGGTCAGTACATGTGGCATCAATACAACATTGTGTTGTTGGACATGATGTTGTTAAGTCACAATATGCTCCAGTAGTACAACCTTCATCTATTTGACCATCACAATCATCATCTAGTTCATTGTAACAGATTTCATCTATTATGTGAATGCTTTCACATTCACCCCATTCTGAATTTGCTTGACAAATTCTTTCTCCTTCTCTACACTCTCCTGGCAGGTTTGTTGTACAAAAGCCTTGCTCTCCTGGTATGCAAGTTGCACATGCTTGATCATTTGAACATGAATCTTCTTCACAATCTAAAGCTTGATTACAATTATTATCAATGTCATCTCCGCAAATTTCTGTTGCATCGATGTGAACCAAAGGATTATTATCATTGCAATCGCCTTCTTGGTAACCTGCAAGACTACAAATTATTCTTTCATGAAATAGAATGTCCATTGGGAAATGATTGTCACCATCTCTGTCACAGATAACTGCACAGTTATCATCTTCATAGTCAATGTAACCATCACAGTCATTGTCAATTCCATCATTACAGAGTTCATTAACTGCATTTGTTGTTGCTTCAGTTGCACTGCATTCTAAAACATCATTTGTACATGCAAGAATGCCTATGCTTTCACATGCACCTACTCCTGCAGAACATGCTGAAGCAAAGTCTGGATCTTCTGCGCAAACATAAGGTTCATCACAGTCTAGTGGACAGTTAGTATAATCTTCATCACCTTCACATTCATCATCTCCACATTGTTCTGTTGGATTTGTTCCTGTTACTGAACCTCCAGAACCATCAGGGACATAACAGTATCCTGTACCTTCATTACATTCATAACTTGCATCAAATGCAGTTTCACATTCTTCATCAGTTGTACATGGACAATCCATTTGGCATGTTGCAAGACTTTCATCACCATTGCACTCTCCATCTCCACATGTAGGAGTTACTTCAACTTCAGGTGGTGCTATAAGGTCTGGTGCACAGTTTTCATCTATCTCGCCATCACAGTTGTTGTCAATGTCATCTTCGCAAAATTCTGTTGCATCTGGATGTATTAAATTATTATAATCATCACAATCATCTTCTACACAGTAACCATCTGAGTCCATGTCAGTGCAAGGTGTTTCTTCTGAACCACTTAGCATATAACCTGCTAGTGCAAGTAGCAAAAGAATTAGCATTGCGAAAATACCAATTAAGAAATATTTTAAGTATGATTTGAAATGCTTGAATGCAAGTTCTATTATTTCTTTACTTAAAACTCCTGTTTTTGCTTCTAGTGAAGCTTGTACATGTTGTTTTATCTCATCAAGTTCATAACCATAATCTTTTTCTTTTTTGATATAATCAACCAAATAATTTTCTTGTACTGCATAGTTAACTTCGTCTTTAATGTGGCCATGGTCAATTAACTCTTTTGCAGCATCTTTAAGAGAAGTACCTTTCTTTTTACTCTTTGCTAGTTTTTTGACTAAT
>CAYFIU010000039.1:0-5338 GCA_964343245.1 Candidatus Woesearchaeota archaeon | reverse complement strand
AAAATAAAAGGAGTAAAAAGTAAAGCTTTTATACTAGGTGTTAAAAAAGAATCTTTATGTCAATTATTAGAGATACTGTTTCATTAGTTGCATTGACTGCAATGTGCACTTGTGCACACTGGACAGTCCAGTTTACAGGAGCTTCTGCTGGTTATCTAGTCAGACAAGCCTTTACTGATGAAGCTGCAACAACAGCAAAAGCAGAAATGGACATTGAGAGAGCAAGAGCTTGCCCTTCTTTAGCAGCAAGATTCTATTTCACAGGTATCGAAGCTGCTGCTAATGCTTATTTGCAAGAGCATCCTAGTGAATAATTGTCTTCTTCATCCAAAACCAATATAAACCTAGAAAACATAATATATAGTGGTGTAAAAAATGGCTGAAACCGAAGTTGGAGAAATTACCCACTTTTTTGATAAGGTTAGTGTTGCTGTTATTCAGTTAACTAAGAACCTTAAAGTGGGAGACAGAATCCACATAAAGGGTGCAACTACAGATTTTGAACAAAACATAGATTCTATGCAAATTGATAGAAAGCCAATTGAAGAGGCTAAGCCAGGTGATGATATTGGAATGAAAACAGAAGAAAGAGTGAGAGCTAAAGACAAGGTGTACTTGATTAAGGAGAAATAATGAAAAAAATTTTAATATTAGGAATATTAATGTTGCTGATTGTTGGATGTAATCCTTTACCTCCTACTCCAGTAGCAGTAGTAGATGAAGAGTATGTCTGTGAAGATTATAACTATGCAATTACAGTTCCAGCTGGATGGATTCTTGCTGAAGCACCAGGTTGTATTATTGGAATGATTGCTGATGAAGATATTTTTCTTAATGTTGTTGTTAGTGTTGAACCCACAACTAAAGATATTGTTGGAGTTTTTACAGATGAACTAGAAAAAATGGAAAGGTCTGAATTGTATGTAGATACAAACATATTAAACATCGGATCTAACACTATTGAGTTTGATTATGCCATGGGTGAAAGAACACATGCTGTTATGGAACTTTATGTTGAGAATGGTTATGCTTATTCAGTTATATACCAATCATATGAAGATGATTTTGTAAGTAATGAAGTAGAGATGGCATCCATTGCAGATACATTTAGAACTTTTTAATTCTTTTATTTTTTAATTTATAATAAATTAAGATTGAAAAAATATCAAAGATATTTTTCATTTTAGAAAACTTTATTAACTAAACTGTTCTGAACTTGTTTTAGAGGTGTAAAAGTGGTTCAAACTAAGCTAACAGGTGACAAATCTAGGAAAATAAGGGCTGAAGAGTTAGCAAAAGAGCAAAGGGCTATTTCTGTTTCTGAATTTTTCTTGAAAAATAGGCACCTTTTGGGTTTTGATAATCCTAGAAAGGCACTTTTAACTACAATTAAAGAGGCTGTTGATAATTCATTAGATGCTGCTGAGGACATGAGAGTTCTTCCTGAAATAAAAATAAAGATTACAGAAGCAACTGAAGAGAGGTTCAAAGTTATGATTGAGGATAATGGGCCTGGTATTGTAAAAGATCAAATTCCAAAGATTTTTGCAAAGCTTTTGTATGGAAGTAAGTTTCACAAATTAAAGTGTTCAAGAGGTCAGCAAGGTATTGGTATCTCTGCTGCTGCTTTGTATGCGCAACTTACAACAGGTAAGCCAACTAGGATTTTGTCAAAGACAGGAAAAAAAGCTAAATCACATTATTATGAATTGCACTTAAACACAAAAACAAATGATCCTGAAATTATTAAGGAAGAGATTAGAGAGTGGGAAAAGGATCATGGTACTAAGATTGAGATGGAAATGGAAGGAAGGTATCATAAAGGAAGGTTGAGTGTTTTAGAGTTCTTACAACTAACTGCAATATCTAATCCTCATGCAACTATTAAGTTCCAAGGCCCTGATGGTGAAATTAAAGAGTTTGTTAGAGGTACTGAAAAGTTGCCAATCGAAGCAAAAGAAATCAAACCTCACCCCTATGGTGTAGAGCTTGGAATCTTAATTAGCATGTTAAAAGATACTAAACAGAAAACTCTGCAAGGTTTTTTGCAAAATGAGTTTTCAAGAGTGTCAACAAAAGTTGCAAAAGAGGTCTGTCAAAAAGCTGGATTGTTTGAAAGAGCAAGACCTTCAAGGATTGCAAGAGATGAGGCTGATAACTTGTTAAAAGCTATCAAAGCAACAAAAATTATGGCGCCACCAACAAATTGTCTTTCTCCAATTGGTGAAGATCAAATGTTGAAGGGTATGAAAAAAGAAGTTGATGCTGAGTTTTATGCTTCTATTACAAGAAGGCCAAGTGTTTACAGAGGGAATCCTTTTCAGATTGAGGTTGCTATTGCTTATGGTGGAACTTTACCAGGAGATTCTTTAGTCAAAGTAATTCGGTATGCTAACAGAGTTCCATTACAACACCAAGGTGGAGCTTGTTCTATTACAAAGTCAGTTATACAAACTGCTTGGAGAAACTATGGTTTATCACAGTCAAGAGGAGCTTTACCTTCTGGGCCAGCAATGATAATGGTGCACATGGATTCAGTTTGGGTACCATTTACTTCAGAGTCAAAAGAGGCTATTGCATCTTATCCTGAAATAATAAAAGAAATTAAAATGGCTTTGCAAGAGTGTGGAAGAAAATTAGCTACACATATTAGGCAAGTTGTTAAAAAAAGAGAACAGTTAAAGAAAGCTAGTTTGTTCACTGCTTATATTAGTGAACTATCAGCAAGTTTATCAGAGTTGTCAGGTGCAACTGAAAGTACAATAAAGAAAGATCTAAATCATTATTTAACACAAAAACTGCCTTTGGCAAATGGAGAACAGAATGGAAAAAGTTAAGAGAGCTTTGATTGGATTAGGTAAAAAGTTAGTTGATCAGATTAAAAAGAAAGAAAATCCTACTTTGAGTTTGCCAACACGATCTTTATCTAATGTTAAATTTAATACAAAATCTAAAACTTTAGAGCTTGGACAGAACATGACCAGTCGTCAGTTCTTTAACACTGCACATTCAAAGAAGTTTATACAGACTATTGAAGTTGCTAATGTTAGTAAGAAGTTGTTAGACATTGATAAGAATACAAGTTTAAGGGATGTGTTTTATCAAGTTAAAAGAACCATCCCTGGAACCAAAGTTAATGTTGTTGATGAGCAAACTGAAACAGATAAAGCTATTGAAGATTTAGAGTTGATTACTGGTTTTTCTCGAGAACAATTGCACATTAATGCGAACAAGAATGGTTCTATCTCTGGAAAAGTTATTATTGAGGATAAAGGGGATACAATTGATTGGAGCAAGTTGGGAAGTGGAGGCTGGAGTATTCCATCAAATGTAGAAAATATTAAGTTTAAGAAAGTTGATGCTAAATATATCTTGTACATGGAAAAAGCTGCTGTGTGGGAAAGGCTTCACGAAGATAAGTACTGGAAAAAGAACAAGTGTATTATTGTGAGTTCGCAAGGGCAGACTACAAGAGGTATCAGGAGACTGTTGCAAAGATTGGGTGAAGAGTTTAAGTTGCCTATTTATGTTTTAACTGATTATGACCCTTGGGGTTTTTATATTTACTCTGTAATTAAGTATGGCTCAATTTCATTAGCGCACATTTCAGGTAAGATGGCAATACCACAAGTTAAGTTCTTAGGTATAATGTCAAAGGATATTGAAAAGTATGGTTTGCACAAACATTTCATCAAGTTGAGTGACAAAGATATAGCTAGAATTAAACAGATTAGTAACTATGATTGGTTTAAGGATGAAAAAAGGTGGCAAAAAGAGTTTAAGCAAATGAAAAAGTATAAAGCTAAAGCAGAAATCCAGGCTTTAAGTGCTCGAGGAATTAGTTTTATCTCTGAAAAGTATCTTCCTGAAAAAATTAAGAATAAGGATTGGATTTCTTAAGCAATTAATTGCATTCTTGCTTCAAGATAAATGTTTGTATTAAGTTGGCTTGCTAAGTGTTTTTCTGTTACACCCTTCTTCTCAGCATGTCTTCTTGCAAACCCAATCTTTGTTAACTCAGGATTGTTTCCTTTTTCTCTTAAGAAAGCTTCATACAATTCAACTTTTCTCTCTGCAACTGCATTAATGCCAGCTTTGTTTAGATCATAGTATATTTTTTGCAAACTGCTGTCAGTTGAATCCATTATACTTGCAATGTTTTCACCAACTTGGTACCTTAGTGCATGCTCTTGCATTCTGTCATCAAGTTCTTTTTTCCTTGCAAGTTTTGCTTCATCAATGTCATATAGTTCTGCAGTGCTTTTTGATCCTTCTTCATAGGTGTCCATGTAAGCAAGTGCATCTCTTTCAATTTTATCTTCTAACCTTCGCCTTCTTCTGTCTAAAGGATCTCTTCTCTTTCCAAGGCCAAGTATTTCAGCTAATTCATAAGCTTCATCTAACTTGTTTGTTTCGTGCCTAAGTTCAAGTTGGTCTCCTGGCCATACAACCCATTTTGTTGAATCTCTTGTTAATTGTAATAAGTCTTTGTAAGACAATCTCTTGATGTCATCTGGAGAAGGTTCATTTCTTACTGTATCAGAATTTTGTTCTGCTAAAAGCATTGCAACTATTAGAACATCTCTTAACTGTTCTTGATCATAAGCTCTAACTGTTCTTACATTGTAAGTTGTTCTGAAGAGTTCTTCTTGTTTGTCAGCTGTTAGTGTGAAGAAGTTTCTCCCTGCCTGGTGCTCTCCCAGAATTGCTGCTGCAAGGTGTGAAAGTCCACCAACTGCTGTTTTTGGTACTGTGAAAGTACCTTCTAAGTATTTCTTTGGTGGTTCTATGCCAGATCTTTGTAGACTTGCTCTTTGTGCTTGTTCCACCATTGCCCTAGCCATAACTACATCTAATCCATTTGATCTTTGTTGTGGTGTTGTTTCTTTTCTAAAATTGGGCCAATTTGCACCAACATAATTTCCTAAAGCACTAAATTGTTGTGCTACATAATTTGTTGATGACATTAATGTGTTAGAATGATTAAGTGCTGCATATGCACCAAATGTTGTTGCAAGTAGTGTTAATAGTAAAGGCCTTCTCCATCTTGAAGGTTTTCTTGGAGTTCCAATTCCTGCATTTCCACCTGGTGAATCCATCCCTGCAGGATTATTTTGACTAGCCATCATTCCTGCTGCTGCATCTGCATCTTCAGACCATGCTCCAGGATCTCCTGCTCTTGGAACATTTTTGTGGCCTGGTCTTACTACAGCTACTGAAACATGACCAACTGAATCAATTGCATAAACTTCACCTGTTGGATCTCTTCTAAGTCCCCCTTCAGCAGTTAGTCCCATTGCTCTTGCATAGGGTTTAGGTTTTGAAGGAGGTTCGCTTG
>CAYFIU010000038.1:0-5774 GCA_964343245.1 Candidatus Woesearchaeota archaeon | reverse complement strand
AAATATGTTAAAGCAATCTTAATTTTCTTACAACACACTTGTAGCGAGTGTAGCAAACTATTATTAGATGAAGAAGAATTAATTGCATACAACGCAAAGTACGACAAACTAATTGCAGAAGGAAAAAATAACACTGCAAGAGCTTTGACAGCTTTGGTAAGAAAAAACACAAAAACAGTGAAAAAATGTCCACACTGTAGAGCAAAACAATCAGTAGTAAAGATTGAAAAGCCTTCATCTTACTTAGAAGATAACAAAAGGTTAAGCCCTATTGAAGTTAGAGCAAGATTAGAAAAAATCAGCGACTCCGACTGTAAACTGATTGGTGTTGACCCTAACTTCGCGAGACCAGAATGGATGGTTTTAACAGTTTTCGCAATTCCACCAGTTACAATGAGACCTTCAATCACACTAGAATCTGGTGAAAGGTCAGAAGACGATTTAACACACAAACTTGGTGACATTGTAAGAATTAACCAAAGACTTTTCGAAAACATTAACGCAGGTGCACCAGAAATCATCATTGAAGATTTATGGGACCTATTACAATATCATGTTACAACATTCTTTGACAACGCGATTGCACAAGTTCCACCTGCAAGACACAGGTCAGGTCAACCTCTGAAAACAATCACAGAAAGAATCAAAAGTAAAGAAGGAAGATTTAGAAACAATCTAGCAGGTAAAAGAGTAAACTACTCAGCTAGGACAGTTATCTCAGGAGACCCTAAGATTGAATACAACGAAGTTGGTGTTCCAAGGTTAGTTTGTATGGAACTAACAGTTCCAGAAAGAGTAACAGAGTGGAACCAAGACTGGCTAAAAAAATTCATAACAAGTGGTCCAAAAGTTTACCCTGGTGCAAACTATGTTATTGTTGAAGGTGGGAAAAAGAAAAAAATCACACCAGAAACACAAGAAACCATTCTTGAAGAACTACAACCAGGACAGGTTGTAGAAAGACATCTTATCAATGGAGATGTTTGTATATTTAATAGACAACCATCCTTGCACAGGATGAGTATCATGTGTCACAAAATCAAAGTCTTACCAGGAAAATCATTCAGATTAAATCCTGCAGTATGTAACCCTTACAACGCAGACTTCGACGGTGACGAGATGAACTTGCATGTTCCACAAACAGAAGAAGCAAGAGCAGAAGCTGAGATCCTTATGGAAGTTGGAACACAAATTATTGGTCCAAAAGATGGCCTTAATGTTATTGGATGCATCCAAGATGCAATCACAGGAAATTACTTACTTACAAACAAAGAAACAACAATGCCAAAAGAACAAGCAGTAAAAATGTTGCTAAAGGTTGGTGTTGACAAGTACCACAAGATGGCAAAGTTCAAGAAAAATGTTAGTGGAAAAGAAATTTTCTCAGCACTTTTACCTGACGACTTTAATTTTGTTGGTTTTTCAAAAACATGCCAAAAATGTAAAGAATGTAAGAAGAGAAAATGTGAAAATGATGCTTATGTATTTGTTGAAAAAGGCCAATTGCTTACTGGTAAGATTGACAAAGGAACAATTGGAGAAAGCAATGGTGCCTTGTTAAGGGATATTCACAGGCTAAACCCGAGCGATATAACAATTGATTACTTTGGTAAGATTTTCAACCTAGGTTTAGCTTACTTGCACAAGAGAGGTTTCACAGTAACAACCTCAGACGCTGACATTCCTGCTAACATCATGGTAAAAGCAAAAGCAGCAATTCAAAAAGCAATGGCAGAAGTTGATGAGCTAAACATACAGCACAGACAAAACAAAATAAAACCATTTTCAGGTAAAACTGTAGCTGAAACATTAGAACTTATGATTTTACAAAAATTAAACGAAGCAAGAAACAAAATTGGTGAGATGGTTAGCAAAAACTCTTCAGAAGAGAATAACATGATAATTATGGCAAGTGGTGGTGGTAGGGGTAACATCCTTAACCTTGCACAAACAGGTGTACTTGTAGGCCAACAAGCTTTGAGAGGTAAAAGGGTTGATAAGGGTTACAAGAACAGAACACTTTCATTATTCAGAGAATTCGACAAAGGTGCACAAGCAAGAGGTTTCGTAAGACACAGTTACAAACAAGGCCTTAACCCTGTAGAATTTTTCTTCCACGCAATGGCAGGAAGAGAATCTCTGATGGACACCGCTCTAAGAACACCAAAATCAGGTTACTTATACAGAAGACTTGCAAACGCACTACAAGATTTGAAAGTTGAATACGATGCAACTGTAAGAGATGCAAACCAAACAATAATTCAGTTCACATATGGTGATGATAATATTGATGTTTCAAGATCAGAGAATGGTACAATTGATGTTAAAAAGATAATCAACGAGGTACAGGAAGGAGCATAAAATGGTAGAATTAGCTGAAAAATACAAAGATAAACTTCCAGAAGTTTTACTTCAAGAAATGTTAAAGGAAGCAAAGAAGAAGAAGTTAACAGAAAAACAGCTAAAAAGAGCTCTAGAAAAACTTCATGAAAAGTATGAATATGCAAAGATTCAACCTGGAGAAGCAATTGGTATTATTACAGCAGAAAGTTTTGGTGAACCATCAACACAGATGACACTTAGAACATTCCACTTCGCAGGTGTTGCAGAGATGAACGTTACACTAGGTTTACCAAGACTGATCGAAGTTTTCGATGCAAGAAAAAAACCTTCAACCCCTGCAATGAGCATTTACTTGAAAAGCCCTTACAACAAGGACGAAAAACATTTAGAAAAAATCATTGGTAGAATCAAAGGTGTTAAACTTAAAGATGTACTTACAGAAATTTCAATTAATATTTTAAGAACTCAGATTGAATTCAGACCAAACAAAAAAAGAATGAGAGAATTGGGTATCAGTGAAGAAGATATTTTGGTTGGCCTGAAAGGCTTTGCAAAGTTAGTAGAGATCTCACAATCTGATAACATATTTATACTAAAACCCAAGAACCAAGAAACAGGATTGCCAGTTATTTTCTCTTTGAAAGAAAAAGTAAAAGAATTAAGAGTAAAAGGTATTGCAGGTATCCAAGAACTATTGCCAAAGAAAGAAGGCAACGAAATCATGCTACTTGCTTCAGGTACAAACTTAAAAGAAGTTATCGTACTACCTGAGGTAGACAATACTAGAACAGTTTCAAACGACCTTTTCGAGGTAGCTAAAGTTTTAGGTATCGAGGCTGCAAGATCAGTTATCATGGCAGAAGCAAGCCATGTTATCAAAGAACAAGGTCTTCCAATTGATGGCAGACACATGATGCTTATCGCAGACTTAATGACTAACTCAGGTGTAATAAAAGGTGTAACAAGGTCAGGTATCACAAGCGAAAAAGAAAGTGTTCTTGCAAGAGCATCTTTCGAAACACCTATTAACCACTTAATCAGTGCAAGTTTGAGAGGAGAGATAGACTACCTTAACTCTGTAGTTGAAAATGTAATGCTTAACCAACCAGTACCTGTTGGTACAGGACTACCTGGATTGGTCACAAAAATGGAAAAGGAAGGTGACGAGAAATGAAAGAATTAAAAGATGCAGTAAAGGATAAACAACTAATCTTTGGAACAAAACAAACACTTAAGTTAGTAAAGCTAGGAAAAGCAAAAGTAGTTTTTGTTGCAACAGATTGTCCAGCAGAAGTTAGAGAAGATATTCTTAAGTTTGCCAACCTTGCAGGCACAAAGGTTTTAGAAACCGATATTACAAGTCAAGAAGTTGGATCAATTTGTAAAAAAGCATTTTCAATCAATGTTTTATGTTATTAAGATGATTTTTGACCAAAAAATTCTAGGATACATCAACCTGTTTGAGAGAACAACAAGAGCTAGTGTAAAAGATTGTTTTGAAGAGCCAGATGCGTTGATTTTCATAGTACAACCTGGAGAGATTGGCAAAGCAATTGGTAAAGGTGGAGCAACAATAAAAAAAGTTAACTTCAAGTTCAAAAGAAAAGTTAAGATTATTGAGTTCAATCAAGCTCCAGAAAGATTTCTAAGAAACTTACTTTACCCTATGAGACCAGAGGTAGAGGTCAGGGTTGACAAACTAGTTGTAAAAACAGCAAATTCTAGAGAAAAGGGTCAAATTTATGGCAGAGAGAGAGAAAATTTCAAAAGACTTAAAGAGCTTATTAAGAGATATTTCAAGCTAGAATTAGTACTCGAATAAGCACAGAAACATTTAAAAACACATAAAAAAATCAAAATCAACAATGGGTAACAAAAGTAAAGGTTTAAACGCTGGAAAAAAGTTAAAAGAAAAAAGGAAAAAAGCTAGATGGGCTAGAAAGGACTTTAAAAAAAGAGTATTACATCTTAGAGAAAAAGCAGACCCATTGAAAGGCAGTTCCCAAGCAAAAGCTATTGTTCTTGAAAAAGTTCAATTAGAAGCAAAGCAACCAAACTCAGCAATGAGAAAAGCTGTTAGATGCCAACTAATAAAAAATGGTAAAAAAGTTACAGCATTCGTACCTGGTATGAACGCAATCAAACTTGTAGACGAGCACGACGAAATTATGATTGAATGTATTGGTGGTAAGATGGGTAGGGCAAAGGGAGACATTCCATGTGTTCGATGGCAAGTAATCAAAGTTAATGATCAATCTTTGAACGCTTTAGTTCGAGGCAAGATAGAAAAAGGTAGAAGATGATAAAACTATTCAACAAATGGGAATCAACAGGAATCAATGTAGAAGATCCTGGGTTGATTAGATACATTAACTTAGAACCTGTAATAATTCCTACAAGTTGTGGTAGAAGCGCTTCAAACCAATTCTGGAAATCAAAATATCATATTGTTGAAAGGCTAGCAAACAAGCTAATGGGTGCAGGTCACAAAGGTAAAAAACACAAAATCACTTCTGGCCACACTGCAGGTAAAGGTTTAACAGCTTACTCCATTGTAGAAAAAACATTTACAATTATCGAGCAGGAAACAAAGCAGAACCCTATTGCAGTGTTTGTTAAAGCTCTAGAAAATGCAGCACCAAGAGAAGAGATCACAACTATCGAGTATGGTGGTGCAAGATATCCAAAAGCAGTTGAGTGTGCACCTCAAAGAAGAGTTGACCTAGTTCTTAGATTAATGACACAAGGTGCTTATGCTAGTTCCTTTGGTAAAAAGAAAAAAATTGAAAGAGCTCTAGCAGAAGAAATAATCAAAGCATTTAACAAAGATACAACAAGCAATGCCATGGCTAAAAAGTTAGAGCTGGAAAGGCAAGCTGACGCTTCACGATAATTATCCAGTTTCTCCTACGAAACCTTTATAAATAGTAATTTAATCAGTTAACTTAAAAATGGATGCTATGACCCCTATGAATCTCGCAATGCCCCAACCGGGACAACCTGCGCCAGAATTAAACCCTGATCTTGAAAAAAAGATGAAGGAAATTAAAGTAAAACTTGACAAATACAAAGCTAGACTAGTCAAACAAGTTAAAGATTTGACAGCAGTTTCTTTACTACCTCCACCAAAAGCAAGACCAGGCGAAAAGCTAAACAAAGATGAGGTTCACATTTTCATTCTAGTTGACGATGCAAAGGTAGACAAACTAAAAAGAATGCCTTTAATCAACGAACTA
This sequence comes from Candidatus Woesearchaeota archaeon, assembly GCA_964343245.1. GTDB lineage: Archaea > Nanobdellota > Nanobdellia > SCGC-AAA011-G17 > GW2011-AR17 > JABHYY01. The sequence goes on along the minus strand of CAYFIU010000038.1, from coordinate 195 downwards.
ACAAAACAAACAACAGATCTAGCAAAAGACATTGACAAAAACTTCAAACCGCAACCAATGTTAATCTCAGAGCTAAAAGATGCTTTTTATGATAATAAACACGATTTAATCAACATGGTTGCAACTTCTGCAATTGTTTACGACAAAGGATTACTTTCAGCTTTGAAAGTTTCAGAAGTTCACAAAAACATGACC
>CAYFIU010000037.1:0-5893 GCA_964343245.1 Candidatus Woesearchaeota archaeon | reverse complement strand
CTTTGAAAGTTTCAGCAGTTCACAAAAACATGACCATTAGGAAATTTGAAAAGTATGTAGTGAGTTACATCGCAGTAGGTTCATTGTTCAGAGGAGATGCAAACCCAAATGATATTGATGTTGCAATTGTAATCGATGACACTGATGTCAAACGAATGTCAAGGCTAGAGTTAAGAGACAAGCTAAGAGCTATAATCTTATCCATGGGCCAGGAAGCATCAATGATAACAGGAATTAAAGGTGCACAGTTCCACATTCAAACTTACATTTTAACAGACTTCTGGGAATGGCTAAAAGAAGCAAGCCCAGTAATCTTTACCATGCTTAGAGATGGTGTACCTCTGTATGACAGAGGAGTTTTCATGCCTTGGAAACTATTACTACAGATGGGCAGAATCAAACCATCACCAGAAGCAATCGACATGAACATGGAGCTTGGTGACAAGTTATTGAAAAGAACAAAACAAAAACTTATCAGTATTGTGGGTGAAGACTTATTCTATGCAATGTTGAACCCATCACAAGCTGCACTTATGTTGTACGGTGTACCACCACCAACACCAAAGGAAACAGTTAAACTAATGGAAGAGATTTTTGTTAAGAAAGAGAAACTGTTAACCAAAAAAGATGTTGACACTCTAGAAAAAATTAGAGCATACTTCAAAGATATCGAGCATGGCAGAGTTAAAGAAGTTTCAGGTACAAAAGTTGACCAGCTATTGAAAGATGCTGAAAACTACTTGAAAAGAATTAACAAACTGTTCGACGAAATCGAATTCAGGAACGAAAAAGCAGCAGTTGTTGACATGCATAAGAACACAATCGAAATCGTGAATGACTATTTAGGTAAAAAAGTTGCTAAAACAACCCTAGTTAAAACATTCAAAGCTCAGATAAAGAAAGATAAGCTCCCTATGAAGCTTGCAGAAGAGCTAGAATATATCATTAAAGCAAAGAAAGACTACGATGCAAAGAAACTATCCAAGCAGGAGCTAAACAGGACTAGAAAGGCTGCATCTGCGTTTGTAAGAGCAATTGTAGACTTTATTGAAAGAAAAAAGTACATGGAACTTGAAAAACTTAAGGTCAAGTTCAAAACAGAGAAAACCTCTGGCGAATGTATGATTTACAAGAACAAAGTGTTCATTATCAAGGACACAGCCAAAAAGGAAAACATATTTAAAGGGAAAGTTGATACAGATGGTAGCATATCTAACGTTACAAAGGCTAAGTTAGAAGATTATGAAAAGTTCATAATGAGCATCGAAGAGCCTGAAAGGGTATACTTGAAACCAAGAACACTTGAAACTTTGAAAGATGTTGTTGGCAAAGACATAGAAATATTATGGTACTAAAATGGAAGGATTGTTAACAAACTTTAGAAGAGCAGCACACCACCAGAAAACACATCACTTGTTGATCCATGTTGAAGGTTATGATACTAGGGTGAAGTCTGAGAAATTGCTAGGTAAAAAAGTTACTTGGAAATCTCCAGCAGGCAAAGAGATTAAAGGTGAAATCAAAGCTGTTCATGGTAACAAAGGTATTGTTAGGGCAATCTTTGAAAAAAGTTTACCTGGTCAAGCAATAGCACAAAAGGTAAAGGTGGAATAGAATGGCAAATCTGAGATCATTTTCATGTTATAGAAGAGTAAAAAGAGCTTACACTCGTAAGTCTAAGTATAGGTCTAAAGGTTTTATCAAAGCAATTCCTGTTTCTAAAGTTATCAAGTACCATTTAGGTAGTCACAAGAAAGAGTTTCCTCACCAAGTTGACTTAGTTTCTAAACAAGCAATGCAAATTCGGCACAATGCTATAGAGTCAGCAAGGGTTTCTGTTGTTAGAAAGTTATCTAAAGTTCTTGGTAAAAATTATCATTTTCATATTCGAATCTATCCTCACCATGTTTTAAGAGAGAACAAGATGCTTACAGGTGCAGGAGCTGACAGGATGCAGACTGGAATGCAGAAAGCTTTTGGTAAAGCTATGGGTATTGCTGCGCAAGTTAAGCCTAAACAAGCTTTGTTTACTGTACACTGTGAGAAAAGTGCTATTCCTCATGTTCGTGATTCTTTGAGAAGAGCTGTACATAAGCTGCCTTGTAAATGTGCTGTTGTTAATGCTAAGTAAAATCAAATTCTGCCACAATTGGGAAATGGTCTGATAACTGATTTGTTTCTTCTGTTCTGATTATCTTTGCATTTTTTAAGAAAGGTCTTAAAGATTTAGAGATATAAATATAATCTAATCTTAATTTTTCGAAATGAAACATATCTTTATTATAAGTTGTAGGGACAGAATATTCAAACTCATCTGAGAACTCTCTGACAGCATCTATAAGCCCGGCCTCTAAAAGCTTTGTTTGAACACATTTTTTAAGTTTTTCTTGACCAAATTTTTTAATATTTTGTTCTTTAAGTAGCTTTAGGAGTTTTTCTTCATCATAGTTATCCTTGGGTGATAATGAGTTGAGGTCTCCTAAGAGAATTACATTTTCTTCTTTTTGAATTTCTGGGAGGAGTGCTTTGAGCTCATCCAGTCTGTTGTATTCTTCCATTGCAGTTAAGTGTGTTAAAAATATTGCGATTTCTTTGCCTTTGATAGTGATCTTCCCCTTCATGAAACTATGTACCATACCTTCAGTAACATTGGAGACTTCTTTAAAAGGTAGATTAGAAAAAAACCCTAAATTACCTGTTGTATTGGCTTTACCATAATAAGAATTTTCATAATCCATTAATTGTTGGGTAGATTTAAATTTTTTAAGATTTTCTCTTTCCCATTTATAGAGCTCTGAGAGTGCAAGGATATTTGGTTTATTTTGATTAATAAAACTGACAATTTTTTTAAATCTCTCTTTTTCTTCACAACCTTCAAATATGTTCAAGTACATAATTTTCATATCTAGTAGTTTGTCAAGCTTTTATTTATTATTTTCTATTTCTCCAAACGATGTTTGAGTTCATAACCTACTTTCTTACATCTATCTGGACCACACATCTCAATTAACCCAAGATATAATTCATTATTCCCTAAAGGTATTGTGGCTTTAAGATAAGCAGCCTCGATTCTGCTAGAAGATGTATTTTGATCTAACATCCGTTGTACAGTAGGTTTTCCAAGACTTGCAATGAAATCCCTTAAAATCCAATCAAATGTTTCTCTAGTCTGGGGTCTATATTTCCCTATTGGTGGTGGAGCAACCAAAGTATAACAAAATGTTAAATTAATGTATGCATCAAGGTCTCTTAACCCTATATTCTGTCTATAAACTAGTCCTGGGTCAATAGGGACCGCCCGACCATCATATAGGAAATTGTACAAAGTTAAATCATTATGCAAAAGCCTTGGTTCTTCTTTATCAAGTGCTATTTGTCTTATATTGGAAATCTGATCTAATAAGAGTCGGTGATGGGTTTCAGAATATTCTCCACTCTCAACCAAACTCTCATAACTTGGTCCGTCAATAACTTCGATCAATAAAGCAGAATCATCGTAATCATAAAGAATTGGTCCAGGTATCCCTGTAGAATTCCATCTCTTCAGAACATCACTTTCCAATTCAATAATTTCACCTCTCTTTTTTGTTCTTTCGGGGAATCTTAATCTAAATTCAAGACCCCCAACTCTTTTCTCTAACAGATGGAGGAATATTGCCCGCTGAAGTTTACATTTAACAATAACTTCTTCATATCCTTTATACAAGAGAGGTTTACCATTTATATCAACAATATGCATCAATCCATGATTTGAACCTAATGGTTTAGAATCCCCCTGAGAAATTATTCTTCTGGCTTGTTCTAAAGTTGGAACCATTTTACTTTTCAAAAATAATTCCACTAATTAAAAGTCTATATGGCATCTTTACTAATTCTGCCATTTTCTCTAAATACGACTCTCTCTTTTTCTTTTTTGCTGCTTCTCTTACTGCTAAAACATCTTTTACAAGTGGAAGTCTGATATCGATGATATCAGAAACGAAATTTTGATTTTCGATAGTTCTTTCATTGTTCCATTGGGTATACTGCTTTGGCAAGTGCCCATCAATAATTATCTCTCCTTGCAGCTCTTTGCTCATTTGAAACATATCTCTAACAATGTGGGCTGACATTCTGGCCATGTATGATACAGATCGATTCCTATTCTCTAACCTGCCAACACCTGCTTGTGCAATCTTAAACGAGTCTAATAAAGTATATGAATAGATTAATGTTCTCATTTCTACACTATAACCTGTTGTAAATGGTAACTCCTCCAAATGCTCTCTTCGTCCTGCATAAAGTCCGCATGTAGGATCTCTGAATTCTGCATTCACTTGGGAAAATGGTGCACCAAGTAAGCCAGTAATTGGTTCTAAGAAAGCTGTTAGCTTGTTATCATACTCAGGTCTTATGTAAGCACCTTTTGAAAAATCAATATCATCATCTATAATTAAAGGCCCAAGCACTCCATACAAATGTTCTGGTTTGAAATCTAGATCTCCATCAACCCAAGCAATGATATCAGCTTGTCTAAAATATAAAACACTTGCCCAAAGATTAAATCCTTTACCTCTCTTCCATTGGTTAGCACCAAGGCCAGCAGCCTTAGCCATATCTGCATCAAGAATACAAGGAACACCTTTGTTAAGAACAATGTCTTTACTGTTGTCAGTAGAACCACTATCAAAAACGGCAATATCATCAACTAGTGAGCCACATGTCTCTCTTATCTTAGAGATAATCTTGCCTATTGTTGCAGCCTCATTTTTAATTGGGATTGCAACAGCAATTCTAAGGTTCTTTTTTTGCTTCAGAAGACTCAGCTTTTTTAAGTCAAAGTCAGTATAATCAAAATTTTTAATGTCCATTTTCTGTTAATTTTTCTTTTTTGTAATGTTACTTTGCGAATAGGAAAGTGGTTGTTTAAATACTTTACTATATTTTATTACATTATAGCTTACTTTTTATAAGATATAGCAGTCCCAGAAACAAAACACCATACAAAAACTTTATAAACAATAATTTTTTCAATAACAGAATGCAATTCACAGCAACAGTAGGAAGAACAAGCAAGGGAAGGGATAGGAGTTCTTACACTTTATTTTTAACTGATGTAATTTCATCTAATCCAGAAGATACTTCTTATAATCGTGGAGCAGTCTTACGTTGTAGATCAAATGGAGAATGTACATTTGCTAGAATATATCCTTTTGGAACACACCCTCGAGATAATCCTTACCAAGAACAACCTCTTATAGAAGCTGACTTTGAACAACTTAGAAAACATGCATTCAGAGGTCTTATAGGAAGACTATTGCGTGGCAAACCTCAAATTGAATGTAGAGTAGCAACACAAACACAATAACAACACTTCTAAAAACTTCATCAAAAAACATAAATCTTTAAAAAGCAAACACCTTTATAAAAGCCAATGAACAAAAAGTTAAAACAACTTATTGTAAAAAACCATTTAGAATGGGAAGAAGAGTGTGATGAAACAGAGGAGCTATCTAACCTTAATATAGCCATGTAATCACTTTTCTCTCACAATAATCCTTATAAATTAGTTAATTAATACTAACTATAGTTCTTAACGGAGGGAATAAAAAAATGAATGTTTTCGGATCCTTGATTGAAAATGCATTGCAAAATACAGATACACAGACAGAAGAAGTCCAAGTTGGACAAGCAAACATTAAAGTTATAGGTGTTGGTGGTGGCGGAGGAAACGCAATCAACTGGCTATTCAAAAAAGGCGTACAGGGTGCAGAAATTGTAGCACTTAACACAGACAAGCAACACTTAGATTTGATCGAAGCTGACAAAAAACTTCTTATTGGAAGAGATTTAACCAGAGGTTTAGGTTGTGGTGGCTTTCCTGAAAAAGGAAGAGAAGCAGCAAAAGAACAAC
>CAYFIU010000036.1:0-6029 GCA_964343245.1 Candidatus Woesearchaeota archaeon | reverse complement strand
TATGGTTTGCTTTGGTTTGTACTGTTGGTTCTGTTTTAGGTGCAATGTTTGGTTATGGTGCTGGCTATTATATAGGGAATCCTATCCTGGATAAACTTTTTTCTGAAAATAAGGTTAAGAAAGTACATAGGTTGTTTGAGAAGTATGGTGCGTGGGCAATTGTGTTTGCTGCTTTTACTCCATTACCCTTCAAGCTGTTTGCAATTGCGGCTGGTGTGTTTTACATGGATTTGAAAAAGATGGTTCTTGCTTCTTTTATTGGTAGAGGGTTAAGGTTCTTTTTGTTAGCTGGTTTCTTAATGTATTTTGGTGAAACTATTGTTGAGTTTCTTGAGAATCAGTTTGGTTGGGTTAGCTTGGGTATTATGTGTGTAGTTATTGTTATTGCTTTTGTTGTTCACAAATACAAAAAGCCATTACTTAAGTTTTTTAATAAGGTACTTTAGATCACTGTATATAGGTATTGCTTTTATTTTGTAAATTTTTATTAATGCTAGCCATATTAGTATTACAAATAAGGTTGATAGTATGTGCCAGAATAGTAAGTGTACTGTATTGAAAGCTGCCTCTCCAAAATTGTTGTAAATTAGCATTAAAATTAGTATTCTCGCTATGTTTAGAGCCAGTATTGAGATGAAACCTACTAGAATCATTTTTAGCCTTATTAAGAGCTTTATGTTTTTAGTTGTAAAGATTAGTATTGTTAAGATTAAGTATGCTAATGCTGCTGTACAGGCTGGTATGAAGGTGAATGAATGGCTGTTGAAGGTTATTGTTGTTTCTGTTAGGGCTGGGTTAGTGAAAATTGTTAGCATGTAATAAGTAATGTATACTGTTAATGGTGCAAATACTGTGTAAAAAACACTGTGGTAGATTGTTAATACCAAAGTTAATGCATATCGGATTATAGGATCTAAGGCCTTCATATTAAATATAAAAAGAATAAGATTTATATAATAATTTGCTTTAGGTTAAAGATATGATAAAGTTAAGTAAATCATTGATACATGGGCTAAATTCAAAACTTACAAAAATAATTTTTGTTATCATTATTATTCTTATTTTAAGTTATTTGGCATTTATGGTTAGCGATTCTTTTATGATGCAAGCGATTGTAATGGTACTAACAGTTGGATTCATCTTTGGAGGATTTTTCAAATACCTATCTACAAGAGAAAAATATCTTACAAAAAAATTAAGACAAATGCAATTACAACAAGAAGAGATTACTGACAAAATTAAAAACATCAAAAAAGAACTCAAACATAAAGAAAAAAATAAATTAGAAATGTATTATAACAAAAAATCTAATAAGATTAGGACTGAAATCTCTGCTATTCAGGATTTCCTTTCAAGGAAGAAAAAGTAATTCTATACTGAGGAAAAGAAAGCTTTATAAAGTGGAGAATTTTTCATGGAACTTAGAGAATGTGAATACATTCAATACGATTACAACTCGTTCGCACGAAATGTGTAGAACACAGGGTTCAACAACCTTGGATCTTACAAGGCGAGTGCAGGTTTGACGTCTTTAAAACCTGCTGTTTCGAGAGAAGCATGTTTAAAAAAATACGGAAAGAGTATTTAGTATGCCAACAAAACATCATCCACATAGAGGAAGTATGCAATTTTGGCCTAGGGCCAGAAGTAGCAAGAGCACTGCTAGAGTGAACACTTGGAACACTTCAAAAGAAGATAAGGTAGAAGGTTTCTTAGGGTATAAGGTTGGTATGACTCATTTGCTTTTCAAAGAGAAAAATTCTAAGTCTCCTCGGCATGACATGAATGTTTTCTGTCCTTGCACTGTTATTGAGTGTCCGCCAATGAAGGTGTATTCAATAAGGTTCTACAAAGAGATTGGTTATGGACCAAAAGTTGTTTCTGAGATTTTTTCAAAAAAAGTTGATAAAGAGTTGTCAAGGAAAGTTAAGGTTTCTAAAAAAGATAACAAGGAACCTGAAGATTATGATTATTTTAGGTTAGTTGTATATACACAACCTAAGTTGATGGGTATGGGTAAGAAAAAGCCAGATATGGTTGAAGTTGGTATTACTGACAATTTAGATTATGCTAAGTCATTGTTAGACAAAGAGGTTAAGATTTCTGATGTTCATAAAGAAGGTACCTGGGTGGATGTGCATGGAGTGACCACAGGAAAGGGTTTCTCTGGTGTTGTTAAGAAGTTTGGTGTTAAAGTTATGTCTCACAAGGCAGAAAAGACTAAAAGAGGTATTGGGACTATGGGTGCTTGGACAACTAAGAAGGTTCAGTATACTGTTGCACAGCCAGGAAAGTTTGGTTATCACTTAAGAACTGAGTATAATAAATTATGTTTAAAGATTGGAGATAAGCCTGAAGAAATCAATCCAAAAGGAGGATTTGTCAAATATGGGTTGGTTAAGAATGATTATCTATTAATACATGGTTCTGTTGTTGGTCCTACAACAAGACCTATTACTATTACAAGTGCTATAAGGCCAAAAAAGAAAGCACAAGCAAAAGAAATTAACTATGTAAGTTTGGAGTCTAAGCAAAGATGAAAGTAAAAACATTAGATGGGAAAGATGGAAGTGAAGCAAAGTTACCTAGACAGTTTAGTGAAGCTTTTAGGCCTGATTTGATTAAAAGAGCTGTTCTATCTATACAAGCTAATAAAAGGCAAGCTTATGGTGCGCATCCAAGAGCTGGTATGAGAGCTTCTGCAACATTGAGTAGAAGAAGGAAAGATTACAAAACTGCTTATGATAAAGGTATCTCAAGGACTCCAAGAAAGACTTTGTCTGCAAGAGGATTGAACTTTTTCTGGGTTGGTGCTGTTGCTCCGAACACTGTTGGTGGTCGAAGAGCTCATCCGCCAAAAGCTGAGAAAGATTGGAGCTTGAAGATAAACATTAAAGAGCGAAGATTTGCAATCAGAAGTGCTATGGCTGCTACTATGAAGCCAGAGACAGTTAAGAAAAGAGGACATAGAGCAGAGTCAATGGTTGTTGATTCTAAAATTGAAGATATGAAAAAAACTAAAGATGTTCAAGATTTAATGATTAAGTTAGGATTGAAGAAAGAGTTGGAAAGAATTGCTGTTAAAAAAGTTCGGGCTGGAAAGGGTAAAAATAGAGGACGAAGGTATAAACTTAAGAAAGGTCCATTAATAGTTGTTGCAAAGAAGTGTGCACTAGTTGAATCTGCAAGAAACATGCAAGGGTTTGATGTTTGTTTGGTTAAGAACCTGAATGCTGAGTTGTTAGCTCCAGGTACACATGCTGGAAGGTTAACCTTATGGAGCAAAGAAGCACTAGATTTGCTTGAAAAAGAAAGCTTGTTTTATGGAGGAGTAAAATGAGTGATCCGTATAAAATTATCAAATATCCACTAACAACTGAAAAGAATGTTAGGTTAATGCAAGCTGAGAATAAGCTTGTCTTTATTACAGACAGAAAGGCTAAGAAGCCAGAGATAAAAAAAGCAATTGAGCATGTGTTCAAAGTTAAGGTTGAAAAAGTTAACACAACAATCTTGCCAACAGGTAAGAAAAAGGCTTATGTTAAGTTATCAATGGATACACCTGCAATTGATGTTGCAACAGAATTAGGATTAATGTAAAATGGGTAAACGAATCATAACACAAAGGAGAGGAAGAGGTTCACATACTTACAAGTCTCCAAGTCATAGGTACAAAGGTGAGATTAAGATGAGACCTTATGATAAAAAAGAGAAGGAAGGTGTTATGAAAGGTGTTGTTCGAGACATTGTTAACTGTCCAGGGCATAGTGCGCCATTAGTTTTTGTACAGTACGAAAACAAAGATTGTGTTTTGATGGCTGCGCCAATTGGTCTTAAAGTTAATGATGAAGTTGTTTCAGGGATTGATGCTGAAGTTAAAGAAGGAAACATTTTGCCTTTGAAAAATTTGCCAGATGGCACATTGATTAATAATATTGAAGTTAGGCCAGGAGACGGGGGAAAATTAGTAAGAAGTTCAGGGTCGTTCGCAAGAGTTGTTGGTAAATCTGGAGATGAAATTGTTATCAGGTTACCTTCAAAGAAGCAAAAGAAATTAAATGGCAGTTGTAGAGCTATGGTAGGTGTTCTTGCTGGTGGAGGCAGAACTGAGAAGCCATTCCTGAAAGCAGGAACAAAAATGCATGCAATGAGAGCAAAGAATAAGCTTTATCCAAAAACATCAGGTGTTGCAATGAACGCAGTAGATCACCCATTTGGATCTGGTAGAGGAAGGCATGCAGGTAAACCAAAAACACCTCCAAGATATGCACATGCAGCAAGAAATGTTGGTTTGATTAGAGCAAAGAGGACAGGTAAGAAGAAATAAAATGGCAAAGAAAATATTCACATACAGAGGAAAAAAGTTAGAAGAATTGCAAGAAATGGATATTCAAGAGTTTGCAAAGATAGTCCCTTCAAGGCAAAGAAGAACTTTGACAAGAGGGTTTACTGAAATGCAAAAAAGGTTGCTTATCAAGGTTGAGAGGGCAAGGAAAGGGAAGTATAAGAAACCAATAAGAACTCATTGTAGGAATATGTTAGTTTTACCAACTATGGTTAATATGACACTTCATGTTTACACAGGAAAAAAGTTTGAACCAATCATGATTCAACCTGAAATGATTGGACATTACTTAGGCGAGTTTGCCTTAACAAGAAATAAAGTTGCGCACTCTGCACCTGGTATTGGTGCTACAAAGTCAAGTTCAGCAGCTAGCGTTAAATAAAAATGGAATCAAAAGCAATAGGCAGGAATTTAGCAATTTCAAAGAAGGATGCAGTAGAGATAGCTAGCTTTATCAGAGGGAAAAAACTGAAAAAAGTCAAAGTGATGCTAGAAGAAGTTATTGTTAAAAAACTTATAGTGCCTTTCAAAAGGTTTAACAAAGATAGAGGTCACAAGAGAGGCAAGATGGCTGCTGGAAGATATCCTGTTAAAGCTTCAACACACATACTTGGCTTAGTAAAGTCCGCTGAAATGAATGCTTTAAACAAAGGGATGAACTCAGATGATCTTTATATTAGCAGAATTATTGCTAACAAAGGTACAGGCCAAATGCACCATGGAAGGTTCAGAGGCCGAAGTATGAAAAGAACTCATTTGGAGGTTGCTCTTAGCGAGGTTAAGAAAAATAAAAAATGATAGAAAGAAAATTTGTTGCTGAAAAAGTAAAAGAGTTTCTAGTAGGTTCTTTTATGAAAAAAGAAATGGGCGCTGGGAAGTATAGTTCATTTGAGATAAAGAAAACACCCTTGGGTGAAAAGATTGTTATTCATACATCAAGACCTGGTTTGATTGTTGGTAAAAAAGGTGAAAATATTAAAATGCTTACAAGGGTACTTAAATCAAAGTTTAATATGGAGAATCCTCAGATTGAAGTTTCTGAGATTGAGAAGCCTTTCCTTGATGCACAAAATGTAGCAGAACAGATTGTTAATGTTTTAGAAAGGTTTGGGCCAAAAAGGTTTAAGTCAACTGGTTACAGATCATTGCAAAACATTATGGATGCTGGTGCTATGGGTGCTGAGATTATTATCAGTGGAAGAGGTTTACCCGGTGCAAGAGCAAAGAACTGGAGATTTTATGCTGGTTACTTGAAAAAGTCTGGTGATATAGCTGTTTCAAAAGTAGAGTATGGCTACAGTAAAGCAAACTTAAAATCTGGAACTGTTGGTGTCAAAGTTAAAATCTTACCTTCAGATGTGCAGCTTCCTGATAAAATTAATATTCATAAAATTGAAGATAAAACTATTCAAGTTGAAGACAAAGATATCGAAGAAGTTAAAGAGCAAAAAGAAGAGAAGAAAAAAGTTACAAAGAAAAAAACAGTAAAAAAGAAAGTGGTAAAGAAAAAGACTGTGAAAAAAAAGGTAGTTAAGAAGGAAGAAGTTAAAGATGAAGCTAAAAAATAGTGAACTGAATAAGATGGCGGATAAGGAGTTGCAAAAGCGACTTACTGAGCTTAGAAAAGAGTTAATTAAAGTTAATGCTCAGATTCCGAGAAAATCAAGCGTCACTACCCCAAAGA
>CAYFIU010000035.1:0-6320 GCA_964343245.1 Candidatus Woesearchaeota archaeon | reverse complement strand
GTTTGATACTTCAAAATATATTTTGCAGAACAACCTTATGTTTCTAAGATTTTCTAAGCTTTCTATAATAAAATCCAACCAAAACACCAACAATTACCAAAATATTCAACCAACCAAAGACAGGCACGTCAGCAGTATCTCTATCAGAATCAACTTCTTCGTCACCAACACAAGTCATCTCAGAATCAGGCCAATATACTTCAGCTTGACATTCTTCAGAATCAGGAATAACACACAAAGAAATGTCTCTTACCATCAACCCATCAACACAATCACTCCACTCAATGCCAGTACAATCCCACTGGTCTTCACAACTTAATTCATCAGTACCAACATCACTATCAATGTTACTTCCACTATCAGAAGAACCATACAACGCAAGGTAAGTGTCAATATCTGAAACAGTAACACTTGAACCAGTACAAGAACTAGTACAAACTCTAATTGTATCACTTGCAACAACACCATCACCAACTTGTGCTATATAATAATAGTAAGTATCAGTTCCACTAGCAGTCCAATCAGCATAAATGTAATCCATATCACTATCAGCCTGATACTCAACAGTTGCACTTAAAGTTTCAACAAGAGAACCAGTAGTATAAACACCACCACTTTCAACAACATCATAAAGATAAATTGTCCCACTTGTAGCACAAGTACCATCACCAATAGAAACCAAGTACAAAAAGTCTCCCTCAACAGCAGAGTTAATATAATCAATAGAAGTTTCATTCAACCAACCATTATAATCATTCCCATCATACATACAACCAGGTATGACTGAAGTATTGGTAGTAGCAGTGTTAGTAACCTCAATAATTTCACAATCACTAGCATTCTCACAAGCTAAAAGGTTAGAACTAATCAAATTATTCAACCCAGTATTTGCCTCAAAAAGGTAATACATACTTTCAGTAGTGTCAGGGATTGTAAAATCATACATTGCATAGTCAACAGTTATACTACCATTTTCATAATAAGTCGTTACAGTAGTATAATCTTCAAGCCAAGTATAGTTTGTCCCATCATAAGCATAAATATCAAAAACAACAGTCGCATCATTACAAGCTGCAGCATCATCAAGCGCATAAGCAGAAACAACATCATCAAACTCAGCACTATCAATCTCTTCAGTATCATTTGCCCAATAAACTTCTGTCAAACAACTAGCTCCATCAACACAAACATAACTCATACAAACTTGGTCACCAGTACAGTCACTATCTTCAGTACAAACAGTACAACCATCATCAATACTTAGATCACAATTATTATCAACACCATCATCACAAACTTCAGTCATACCAGGATTTATTGTAGAATCACTATCATTACAATCACCAGCCAACAAAGCACACTCAGCACCAAGTTCTAAATAGTAAACATCCATATTAGCATTTCTATCATCTTGCCAAACAACTTTACCACCATAAATTGAAGGAGCAGTTTGTTGATTAGTATCATTGGTAATCTGAATCTCTTCACCTGAAGTTATGTTATATCCATAAATATCCCAATCCCCATTTCTACGATCATGCCAAACAATAAACTCTCCATAAACTTTTGGACTCATTTGAGCTTCAGGATCAGAAGTAATAACACTTAGCGAAGAACCAACTGTATCATACAACAGAATGTCCCAATCTCCACCATTATTAGCCTGCCAAACAATGTAATCACCATGGATGTCAGGCGATCTTGAGATTGCCAAACCAGAAGAAATCTGTTGTGCATCACCAGGCGTTTGAATGTTATCATCATAATAAATGTTACCATCTTGTTCATAAACAACTTTACCATCATACAACCTAGGTTTCATTTGATTACCTACCCCACTAGCAACAACAAAAGGATTCCCTCCACCAAGATTAGCCCCCATAATATCAAAGTCACCATTCTCATTATCCTGCCAAACAACAACAGTTCCATAAATATCAGGAAAAGCTTTATCAGAAACTGAACTTGTAAGAGCATTAAATGTAGGAGAATTAACATTTTCAAAACAAATTTGAGGCGATCCTTGATCAACACAAGACCAGACTATAAAGTTACCATAAGCACTCACAGTTCTATCAGTTTCAGTATTAACCATCACTAAAGGGATTGAAGCTCCACCAGCAATATCATAACCAGCAATGTCCCAAGTACCCTGACTAGAATCTTCAAAGAAAACATAATCACCAAAAATCTCAGGAGTCTTTTGATTAGAACCAGCTGTTAAAGAAGTTTCAGTTGAACAAGCATACTGCGCTTGAATACAATTAACATAACCATCCCCATCACCATCAAGACAAGTTACAGCATAACCAGTGATATCCCCTCCACCAAAAAAGAACAAACTTGAAAACACAATTATTGAAACAACCAAAACTAGTATAGAACTATCTCTTAAAGTCATGTTACCTCTTTTCAAATACATATAGAAAACTATCACTTAATAATTTATAAAGTTAACTAACTAATTTAGAAAAGCTTTTATTCTTGCAAATTCTTTATAATTAGCATGATAGAACTAGGTGGAAGTATAAAATTGGATGGCTTTGAAGACCTTCCTGCAGAAAAACTTATAGTTATAAAAAAGATAGTAGGCACATTTGCAAAAGAACTATCAGAAAAAAATTCAAATTTCAAAGAAGTTTTACTAAAACTAGAAAATAGCTACAAACTCACAATATTGGTCCAAGCAGACAAAGAGACAAAATCCGAAGTAGAAGACAAAAATTTATTCTTTGCTTTGAGCCTTGCAATAAAGGATGCGAAAAGCAAATACTTATAAAGGGCCAAAAATTATTTAAAACTCGTAAAAATGGTACAAAGAACAGGTTCACTAAGAAGAAAAACAAGAAGCAAGCTAAGAAAGAATGTAGCTGTAAAAGGCAAAGTTAAAATTAGAGATTACTTACATGAGTTCAAACAAGCTGACAAAATCATACTTGTTGCTGAACCAGCTATCCAAAGCGGGATGCATCATCCACGATTCCAAGGCAAAGCTGGCGAAGTTATTTCAAAACAAGGTGCATGCTACAAAATAAGTATCAAGGATGGAAACAAACCAAAAACACTAATTGTTCATCCAATTCATATGAGGAAAAGGTAAAATGACAGAATTAAAAGTATTAGATGAAAAGCCAGTAGGTTTTAGCCAACTAAAAGACATGCTAACCAAGTTAGAAAAGAACAAAGAGCTAAGTTACAGAGGAGAAAAGACAAAGGAATACCTTTCAAATTTTACACCTCTTACAAAAAAAGAATACACAGATTTCGCAAAAAAAATTCAAAAACTTGACATTCCACGATTAAAAGATCGACACATAACAAAGATCTTAGACATACTACCAAAAGATATGGACAGTATTAAAGCATTATTCAGTGGAGAAACAATTACAATAAAGGATGAAGATTTGAAGAGAATACTAGATGTTACACCACAATAGTTTATTACAAAATGGCAGAACAAACGCGAGAGGAACAAGCAATAGTATTAGATTTCCTTCCTCATGGGTACCCATTCGACACAAGACCCATGCACAGGAAGACACCAATAGCGCAAGCCATAGGTAAAAAACATTTTTTTCTATTAGAAGTAATCCCAAAAAGAGAAGTAACTCTGCAACCTAACGAAGAAATCTACATTGGAGAAGGTAAAAGAGACAAAGTACACCATATAGTTGGCAGAATCCCATTCTCAAAACTAACACAAACAGCAAAGGGCGAAGTAGAATTTGTAATAAAAGGCCTAATTAAGGATAATGAAAGTAAATTCATCCATTTCTTCAACAATGCAGGCCCAATTAGCACAAGGATGCACCAGATTGAACTGATCCCTGGAATTGGGAAAAAGCACATGTGGGAAATAATCGAAGCTAGAAGAGAAAAGGATTTTGAAAGTTTTGAAGACATTAAAGAAAGAGTAAAGCTAATCCCAGATCCAGAAAAAGCTGTAATAAGAAGAATTCTAGATGAGCTTGATAATAAAGACAAGTATAAGATCTTTGTTAGATAGTCCATAAACTATGTAAGCCACCCTTACATTTTTTCCTATTAAATGAGAATTAGAACAATCATTAATTCTACAGTTGATGGAATAAAAGCCACCTTTGTTTTTAGTGCAAAAGTAAGCAAAGGAGTTCTAAGGACCAGTAAGCCATTTTTAGAAGAAAGAACAAGAAATGGCAGCATAACAGCTGCAATAGTTCTAGGATTAGGAGAAGATGCAAGAAGATATGGTAGTGCAATGTATGAGAAAGCCAGAAATATAGCAACAGCACCACATAGTACTGCAAAAAATCTAAGATTATGGACCAGATATGCAGGAGGGCCAAGATCAATCTATTGCCACCCTGCTTGTGGACGTAAACCCTGACCAAAAACACACTAATTTTAGCAATCCAACCCAAATTTCTCCTCTATCCAAAGAGCAAGATTTATAAACCCTAACTTTTTTCAATAACCCAATGAAAGATTCAAAACAATTAGTTAGAATATTAAACACAGATCTCGATTCAAACAGGAATATTTACTATGGTTTATGCAGGATCAAAGGAATCAGTAACGCTTTCTCAAACGCTATCTGCCTAGGCTTAAACATGAGTAGAGATAAACTTGTAAAAGATCTAACAAAAGAAGAAATCGCACAAATCGAAAAAGCAGTAAAACAACCAGAGTTACATCCATGGTTACTTAACTGTCAAGCTGATTACGAATCAGGCAAAGACATTCATATTTCCACAACAGACCTAAAGTTCAGAATTGATTCTAACAAAAAGAAATTAATGAGAATCAAATCATATAGAGGTCTAAGACATGCAGCAGGATTACCAGTAAGAGGTCAAAGAACAAAAGCAAACTTCAGAAGAACAGGTAAAGCAGTTGGTGTAGCAAAGAAAAAAGGAGCAAAGAAAGGTAAGTAAATATGGGCGATCCAAAGAAACAACGAAGAAAGTTCACAAAACCAACTCATCCTTGGCAAAGAACAAGACTTGAAGAAGAAAAAGTTCTTAAAGAAGAGTTTGGCCTAAAAAACAAAAAAGAGTTCTGGAAAATGAATTCTGTTCTAGGCAAGTTTAAAGCCCAAACAAAAAGCCTTATTAGAAGAAGAGGCAGCCAAGCAGATAAAGAAAAAACACTCTTCCTAGACAAACTATCAAGATTAAAACTAATCCCAACAGAAGCAGCAATCGAAGATGTACTTAACTTAACAATTAATGATATCCTAGAAAGAAGACTTCAAACAATCCTCTATAGAAAAGGATTTGCTAAAACAATCAAACAAGCACGACAGTTCATAACACATGGACATGTTATCGTTAATGATAAAAAAGTTAACATCCCTTCATACTTATTATCAGCAGCAGAAGAGGACACAATAACATTTTCAAACTTTTCAGCACTTGCAGATGCAGAACATCCAGAAAGAAAAGTTGTTGAAAAGAAAGTTGAAAAAATCGAAGAGGAAACTCCCACCAAAGAAGCACAATCAGTTGAAAAAGAAAAACCAACTGAAGAAGTAAAGGAGGCAAAAAATGCAAAGACCAACTAAATTAAGATGGGGAGTTGCACACATTTATTCCTCCTACAACAACACAATAATTCATATTACTGATATCAGTGGCTCTGAAACAATTGCAAAAACATCTGGTGGCATGGTAGTTAAAGCACACAGATTAGAATCTTCACCAACAGCTGCAATGACAGCTGCAAAGATCGCAGGTGAAGCTGCAAGAGATAAAGGAGTTAACGCTTTGCATATCAAAGCAAGAGCACCTGGAGGCCATAACGGTCCAAATAACACAGGTCCTGGAAGCCAGGCTGCAATAAGAGCACTTTCAAGAATGGGCTTCAGAATGGGTACAATTGAAGATGTAACAACAGTCCCACATGACAGGTGCAGAAAAAAAGGTGGAAAACGAGGAAGAAGACCATGAGCATGAAACTTCTATCAAAGGAAAATGAAACATCCAGAGTCTTAATCAAAGATTCAAATCCAACAGAGATGAACACATTCAGAAGAGTGATTATTAACAAAGTTCCAACAATGACCATTCATGAAATTGAAGTTAAAGAAAATTCATCTGCAATGTATGTTGAAATGCTTGCTCACAGGTTAGGTTTAACTCCACTAAAAACAGATTTAAAATCCTACGAATTACAAAAAGATTGTAAGTGTAAAGGCAAAGGTTGTGCAAGATGCACACTTAAAATGACTTTGAAAATGGAAGGCCCTTGCACAGTTTATGCAGAAGATATCAAATCACAAGATCCAAAAGTTGTTCCTGTTTATCCAAGAATGCAAATACTAGAATTGCTTGAAGGCCAAA
>CAYFIU010000034.1:0-6745 GCA_964343245.1 Candidatus Woesearchaeota archaeon | reverse complement strand
TCTGAAATTCTAAATTGCTATGAAAGCACTTTATCTCTTAGATTGTTACAAAAAAGAGTTTGAAACTACTGTAAAATCTGTTAATGAAAAGTTTGTTGTTTTAGAAGAGACTGGTTTTTATCCAAACTCAGGTGGGCAGCCAAATGATACAGGGAAAATAAATGATTATGATGTTGTTTATGTTGGAAAGTTTAAAGGTGAAATTTCCCATGAAGTTAACAAAGAAGGGTTAAAACCAGGAGATAAAGTAAAGTGTGTTATTGATTGGGATAGGAGATACAAGTTAATGAGGTATCACACAGCTGCACACATTCTTGCTAATGTAATAAATAAGAATACAGGTGCTTTGATTACTGGAAATCAATTGTCCTTAGAAAAGGCTAGGATTGACTTCTGTGTTGAAGATTATGATCCTGAAAAATTAAAAAAATTTGTTCAAGAGGCTAATGAGATTGTTGATAAAGAGCTGCCTGTTAAGTTAGCTATTGTTTCTAGAGAAGAGGCAATTGAAAATTTAGGTGAAAATATTTCTATGCTTGCAAAAGGTTTGCCTGAATCTGTAAAAGAAATTAGGATTGTTAAAATTGAAGGCTATACTGAAGAGGCTTGTGGTGGCACACATGTTGCAAATACTAAAGAGGTTGGACATTTAATTTTTATGAAATCTCAGAACAAAGGTAAAAATAATAGAAGAGTTTATTTTAAGCTGTAGCTTGTTCACCAATAATATCTGTTAAAGATACACCTAGGTATTCATAATCTGATCTAAAGGTTGTAAATATTCTTCTTGCATAAGCAATTGCCTTATCTAAAATGTCTGGATCTCCTTCTTTTCTTGCTCTTTCAACTGCCCACTGAGGATCTATGAAAGGAGAATATAAATCATGTCCAGTAGCTTTATCTGGAAAGTTTATTTGACGACACCCAGATAACAAACAAACAACAACAATTTCATGACTAAAACCTTTTTTCCCATATTTATCATAAGTATCACAATTAATGCAACCTCTTTGTCTAATAAAATAAGGTATTTCATTTAATCTCTTTTGATGAGCTTCTTCATCTAGGATTTTCTGATAAAAAGGAAATACTAATTGTTCCATACAAAAAGAAATTAAACTATTCTTTATAATTATTACTAGCCTAGATTAGTACAAAATTTATAATCTTTTCCACCTACAGTTTTTACTCTATATGCCCACATTTCTGGAGACTCTTGTTTTATTTCAACAAAATAACCAAAAGCATCATTTTTTTTGTGCTTGAATAAAAAATCTTGTGGAAACCCTTGTAATATTGAATTAGGTGGACCTCTGCTAGGAAATTTAGAGAAGACATCTAAACCAGATCTTAACATTAAATTAAAAAGTTTTTGTGCTATTTCTCTTTCAGATTCTTCAGATAGAATAGATCCAACTATATTGCTACTATCTACCTGAACCTCAAAATGTCCTTTACCAAATAATTTTTCTCCTTCACTAAAATTTATTCCAAAAGCTTTCATTAAGTTTTCAAGGTTTTCAAATCTTATAAAACTTACTTTTGCAAGCTAACATCCATTTCACAAAATAACTTTCTAAAAATATATTCCAAAGTTAAAAAATATTTATAAAACACAAACATCAACATCTTGTGTACTGCGACAAAATTAACCACAACATGTTGTAGTCACTGAAAAATGAAGTGCCCCTTTTGTAACTTGGAAGAGAGTAAAGTTTTGGATAAAAGAGCAACAGAGAACGCTGTAGCTGTACGAAGAAGGAGAGAGTGTTCAAACTGTGCAAAGAGATTTACAACATATGAAAGGATTGAAGAAACACCAGTTATTATTTTGAAAAAGGATGGGCGAAAAGAATCTTTTGATCGCAATAAACTACTAAAAGGAATAAAAAGAGCTTGTGAGAAGAGAGGAATCAATGATGATAAGATTGAGAGTATTGTCAATGATTTAGAGTTAAAGCTAAAGAATTACAAAGATAGTGAAATCAAGAGCACTGTTTTGGGTAACTGGGCAATGGCCAGGCTAAAGAAGCTTGATAAGGTCGCTTATATTCGATATGCATCTGTGTACAAAGAGTTTGCAGATATTGAAGAACTTCGAGAAGAAGTTCGAAAATTGATAAAGAGATAAAGGGGGGATTAGTATGATTACTAAAATAGAAAAAAGAGATAAAACTGTAAAAGATTTTGACGTAAAAAAGATTGAAAATGCAATTTTTAGGGCAGCACAAGCTGTTGGTGGCACTGATAAAATTCTTGCTGGAGAACTAGCTTACAAAGTTGCAGCTGAGGTTGAAAAAAAGTTTTTTGATAAAACTCCAAATGTTGAAGATATTCAGGATATGGTTGAAAAAGTTTTGATTGAAGAGAGGCATGCTAAAACTGCAAAAGCTTACATTCTTTATAGAGCAAAGAAGACTGATGAAAGAGAGAAAAGAGCTGAGTTGATGGGCAGTATGGAAAAAGCTGCACAAAACCTTAATTTTACTAATAATGCTTTACGAGTTTTGGAAACAAGGTATCTAAAAAAAGATAATGATGCTAATTTGATTGAAACTCCCAAACAAATGGTTAGAAGAGTTGCAAAGAACATTGCAAAAGCTGATGGGTTTTATGGAGGAGATCCTGTTAAAAAAGAAGAAGAGTTCTATGAAATGATCAAAGAGTTAGAATTTTTACCCAACTCTCCAACTTTAATGAATGCAGGTAATGATCTGCAACAGTTGAGTGCTTGTTTTGTTCTTCCTGTTGAAGATTCAATGGAAGGAATCTTTGATGCTATAAAGAACACTGCTTTAGTGCACAAAAGTGGAGGTGGAACAGGGTTCTCTTTTTCAAGGTTAAGGCCAGGAGGCAGCATTGTTAGAAGTACTTCTGGTGTTGCATCTGGACCAATATCTTTTATGAAAGTTTTTGATTCTGCAACTGATGTGATTAAGCAGGGTGGAAAACGAAGAGGGGCCAACATGGGTGTTTTAAGAATTGATCATCCAAACATTGTTGATTTTATTAACTGTAAAGCTGATATGCAAACAATGACAAATTTTAACATTTCTGTTGGTGCGACTGACAAGTTTATGGAAGCTGTTCTTAATGATGAAGAGTATGATTTGGTTAATCCTAAAACACAAAATGTAGATGGCAAGTACAGAGCTAAAAATATCTTTAGCATGATTGTACAAAATGCTTGGAAAAATGGTGACCCAGGAATCATGTTTTTAGATGAAATTAATAGAAAACATGCTGCAAAGCACTTGGGAGATATTGAAAGTACAAATCCTTGTGTCACAGGAGACAGTTTAGTTGCTGTTGCTGATGGAAGAAACTATGTTCCTATTAAAAAATTAGCTGAAGAAGGAAAGGATGTTCCTGTTTATTGCTATGGAAATGGAGAAATAACTACGAGAACAGGAAGAAATCCAAGGTTGACTAGAAAGAAGGCAGGAGTTTATGAGATTGTTTTAAATGATGGAAGTGCGATAAAAGCCACTAAAGATCACAAATTTATGCTTAGAAGTGGCGAGTATAAGGAATTACAAAATTTGAAAAAAGGAGATTCTTTAATGCCTTTTAATAAATATGTATATACCAATAAAAAAAGAAGATCTAATTATTGGAGAGTTTGCCTTAACAATGGACAGACAAGAGGAGAACACTTCTTAGTAATGGAAAATGTTGTTGGTCGGCCAATAAATCATAAAACCGAACTTATTCATCACAAGGACTTTGATGGGATGAATAATGCACCTAGTAATCTAGAAGTTATGAATTATTCTAAACATACAAGCATCCATCAGAGAGGAGAAAGAAATGTTATGAAGGGAAAATGGTGGCAGGACCTTTCTGAAGAAGGGAAAGAAAGCTATCGAAAAAAGATGAGTGAGGCTTTGAGTGGGAAGAATAATCCGAGATATGGTGTTAAATTATCTAAAAAGACCAAAAGTAAGATCAGTAAAACCATGACAGAGAAGTATAAGGATCCAGGATATAAAGAAAAAGTTAGATTGAAGACAAAAGAAAGTGGATGGAAGATAAGTCAAACTCTCAAAGGCAGAGAAAAGGTTGAAAGGGTAGAAATATGCTGTGAACAATGTAATTCAGTTAAGAAAGTTTTGCCTAGTGAATATACAGAGAAGAAAAAGAACAATGATTTGATGTTTTGTTCACGAAGTTGTGTTAATAGTTATTATAAAAGAGGTTTCAAGCATGACTCAAAAACAAAAGCCAGAATAAAAAGTAAATTGAGATTAATCTCCTCTACAGCTGAAGCAAAAGAAAAGAAGGCATATGCTGCAAGAGAAAGTTTTAAGAAAAATGCTCTTAGGATAGCAAAACATTTTGAGAAAACAGGAGTCCTCTTTAATGAAAGCACTTGGGATCAATTAAAAAATAAATACCCAGAGAGATACTCTTATTCTAGAAAGATAATTGAACATTTTGGATCCTTTGATAAATTTAAACAAGAAGCTAATTATAATCACACTGTAGCTGAAGTGAATTTCTCTGGTATAGAAGATGTGTACAACATAACTGTAGATGAATTTCATAATCTATGTTATGTTACATCAGACAAAAAGTTTGAAGGAACAGGAGTGTTTGAAACATTTGATTCAACTAAAGGAAAGGTCAAAACAAAAGTATTCTCTCATAAAAGGTTCATTTCAGGAATTGTTAGTAAGAATTGTGGAGAAGTTCCTTTGCTTCCCTATGAATCGTGTAATCTGGGTTCAATTAACTTGCACAGGTTTGTTAAACCAGATAGAAGTGATGTTGATTGGGATAGGTTAGAGAAATGTATCAGAAATGCAACACACTTCTTAGATAATGTTATTGATATGAACAAAGCACCACTAAAACAAATCCAAGATATGAATGCAAAAACAAGAAAAATAGGCTTAGGTATTATGGGTTTTGCTGATATGTTGTATGAGATAGGGATTGCTTATGACTCTGATGAAGGTTTGGCAATGGCTGAGAAGTCAATGGGTTTTGTGAATGATATATCCCATGATGAGAGTATGAAGTTAGCTGAAATTAGAGGATCTTACCCTGCTTGGGAAGGAAGTGATCACCATAAAGAGGGTAAGAAGATGCGAAATGCAACTTGTACAACAATTGCTCCAACTGGAACTGTTGGTATGATTGCTGATACTTCTGGTGGTTGTGAACCAAACTTTGCAATATCTTTTATCAAAAATGTTATGGATGGTACTGAGTTGGTTTACACTAACAAAGTTTTTGAAAGAGTTGCAAGAGAAAAAGGATTTTTTACTTCAGAGCTAATGAAAAAAGTTGCAAGGGCTGGTACTGTGCAAGGGTTTGAAGAGATTCCTGAAGATGTTAAGAAAGTGTTTGTTTGTGCACAGGATATCACACCTGAATGGCACATTAGGATGCAGGCTGCTTTCCAAAAGAATACTGACAATGCAATTTCAAAAACAGTAAACTTTCCAAACAATGCAACTATTGATGATGTTGAGCAAGTTTACATGTTAGCTTATCAGTTGAATTGTAAAGGTGTAACAATTTATAGAGATGGTTGTAGAGAAAATCAAATTTTGAATATAGGCAGTGTTAACACTTCAAAGAAAAAAGAGATGGAAAAGGCTTACGAAGAAAAAAAAGAGAAAGAAAGTTTGAGTAAGACTGATCCAGTTGAGGAAGGCAAGTGTCCTGAATGTGGTAGCAAGCTAGCTAAAGAAGAGGGTTGTAGCAAGTGTTATGCTTGCGGGTTCTCTGCTTGTAGTGTTTAAAGAGGTGAACAATGTATAAAGAAAAGTTAGGCTTAGTACATGTATATACTGGCAACAGTAAAGGCAAGACTACTCTAGCTATGGGTATGGCTGTCAGAGCTGCTGGTCAGAACTTGAAGGTACACATTGTACAGTTTCTAAAAGGAGGTTATTACACTGGCGAGTTCCTTGCTATTGCTAATTATATCCCGCAGATTAATTTTGAACAGTATGGAAAGCACTGCATTAAAGAAAAGCAGCAAATGAAATTGACTTCTTTCAAAGGTGTGCCAGAGGTTGAGTACTATAGAGAGGATGTTGAATGTGATGCGTGCAGGTATTGTTTTCTTGGCGATGATGAAGAGAAGCAGTTGGCTTTGCAAGCATACAAGAGAGCTAAAGAATTGGTGCAAGATGAGGGTGTTAATGTGGTTGTTTTGGATGAGATTGTTGTTTGTGTGGCAAAAGAGATACTTGATATTGAAGATGTGCTTTATTTGATCAAGAACAAGCATAAACATTGTGAACTTATTTTAACTGGGAGGTATGCTCCGATGGAGTTGTTTGAGCATGTTAACCTTGTTACTGAGATGAAATCTATAAAACACCCTTTTGATGAAGGAATTAGTGCTAGAAAGGGAATAGAATATTGATTAGAAAGGAGTTTTAGTAAGCTCTCTAAAACTTCCTATTTGTTCTTTTTCTACACAAGGTCTTACTCCACAATTTGATTCTATACTCTCCGGACTCCAGGCACAATGAAGCCAGAACAGATCTGGACCTACAGCAAAAAATCCCGCAGAAATTATTTCTGGTTCTGGACTAGTGTAGTTCATATGCTGAAACAGTGTACGTTGAGCGTGTTCTGGTGGCAAACCTTGTTTTGTTGAGTTATTTATCCAATATTCTAAATCCAGAAATGGAGGATACATTAGAGAGGGGAAAGGTAAATATATCTCTCTGGTTCTCCAAATAGTCTCCTAGTTGCAAGTTTTTCAAATTCTATTTCATCT
>CAYFIU010000033.1:0-7265 GCA_964343245.1 Candidatus Woesearchaeota archaeon | reverse complement strand
ACCATTGGTTCTATAAATCATTATACTGGTAGGCATCTAATGACTGGGCAGAGTGATATTGAAGCCTTGGAATACTTAGCTTCGCACAATGTAACACATGTTTTGATGGTTAGTGATGAGATTGGAAAGTATGGTGCATTTTCATCTATTGGTGCTGATGAGAACTATGATAGATATTCATGGGTTCCTACAATGAATTTGGATATGACTCAGACTCAGGAAACAAGGAATGGTACTACTTATGTTTATACTGGGGGCGCATCGCTTGATGATGATTTTATTTATGGTGATACTTTGTTCCCTGCTTACTCTTCAGCTGTTGTTGGTATTACTGTGCCAATGTTGCAGGATGAAAATGGTAGTGTAACTGAAATATTGCAACCAACAGCTGTGCTTTATTATGCTGGAAATTATGTAAATGTGCCTATGGCTTGTGTTGCGATCAATGGTGAAGAAATAATTTTTGAGGATGAAGATGCTTTGCAGAGTTGTCTGTCTGTAATGCCTGTTATGAGTGGTGAAAACCTTAATGATATTGGTGCAGGGTTGTATTTATCACAAGATGTGTGGGCATCAAGGTTTGCTCAATGGTACTTGTTAGGTAATGAAGGTGAATATGTGAACCTTGTTTATGATGATTCTACTGCTGGGTTCCCTTTAATGTATTATAATGGTAGGTTGTTTGGTCCGATGAAAATCTGGGAGATAACTTATCCAGAGGACTTAGTGATTCCTGAAGAGTACTTTAGTCAAGAGATGCCTGATGGTGTAACAGAAGTTCTGGATCAGTTTTAGTTCTTTCTAAATATAGCCATTATACAGATTCCGAATGGTAGGTTTAGCCTTTCATCTATTTCACAGAATAGGTTTAGTAAAGGAATAATCTTTTTTTCTAATTCTGATTTGTTTTCGTATAATGATTCACTTTTTTTTGTTCTTTGTGCAATTATGAACAAAGGTAATATTAAACTAACTAGGTGTCTTGTCCTGATTGTTTTTAGGTTGTGCTCTTCTGCTATCCTTTTTATGTCTGATTTATCATATCTTCTGAAATGGCCAATTTTTTTATCATGAATTCCATAGAATTTTTGGTATGCAGGTGCTGTGAATATTAAGATGCCATTTTTTTTCAAAAGTTTTAACAGGTTTGTTAAGGCTAGCTTTTCATTTTCAATGTGTTCCATGACATCTGCGCAAACGATCATGTCAAAGCTTTGCTCTTTTAGTTTGTTTGGTTTTGTTAGGTCTAGTTTGACTTTTTTACAGTTTTTGTGTTTAACTCTCTCCAAACTTTCTTGTAAAAGGTCTGTAAATGTTACATCATTGTTTTTGATGAATGATTCTCCAATGTATGGTGCTGTTTCACAGCCTATGTCTAGGATTTTTTTGTTTCTTATTTGGCCCACTTCTCTAATTACTGCTTTTAATCTGATGTTAGCCCAGATATCGCTTCCAATTCTACCAATGGGTGTTTTGAATTTCATTTTGAATATGTTTTTTAATTAGGGAAAACTTAAAAAGACTATTGTTTTTGATTGTATTCATGAATATTGATGCTTTGAAAACTCGTATTTTGTTTCTTCTTAAAAATCGTGATTTTCAAATTTTGTTAGGGATATTAATTTTGGCTTTTATTTTAAGGCTTTGGGTTTTTGTTAAAACTCTTGGGCAGCCTTTGTGGTATGATGAAGCTGCTTACTTTTCGTATGCTAAGACTATCCTTGGCCAGGAAGTGAATTATCCTTTGAATCCTAGAAGGCCATTTTTTATGCCTTTGTTATGGGTTGGTGTTAGTTTGTTTGGTGGTGAAGAGGCTGCTAGTAGGTTTTTAGTTGTAATTATATCAATGTTTGGAGTTTTGTTTACTTATCTGATTGGAAAAGAGATGTATAACAAGAGAGTGGGATGGATGGCTGCGTTTATGATGTCTGTGTTTTGGATACACTTGTTTTTTACTGGTAGGTTGTTGACTGGTTTGATTGCTACAACTTTCATTGTTGCTTCTGTGTATTTCTTTTGGAAGGGTTATGTTAAGAAGGACAATTTTAAAATGGTGGGGTTGGCTGGGTTGTTTTTTGGGTTGGCTGTGTTCACAAGAGCTGCAAGTGTGTTGATGGTTTTACCTTATGCATTTTTCTTTTTGACTAAAGAGAGGTTAGGATTTTTGAAAAAGAAAAGTTTCTGGAGCTTTGTTGGGATGTCTGTTTTGGCTGTGGTGCCATTTATACTTTGGTTGTTTTTGAGTTATGAGAATCCTGTTGGTTCTTTTACTGGTGTTGGTGAAGGTAGGTTTTCAACTTTTACTTTAGAAACACTTTTGACTGGTAACACTTGGTCTTTTGTTTCATTTTTCCCAACTTATTTGCAGTTGCCTTATTTAGCTTTGTTTGTGATTGGTTTGGGTTTGTTTTTGAGTTTATTATTGGGGCTGGATTACTTGTTCAAGAAAGAGGGTGCTGAGATTCGTAAAAAGTTGTTCCTTTTGATCTGGATTGTTGTATTCCTTGTTTTCTTTGGGATGGCAACTAGTCAGTCTTATATGGAACCAAGGTATTTAATGTATATTTTCCCTGCTGTGTTTATTATTGCTGCTATTGCATTGGAAAGGATCTATGATCTTGTTAAAAAACATGATGCTAGGGCTGCGTTGATTGTTGTGCTTGCGATTTTGGTTGTTGGTGCTTATTTTCAGTTAGCGCATGCAGCTAGTATTATTGATAATAAAGCTGGTTCTTATGATCAAGTCAAGGATGCTGGGTTGTGGTTGAATGAGAATTCTGATTATGGTGATATTATTTATTCTGCATCGTATCCTTTGATTATTTATTATGCTGATAGGCCTGTTTATGGGTTGCCTACTTCTACTGAAGATTTTGAGGATGAGTATCTTGAGTTGGGTGTAGATTATATTATGGTGTCTATCTATGAAAGGCATGATGAGTGGATGTATACTTATTTTGCTGAAGATCCTTCTAGGTTTGAAGTTGTTTATGTTGATACAATAGAAGATATGCCTTCAGTTGTTATTTATGAAGTTCTTTAGAGAAAACAATGTTGTGTAGTTCTTTGATTTTTAGATCTTTTCTTTTACCTTTCTTTTTTATGATGTAGAATGCTCTGAGATCTTTGTGTTTGCCATCATAACCATGCATTGCTTTTACTTTAGATTTTCTTTGCCAGTAGTTTGGTAGAATTAAGTTTCCTGGGTTGGCTAGGAATATGAGTTGTCCGAACCTTTTATCTGGCCAGTCAATGATTTTTCCTTCTTTTAATGGAAGGTTTTGTTTGATTTTTTTAAGTTCTTGTTCTGTTCCCCAATACCTTGCTATGTCAGAGTCAAGGAAACAGTTTTTTGTTTGGGGTACTTTGATGGTTTTTTTAATATCAATCATGCCATGGTCAGAAAGGATTACATCAAATTTTAGTTTTGAAACTTCTTTGTCAACTTTTCTAATTGCTTGTATGATTTCTTGGCTTTTAGTTCCATACTTGTGTCCTATACTGTCTAGGTCTTTAAAATACTTGTATTCAACATTTAGTCCATTGTATGGTGGCATGTTTACTGCAAAGTCGAGCTTGTGAAGTTTTTTAAGTGGAATCTGTCCTGTCCTGTAAAGTTCTTTGCCTTGTATTAATCTTTGTAAGTTTATTATTGAGTCAATAATAAATCTGCCTGTTTTGCCATAGTTGTCAAGCCAGGTGAAGTGTTTGATCCATTTTAAGGAGGATTTTTTTTTCTTATAGAACAAAGCTAGTTTGTTAGTTCTACCTTTGAAAAAGATTTCCATTGGACCGCCATGGCCTGGGATCATTTCAAGTTCTCCCCATTGATAGTTGTTTGTTAATGACTTTAAGTAAGGGGCATGTTTAATGTATTCAGGTTTGAACGCGTCAATCATTATTACTTTCATTTTTTTCCTACATTCCAAAATGATAGTGCTGCGCTTGCGTAACTTTTTAACTTTTTTGGATCTTTCATCTTGTTTAGGTGTCTAAGTACTATTTTTGGTCTATAATAGAAAGATCTGTAAGCTTTTTTTTGCATTTTTAGAAGGAGTTCTTCTGTAAGTACTCCATGCTTGAATATGACATTGCCATATGCACTGTAGTCTGTATAATTTTTTGGAAATATTTCTCCTTCTTTTTTTACAATTCTCCAGTATTCAGTGCTTGGGAATGGGATTGTGATGTGAAATGTTGCTGTGTCAAGGTCTAAAGACTTTGCAAAGTTGATTGTGTCTTCCATTGTTTCTTCTGTTTCGCCAAGGTTGCCAAACATGAAAAGGCCTCTTGTTTCAATTCCTGCTTGTTTGCACCATGTTGCAGCTTTTTGAACTTGTTCTAACTTGATACTTTTCTTAATGTTTTTTAGAATCTCTTCATTCCCTGTTTCAATTCCTAATGAAACCATGTAACATCCTGCTCTTTTCATTTTTTTTAATAAGTGAGGGTTTACCCTATCGACCCTGATTCCATTGCTACATCTCCATGTCATTTTTTTGTTTAGTCCACTTTTGATCATTAGGTTACAGAACTGTTCTACCCTTGGTGTTAGTAGTGTGAAGTTGTCATCTACAAAGTCAAAATCTTTTATCCCTTGTGAAGCTAGAAGTTCAACTTCTTTGAAAAAGTTTTCAGCTGTTCTGTATCTGAACCTTTTACCATGCACTAGATGGTCTGAGCAGAATAAGCAAGCGTATGGACAGCCTCTTGAGCTAAGAATGTAATCACTAGGTTGTTGTTTTGCACCAATGCTGTAGTATTTTTCCATTGGCAACATTTCTCTTGCTGGTAATGGGAGGTTGTTTAGATCTTGAATTAGTTCTCTTGATTTATTGTGTTTAATTTTGTTGTCTTTTCTGTATGAGAGGCCTTCAATTTTTTCGATTGGTTTACCTTGAACAATTTCAAGCATTGTAAACTCACCTTCGCCTCTTACCAAAATGTCAAACCTTTCAAACTTTTCTAGTGTTTCTTCTGGCAGTGAGCTTGCATGGATTCCACCGACGATAACTTTGATATCTTTAGGACAAAGTTTTGCTATCTCATGTGCTTCTTCAATTAAACTGGTTGTGCCTGTTAGGCCAACAATGTCTGGTTTGTAATCATTGATCTCTTTTATGATCTGTTCATGGCTTAGATTGTAAGCATTAGCTTCTAGGATTTTTACTGGAATGTTGTTTTCTTTTAACATTGCTGCAATGTAAGCTAGTCCTAAAGGTGGGAATATTGGAGTGATCTGTTTATTTTTTGCAGCTGCATAGATTGTCCTGTAGTTTGGTTGTATTAGTAGTACTTTCATCTTATTTTCTTTAATTTGTACCTGTTTATTGTGAATTTGAATGCTTGGTCTAGTTCTAAGTCATACTTTGGCTTGTAATATAGTAAGAACTTTAGAGTGTCGAACATGAAAAGTGGGCCTTTCATTTTTAATCCTTGCAAAGTGTACTTTTTCATCTGGTACTTTCTGATTTTTTTAACTAATTGTTGAATTTCTTTCTCTGAAGCATATTTTGTTTTAACAACTGGTTTTGTGAACATGTCTTGGAAGTTTTTGAATTTGTCCTTGAGTATTAAGTTTTCTTTTAAACACATGTCTTTGATTTCAGTGCCTTCAAGTGGCATTAAGATTGGGAATAGTTCGTAATCTGCCTTTAGCTTTTTTGCAAAGTTGAAACTTTCTTCCATCATTTTAATGGTTTCATAAGGTGCTGCGAGTATGAATTGTAATCTAAGTAACAATCCATTTCTTTTTATGATCTTAACTGCGTTTATGATTTGTTTTTTTGTCATGTTTCGCTTGTAAACTGTGTTTCTAATGTAGTCATTGCTGGCTTCAACACCCATCCTTACTTCGTAACATCCTGCATCTTTTAGTGCTGCGATGATTTCATCTGTGACTAAGTTTGCTCTGACATTAACATTCCATTTTACTTTTTTGTCAAATCCTTTTTCTTTGTATCTTCGACAGAATTCTAGGATGAAGTCTCTTTTTTGGATGAATGTGTCATCGTAAAAGAAAAGGTATTTTAATCCTTTGTCATAAAGAGTGTTTATTCTTTGTTCTACCTCTTGCATTACACTGTCAACGCTTCTGAACCTGACATATTTACCTTTGAGTTTTTTTCTTAAAGCGTGGTTGCTACAGTATGTGCAAAGAAAAGGGCAACCTCTTGAGGCCATGATTGGTAAGTGGTTGTTGTTCACTAAGAAATATTTTTTTAAATCAAAATCATCCCAGTTTGGGAATGGAAGTTTGTCTAGGTCTTCAATTAAGTATCTGTCTGGATTTTGTATGACTTTTTCTTCTTCTTTGTACCAGATTCCTTTGATTCCTTTGCAATCAAGGTTGTTATCTAAGAGTTCTGCTACTGTTTCTTCGCCTTCTCCAGTACAAACAATGTCAACATCCTTGTTTGCTAGAACTTTTTCAGGTGAAAGTATGACATGTACCCCCCCAAAAATTATTTTGGCGTTAGAGTTTTCTTTGACTATCCTTGAAATTTTTAGTGCTTGTGAGTAGTTGAAGCTTAGTACTGAGAATCCAACTAGGTCTGGGTTTTCTTTTTTGATCTGTTCTATTAAGTACTCTTCCCAGTTCTTTTTCTTGAAAACTAGATCGATAATTTTTGCTTGATGTTCTGTTTTATCTTGAATGTAAGCTTTGATTGTTGCTAGTGAAAGTGTTGGCATTAAAGCGTAGCCTTCAAAGTTTGGTTCGATTAGTAGTAATTTCATATTAACCTCTGTAGATAGTAAAATCCATATAAGTCTAGGACTCTTTGTTTTAGTGGTTCTGTGTTGTTTGAAACTTTCTTTAAGTATTTTTTGCTTAGTTCTTTTTCACCATAGAGGTAAAGGAATAATGGTATTGCGACTTTTAGTCCTACATCTCTCCAGTCAAGTAAAGGTTTGATAATGTATTCCCTTTTTCTCCAGCAATTCATTGTGTACTTAATATTAAGGTAGTATTGTGCGTTGTAGAGATATTTTGATGGTATGTATGGATCAAAATAAGTGTATGGTAGTTTGTTGTACACTGCGTTTGCTAGAGTTGGCCATGAATCATCTTTTAATTCTAGGTGGTTCTTTAGAATGTATTTGAATGCGTAACCAACCCATTTTTGTGCTTCATTTAGTGCTTTGTTTGGGTTTTTTATTGAATCAAAGTTTGGTTTGTTCCTGAACTTGGTTGCCCAGTCAATTTTGTTGATTAGTTCTTTTGGAAAGTTCTTGGGCCCCTTGGGCTATCAGTTTTAGTAATT
>CAYFIU010000032.1:0-8024 GCA_964343245.1 Candidatus Woesearchaeota archaeon | reverse complement strand
TTGTTGAAAAGATACAATCCATAACAAACTCAATCTTAGCAACTAGTCCTTACGAATGAAATTGAACAAGAAAGCAGGTGCAGAGGAATCTTCTTTAAACTTCTTAATAGGAGTTATTGTAACAGTCTTACTTTTTGGTGCTTTGTTTGCAGCAGGCTACCAATATTATGTAAAACAAACAAAAGTACAAGAGAGCTTTAATGTGTTAGTAGGGAACATAACAGATTTAGAAGACCAAGAACAAGGAACAATGGTCTACTACTTACCTGATGATTATAAACTTGTAGCTTTTGATTACAATGGTGAAACAACAGGAGATTTCACAAAACCTGACTACTGCGATTATGCCTGCATATGTCTATGCAAAGCAAGATTTTTCAAAGGGGAGTCTAAAGAGTGTCTAGAAGAAGATACAACTTGTGGAGCAATAATAAACGAAAATCCTCAAATAAGTTTCATAAAACCAGAATCAGATGCAGCATACTTTGAAGGACCCTCTTCTGGAGTGCTAACCATACACTACAAAAGAGAAGGTAACATAGTATACCTTTCAGAACAATCTAGTTTTGTGGCAGAAGAAAGCCAGGAATCAATAGACGCTTTCAAAAACCTATTTGTCGACCTTGAAAGATGTTCAGAATCAGACAAGTGCTCATGCGAAGTTGATTTTAGCTTCCTAGAAAATGATTTAGCAATAGAGTTCACTTCACAAGCAAAATTAATTGACTTGAGTTCAAACGCCAGTACACTTTACACAATAGATGAACAACAGTTTGGATCAAAAGCAACATCAACATACTCTAGCTTTGTAATACATAAAGATGAAAACCTTTACCTTTCAGCTTCAATAGAAAACTTGGAAACACCTAAACAGATAGATTCAAATTTATACTTAGAAGATGAAATTTTTTTCTTTGTAGAGTCTTCACTTGCTGAAAACTACGATACAAACCTTAGCTGTTATGAACAGCCAGCTGTTTGGTAATAACAAAAACCATTTAAATCTCCTATTCTATTAATTAATTATGAATAAGAGAGGTCTAGGTGAAGCACAACAGCTATTCTTGTTTTTTGAAATAATCATCGGACTAGCTGTGGCAGGAATTTTTGTTTTCACAGCAATAGACTTTGACTCAATATCAAACGTGAATAAGATCTACACAGAAGAAGACCTGAACATACTAACTCCAACACTATTGGCAGCACCAGGAGAGATAGAATACAATTACCCCTTAAAAAGTTCTTACGAAATTACTTCAACTGATCCTTTCCAAATAGAAAAATCTCTAACACTCACAAAAGGTTTTTCATATTATAATCTCACACTAACAAAAGAGGAGCATGCAACGCAGCTACAAGCATCATGAAAAAAGGACAACAATACACACTGGGCCAAAAATGGCTTTATTTCATCATAGCTTTGTTCATTATAGCATTCATGTTTCTTTATCTAAGGGCCATGTTCCACAACTATGAAGCAGAGTCAACAACCTGCCTGGGCGATGTACAGAACTCACTTTTCATAGCAGAGACTTTGTATTCTGAAAACTGTTTTACATACTCAGATGGGCAAAGAGTCTACCCTGGCACAATTGACTGGGAAAAGTTCACGCAAACAAGGTGGGATAGCAACTGCTACAAGAATATGCCCGATAATGTCAACCTCACAATAGATGGCAAAAACATTGGCGATGCTATATACAAACCAATCATTGTTAACAAAACAATCTATGTCTACAAAGATGGAGAGATAACTCCTTCTACAGTATCAATAATGCTGGAGGAACCACTATGTTAAATAAGAAAGCACAAACAGAAGATACAACAGAGATAATTGTAGCAGTAATTCTTTTAATTATTGGTGTTGCTATCATGTACTTCTTAACCTTTGCTCATGGCGTGAGTTTGATGGATGTTAAAGATATGGTTGTAACACCAAAAGATAAAATCCTTTCTGTTGATTCCAAATCAATGGGCACAGACCTGACAAACACATTAAGGTTGCCTATTACAGAAGAGTATACCTTCGGTGAGATCTTGGCCATGGTGCCTGAGAACCATCCTGATGTTAAGGATAGCTGGTTAGTTGATGAAAAGTATTTTGATCAGACTCTTTTCACAGATAGACTATTCTGTGATCAAACTTTAAAGAACAAACTTATTGCTTATCTAAATCCTGTTTATGATGATGAATGGTTCATCAAAGTATATGAGGGTGAAGATTTGATCTTTGTCTGTTATGATGCTGGAATACAATGGGGTGAGGAAGTAAAAGCAAACATTACTATCCCTACAACAGATCCAAGCCAAACACTCTTGGTTGACATGGAGGTGAGAGTGTAATGAATAGGAAAGCAACTGTCATGCTCTTGATTTGTGTGATCTCGTTTATTGTAGCAATTATTCTGTTCTATACTAACACACCAGATGTTGATTCGCATGATTTTTTCTTAGGGCAAGCAGAAATAGATGTTTATGAAACTTACCAACAGGGAGAGAACTGTTTATACTTCTTGGACCTGGCTGCAGAGATTTCAAAAACTTCTGATAACTTCCAGAGCACTTTTGGATCATACTTACTAGAGTTTAACAAAGTTTGCAGTTCTGAGTTTACAATGGATGACTTTGATATCACAATAACTGACAGTTCTATAACCGTTTCAAGTGAAAAAGAAATAACTTTTGAAGAAGAAAGGTACACTTACAAGGTTAAACCTTATATCCATTTGGAAACTGGTGAAGAAGCTGTGTTTTAAAAGATGGGCACGGAGGGACTCGAACCCCCGGCGGCCGGTAGCTCCTTAAAAATCTGGAGCCGGCAATTTTACCATTAAACTACGCACCCTAGTAGATATCATTAAAATATCCCTCTTTTTTATACTTTTCCCTTTATTTAACTAGAAACCAGCCTGATAAATTTATTTCTATTCCTAATATTACTAGAACCAATAAGGGCAAAGAAATCAGATGCATTTTTATACCTAAGGACAACATCATAACCAACATTATTTTTCCATGTCTTTCTTGTAATAAAGGATTTTAATCCCAATCCTGCAAGTTCTTGCTTGATATCTTCAGCAAAACCTTTGTGCTTGGTACAAAGTTTAATTAAAATATATTTATATCCTCGATCTCTTTGCAAAGTTACACATCCATCTGTATCAAATAAACCTCTAATAAACATAATTAATAATCTTTTGTTCTCTTTGATATAATCTGGGATCCTTAAGCTTTTTTTTGGTCCTGGTTCAATCCCCAAACACCTTTTATAGAAGTAAAAAAGTTTTTTTGAATCTTTATATAAAGCCAGAGTATTACGTTTTTCTATCTTTTTGAGTTTGAATTTAATGTTAAATAAAGAAAATATTATTTCATTAAGGTACAATAAATATTCAGAATCTTTACTTAAATTCCCCCAATAACTTATACAATAACTATAGTTTTTTGATTTAGACATTGATCCATCCCCATAATGGGCACCAATTAGTTCAGCCAGCACCTCTGAAGGTGAATCTGGAAATTTTAGTCCCATTTTTTTACAATTTCCAATATCTTCTATCCTTGATAAGTCAAATCTTTCCATATTATAACACAACCAAAAACACCTTATAAACTCTGCGCGCACCCATGTCACTGTCACTCACTATATACTGCAGTATATACATCAACCAAACAAATATTTTTTATACATTCAATGTTTTACACTAACTAAAATGATCAAAATAGGCATAATCGGCGGATCAGGTATGGATGATCCAAACCTCTTACAAGACTACAAACTAACAGATGTTGTAACACCTTATGGCCACCCTTCATCTGCAATCACAGAAGGAACTTTGAATGGTACTCAAATAGCAATCCTACCAAGGCATGGGAAAAAACACGAAATACCTCCAACAAAAGTAAACTTTAGAGCAAACATTTGGGCACTAAAGAAACTGGGATGCACACACATTATTGCAACAACAGCAGTAGGCTCACTAAAAGAAGAGATAGCTCCAGGCCATCTAGTCTTTCCAGACCAATTCATTGACAGAACAACACACAGAGAAAAAACTTTCTTCAATGAAAACAAAGTTTGTCACATTCCAATGGCAGACCCATTTTGCACAGAATTAAGAAGAATCCTTTACCAAACTTCACAAGACTTAAACATGTCAGCTCATGCAAAAGGCACAGTGTTAACAGTAGAAGGCCCAAGGTTTTCAACAAGAGCAGAATCAAACATGTTTAGAATGTGGGGAGCAGAGATAATCAACATGAGCTGTGTACCAGAAGTTGTTTTGGCGCGGGAAGCAGGACTTTGTTATGCTTCTATTGCCATGTCAACTGACTATGATTGCTGGCGCGAGGGTACAGAAGCAGTAACACTAGATGAAGTGATGAGAGTTATGAAAGAGAATTCCGAAAAAGTAAAAAGGTTAATTTTGACAGCATTACCAAGGATTCAACATCTAGACTGTAAATGTAAACAAGATGTGCAAAGTTCTATTATTTAGGGCTTGCTTTGTGTTGTGGTGAAAACTAAGCCAGCATCCACAAACATTATAAAAGAAAATTACCTCATTTAAACAATGAAAACAGTTCTAGTCACAGGTGGCGCTGGCTACATTGGAAGCCACACTTGTAAATACCTACAAGATGAAGGCTATGAAGTGGTTGTAATTGACAATTTAGAAAAAGGCCACGCAGAAGCTTTGACAGAAGAAACAAAACTTTACATAGGAAACCTTAATGACAAAGACTTGCTAGACACAATATTTACAGAAAATGAGATTGATTCGGTGATACACTTTGCAGGTTACATCGAAGCAGGCGAATCAATGAAAAACCCTTTAAAATTCTTTGATAACAATGTAGCAAAAACATTACCTTTGTTCAAAGCAATGGAGAAGCACAAAGTAAAAAAAATAGTTTTCTCTTCAAGCGCAGGAGTTTATGGCCAACCAAAACAAATGCCAATCAAAGAAGAATCAGAAACAAAACCAACAAACAATTATGGTTTAACAAAACTAATGATTGAACAAATATTAGACTCTTTACAATTCAAATCAATCTGTCTAAGATACTTTAATGCAGCAGGAGCAGGTTACAAGATAGGCGAGGACCATGATCCAGAAACGCACCTGATTCCTCTAATTTTAAAAGTTGCATTAGGCCAGATAGAGAACATAAAAATCTTTGGAACAGACTACAAAACACCAGATGGCACAGGAATAAGAGACTATGTCCACGTCCTAGACCTTGCTTCAGCACACCACAAAGCACTTGAAGCATTAGACAAAGGAATCACTGGCAAGTATAATGTTGGCACTGGCAAAGGTGCTTCAGTTAAAGAGATTCTTGAACATTGTAGAGCTATAACAGCGCGCCAAATATTAGACATGGAACTACCTAGAAGAAAAGGTGACCCTGCAGAATTAGTAGCATGCTGTGATAAGATTAAACAAGACCTTGGCTGGGAAGCAAAATACACCATCAAAGACACCATAGAATCAGCATGGCACTGGCACTCTTCACACCCAAGCGGGTTTAAGTCCTAAATTTCTTTTCAAAGCAGTAAAAGCACTATAAGGATGAGTATAAGCATAAGCATACAAAGGGTGACGCTTCATAACAAGCTTTGCAGTTTTCAAATTCTTCAAAAACTCTTTTGGCGAACTAAAATCCTTAATCTCAACATAAGTCTTGGCTAACTCATAAGGTGTGTGCGCATCAGAACCCACTGTCTTTGGAATGTTTAACTTTTTAACATGTTCTAAAGTTTTTAGAAGATCTGTTTTGAAAAGAACTCTCGCATTAAACACTTCAATAGCATCAGCTTTCAAATCAGTTCTTTGGATCCCTCTCCTTCTAACTCTATCAAAAGGGTGAACAATAACAGCAAGAGCACCTTGCGCATGAATTTTATCAATAGTTTCTTCAGCACTCAAACAAGGTTTAACTCTTTCATTCAAGAACAAACCTAGTATGTGCTCTCTTTTATCTGTTGTAATCTCTTCTCCAGGGATACAACCAGGAACCTCTTTAACACCATCCATTGTATTATGGTCAGTCAAAGCAACATTAACGCCACTTTTCTTGATAATCTTGTTTAGAATAAAAGGCTTGGTTCTACCACAACCAGAATAGGTTGTGTGCACATGTGTATCAAGTTTCATAGTAAGTCAGAATAAGAAAGAGTTTATTAAGATTTCTTTACAATTTTTGTTATCTTGAAAAATTAAAAGTTCGCATAACTCTATTATTTGAAGGGTTATATACAGTCCCACTTGGGGATTACAAGAAAATTATTTATATGTCACTAAACAAATTATTATCATGAAAGACAAAGCCTTAGTGGTATTTCAAGATAAGGAAATTAGGAGAGTTTGGCATAATAATGAATGGTATTACTCGATGGTAGATATTGTTGGGGTTTTGATAGAAAGTGCAACAACACAAACTGCTAGGAAATATTGGAATAAATTAAGTCAGAGATTAAGAGAAGAAGGAAGTGAAGTGGTGACAATTTGTCACCAGTTGAAATTAGAAGCAGAAGATGGCAAGATGAGACTCACAGACTGTGCCAATACCCAATCTCTATTTAGAATAATCCAGTCAATTCCATCAAAAAAAGCAGAACCTTTCAAATTATGGCTAGCACAAGTTGGAAAAGAAAGAATTGATGAAATAGAAAACCCAGAACTTGCTCAGCAAAGGATGGAAGAGATTTACAAAGCAAAAGGCTATCCTAAAGATTGGATTGATAAAAGATTAAGAGGAATAGCAATAAGACAAGATTTGACTGACGAATGGAAAGAAAGGGGTGTCAAGGAGGGAAAGGATTTTGGAATATTAACAGCAGAAATATCAAAAGCAACTTTTGGTATGACTCCTAAAGAATACAAAAACTTCAAAAATTTGCCTAAAAAATCAAAAGCAAATTTAAGGGATCATATGAATGATTTAGAATTAATATTTAATATGTTGGGGGAGCGTGTAACAACAGAAATTTCACAGCAAGAAAAACCTGATACATTTGACAAGAATAAAAAAGTTGCAAAAAGAGGTGGAAAAGTAGCAGGTGATGCAAGAAAAGGTGCTGAGAAAGAATTAGGAAGGTCAGTAAGTTCTAAGAAAAATTATTTAGAAAAAAAGGAAAAGAAGAAACTTAGCAAGAATTAAGCTTTCCCAATCAACTCTTTAATCCTTTTAACTTCATAACTTTCTGTCAAAGCTTTAACTTTTTCTTTATATGGTCCCAACCCTTTCCAATCTAAAAGAATAAACTCTGGTTTACTTTTGTCTACCATCTGCTTTAACATAGCTTCATCCAAGTTTTCTAACTGATACTTTGGACAGATATGACCAATTGCATACTCAGTTCTCTCTAAAACTTTGTTAAAAGGTATCGGATAGTGTCCAGAACCTATCGCTACACAAGTTTTGTATGATTTAATCTCTTTTGCAGTTGTTTCTGCAATAGTTTCAGCTATAATCTTGCCAAACTCTTCATTAACCCACTCTTTTTCTGAAGAACCTATTTCAATGAACAAACAAGGCTTTTCTAAGTAAGGTCCATGGTGCGTTGCTTCCAATGTTGCTGTTTCATGCTTGCTTTTTAGAGTTAAGAAAAGCTCTTTTAACAATGAAGCATTTGTATTGCACAACATTTTATCACTGCCACCAAATTCTGCTTTGGAGAAATTACCTGGGAAATGTATAGACAAACAAGGTTTGCCTTGCTCTGAAGCATGCCTTGTTGCAAATATGAAATTGTCTGCTTTGATTTCCTTGTCAATGTTTTCACAGTTTATGCTATCTCTTGCTTTGATAAACAGTTCAACGTCTTCATTGTTTGCAATTAAAGGTGCTAACTGTTTAGAAATATTCATTCCAGCTTGATCTTGTTTTGAAACTATCACTGCGTACTTCATTTTTTCATATAAAACTCTCTCTCCTCTTTACTAAACTTTTCAATAGAATACCTAAGCATGGTTCTAGGCATAACTTTGTGATACTTTTTCAAAAATTTTTCTTCA
>CAYFIU010000031.1:0-8168 GCA_964343245.1 Candidatus Woesearchaeota archaeon | reverse complement strand
TGATAAGATAACAAAAGAACAATTAATAAAAAAAGTAGAATCAATAGGCTTCAAAGCTTCAATAGCACAAGGCAATGTGTTTGAAAAGCAAGCAAAACAACAAAAAAAAGAAATAAGATTTTACAGAAACACTTTTTTCTTCTCTCTAATATTCGCAATTCCAACATTTATCATAGGAATGATCTTTATGTGGTTAAACATTCACATTCCTGGCCAGGATTACATTTTATGGTTACTAGCAACACCAATCCAGTTTATCGTCGGTTACCAGTTCTACAAAGGTACTTGGTCAGCAATCAAAAGCAAGTCAGCAAACATGGACTCTTTGATAGCACTTGGAACAACATCAGCATACTTGTTCAGTGTCTACGCAGTAATATTTAATCCTTCATTGGGTCAGTATTTTGAAACTTCAGCAATACTAATCACCCTAGTAGTAATGGGAAGATGGTTTGAAGCAATTGCAAAAGGTAAAAATTCAGATGCAATAAAGAAGTTAATGCACCTTGCACCAAAGTTTGCGATGGTAAAAAGAAAAGGCAAGTACATCAAAGTTCCAGTTGAAAAAATCAAGGTTGGTGATGTGATTTTAGTAAAACCTGGAGAAAGAATTCCAGTTGATGGTTTGGTACTGTCTGGCAACTCAAGCATTGATGAAAGCATGATAACAGGAGAAAGCATTCCAATTGAAAAGAAAAAAGGTGACAAACTAATCTCAGCAACAATCAACAAACATGGAACCTTGACATTCAAAGCAACAGCAGTTGGAGCAAACACTACCTTGGCACAGATAATCAAGCTTATTGATGAAGCACAAGGTCAAAAAGCACCAATACAAAGGTTTGCTGACACAATTTCTGGCTATTTTGTACCAACAGTCATAGCGATCTCACTGATTACATTCATTTCATGGACACTTTTCTTCAACAAACCAATTTCATTTGCATTAATTACAGCAGTTGCAGTTTTAGTAATAGCCTGCCCTTGCGCGCTAGGTTTAGCAACACCAACAGCAATCATGGTAGGCTCTGGTAAAGGGGCAAGAAATGGTATTCTAATTAAAGGTGGAGAAGCTTTAGAGACAGCACACAAACTAGACTACATAATCCTGGACAAAACAGGCACAATAACAAAAGGCCAACCAGAAGTAACAGATATCACTGGAAAGCAAACACTAAAGATTGCAGCTTCACTAGAAAGAACATCAGAACATCCTCTAGCAGAAGCAATTGTAAAGAAATCAAAAACATTTTTCAAAACAACAGCCTTCAAAGCAATCCCTGGTTATGGTGTGACAGCAAAAATAAAATCAAAACAATATTGGTTAGGTAATAGAAGACTAATGAATAAAAACAAAGTAAGTTTAGTCAAATATTCAAAACAGTTAACAAAACTAGAATCCCAAGGTAAAACTGTAATGATACTAGCAGATAAAAAACAAGTTATTGGGTTGATTGCTGTAGCAGACACTGTAAGGAAAACATCACAAAGAGCAGTACAACAACTAAAAGAGTTAGGATTGAAAGTTTACATGATCACTGGTGACAATGAAAGAACAGCAAAAGCAATTGCAAAGAGAGTAGGGATAAACAATGTTTTTGCAGAAGTTCTACCTAAAGATAAAGCAAATTATGTTAAAAAGTTACAGAAGAAGGGCAAAGTTGCAATGATAGGTGATGGTATCAATGACGCCATTGCTTTAGCACAAGCAGACATAGGCATTGCAATGGGCTCAGGAACAGATGTAGCAATGGAAACAGGAAATATAGTATTAATGAAAAATGATCTCCTAGACGTGCCAAGATCAATCAAGCTAAGCAAAC
This sequence comes from Candidatus Woesearchaeota archaeon, assembly GCA_964343245.1. Classification (GTDB taxonomy): domain Archaea; phylum Nanobdellota; class Nanobdellia; order SCGC-AAA011-G17; family GW2011-AR17; genus JABHYY01. The sequence goes on along the minus strand of CAYFIU010000031.1, from coordinate 6,345 downwards.
AAACCATGAGCAAAATAAAACAAAACATGTTTTGGGCACTGTTCTACAACTCCATGGGGATTCCAATTGCAGCAGGAGTTCTATACCCTTTCACAGGTTGGTTATTATCACCAATCATAGCGGCAGGTGCAATGGCTCTGAGCTCAGTTAGTGTTGTAACAAATTCTTTATTGCTAAAAGGAAAGAAATTATAATATGAAAAGAGAAGAAGTTAAGAAAAAATATGATAGGTTTGCACTATTCTATGATATATCAGAATATCCAACAGAAAAATTCTTATTCAGTAAATGGCGAAAAAAATATCTTAGTAAGTTAAAAGGAAACATCTTAGAGATTGGAGTAGGTACTGGAAAAAATTTAGAATATTACAACAAGGATGCAAAAGTTATAGGCATAGATATTAGTCAAGGAATGCTAGAAAAAGCAAAACAGAAAGCTAATGCTTCTAATATTAAATTAAAAGTTATGGATGCAGAACACTTAAAATTCAAAAGCAATAGCTTTGATTATGTTATAAGTACATGTATCCTTTGTTCAGTACCAGATCAAGTAAAAGCTCTAAAAGAAATGAGGAGAGTCTTAAAACCAAAAGGGAGAGTAATAATGATTGAACATGTTTTAAGTAAAAATAAGTTAATTGCTTTGTTTGAAAAAATACACAATCCATTTACAAGATTTTTGTTTGGGTTTAATATTAATAGGGATACACAAAAGAGTATCAAAAAAGCAGGGTTACATATAATAAAAGATGAAAATCTTGCACTAAAAGACGTTTTTAGATTATTTATTGCAAAAAAAGGTTCTGGTAAATAAGAATTATAACTTACAAGAACCACAATCACTAAATTCACAATTTTTATTTTTTACCTTCCAGCTTAATCCCCATTGTTTCATCTCTTTAATAATATCAACAAAAGCTTTTCCACTTCTTGTTAAAGAGTATTCACTTTTCACAGGGAATGTCCTAGCATCGGTTTCTTTGATAATCAAACCTTCGTTCTCAAGCTCTTTTAATCTAGATGACAGAACTTTTGGCGTGATTTTTGGTATGCTTTTCTTAACTTCAGTGTATCTTTTACCATTTCCTTTATAGATTTCTAAGAGAATCAACAAGGTCCACTTCTTTCCAACAAAGTCAATAGTCCTATATAATGTACAATCTTCTTTCATGGTATACTTTTAGAAAGCTTCCACAATTTATATAAGTATCTATTAGATACTAACTATCTAAAGGATACTAAAATGAAAAGAAAAATAATCAAAATCAATGAAGAGAAATGCAATGGCTGTGGATTATGCATCCCAAACTGTCCTGAAGGTGCTTTACAAATAATTGATGGTAAGGTAAGGCTTATTTCGGATCTATTCTGTGATGGTTTAGGAGCCTGCATAGGACATTGTCCAGAGGGTGCAATAAGTATAGAAGAAAGAGAAGCAGAACCTTATGATGAGAAAAAAACAATGGAAAACATTGTAAAACATGGTGAAAATACAATCAAAGCACATTTACAACACCTAAAAAATCACAATGAAAAAGAATTTCTCAATCAAGCATTAGATTATTTAGAAGAAAAAGGGATTGAGATACAAATGGAGGAAAAAAAGATGGAACCATGTGGCTGTCCAGGAGCAGCAATAAAAGAATTTGATCAAAAAGATACAAACAATGTAGAGCAAACTTCAGCTTTAAGGCAATGGCCAGTACAATTAAATTTGTTGCCTCCCCAAGCACCATTTTTTGAAAATTCACATCTCTTAATTGCAGCAGACTGTGTACCATTTGCTAATGCAAACTTTCACTCTAACTTACTAAATGGAAAATCGCTTGTTATAGGGTGTCCAAAACTTGATGATGTTGAAGGGTACAAACAAAAGTTAACTGAAATATTTAAACTAAACAAAATAAAAAGTGTAACAGTGGCTATTATGGAAGTTCCTTGTTGTTATGGATTGTATGCCATTACAGAAGAAGCAGTTAGAGATTCTGGAAAAGAGATACCTATAATCAAGGAAGTTGTTTCTATTTCAGGAGGGATACAATAGGTTTTTAAACTTTTTCACACACAGATAAGTTATGCAAAACTTTTTCACTCCAAAATCAGTAGCAGTAATTGGAGCATCTAAGAATTCAAAAAAAATAGGCCACATTATCTTTAAACAAGTTCTTAATAAATACAAAGGCAAAGCCTACCCTATCAATCCAAAAGAAGATAAAATACTTAACAAAAAGTGTTACTCTTCTGTGTTAAAAGTAAGAGGAAAGATTGATCTGGGAGTGATTGCAGTACCAGCACAAGCAGTTCTTAATGTGGTAGACTCTTGTGGCAAGAAGGGAATAAAAAATCTTATTATTGTATCTTCAGGGTTCAAAGAGATTGGACACCATGTTTTAGAACAAAACCTTCACAGGTTGTTAGAAAAGTATAAGATTAAATGTGTTGGACCAAACTGTTTGGGAATTTTCGACGCACACTCTAACCTAGATACTTTATTTTTGCCTGAAGACAAGCTTACAAGACCAAAGAAAGGTGGCATTTCATTTATCTCACAATCAGGTGCTTTGGGTTCAGCTTTAGTAGACTTAGCAGCATACGATAACTATGGCTTTGCAAAGTTCATCTCATATGGTAATGCAACAAACCTAGATGAATCAGATTACTTAGACTATCTAGGTAAAGATCCGAAGACAAAGGTAATCTGTTTGTACATTGAAGGTGTTAAAGATGGAAAAAAGTTTTTGAGAACTTGTAAAAGGATGAAAAAACCAATAATAGTAATAAAGGGCGGCAAAACAAAAAAAGGTTCAGAAGCAACCCTGTCACACACAGGATCCATGGCTGGCTCTTATGAGATTTACAAAGGCGCTTTCAAACAATCAAACCTAATTGTAGCAGATTCATTAGAGCAAATGTTTCACATTGCGAAACTGTTTACAACATGCCCAACACCTAAAGGAAAAAGAGTACAGGTAATTACAAATGGTGGAGGTTATGGCATTGTAACAGCAGATGGTTTGGAACTAAATAGTTTAGAATTAGCAAAACTAACACACTATTCAACAGCAAAATTAAAGAAAAACCTCTCTCCTTTGTGTTCAATCGCAAACCCCTTGGACTTAGTTGGTGACGCAGACACAAAAAGGTACAAATTAGCTGTTGACACTTGTTTACGAGACAAAAACAATGATATTTTACTAGTGATACTATTGCCTCAAACTCCTTTGATAACAAAAGATGTAACAAAGATCTTTTCAAAAGCAAAAAAGCCAGTTGTTTTGGTTATAACAGGTGGCAAACAAACTCAAAAGTTCAAAAAGGTTTTAGAGGATTCTGGTTTACCTGTTTTTGATTTCCCTGATCACGCAGTCAAAGCTTTAGCAAAGTTCACTTACTAACAGCCCTAGTTTTCCCACCTTTCTTATACACTCTAAACTTCCTTTTAAGAATTTTCTCTTTCTTGCTCTTTCTTTGATCAGAAGTGTACTCTCCCATAAGAAGTATAGGTGTTTTGGATTTTATAAACTTTCTTCAATCCAACCTAAGGTCCTATATAGATGAACCATGACTTTATTTGTCCTTTCTACAGTTAGTCTATTTTTTTCTAGATGTGAAAAGGCTCTTGGATTGTTACAACTTAAAGCAAGATAACTAGTCAGAATAGCATGGCCAGCAGCATGGATTAATTGATTAGGTGTTAATTGAGAAAGATCTCTCATAGTAAATTGGCTAAATCTAAAGCCTCCTGGATAACCTAAGTTATCATCGATCATCACATAACAACCATATTTAAATTTATCATCGATAAGAATTCCTGCTATCTTTACAAATCTTCCCATAAGAAAACACAACAAAAAACAACCTTTAAAACCTTTATGTAATTAATACTCCTCACTCTCCCAGAACTTGCCAGAGTTAATTAAATCCCACTCTAACTTAATCTTTTTTTGCACATCTTTCATCATAGAAGCACTAAGATGCTTATACCTGCCTTGCATTTTGAAAACATCTTTAACAGAAGTCATAGTAGGTTTAATATTAACTGTAACTTTCTTATTCTCAATTTCATAAACAGGCCAAAGTCCAGAATCAACCATCATCTTTCCAACCTTAAACATTTCATTGGTTTTAACTAACCAACCAGGTTCACATGGAGTTAACAGGTCAATAAACTTAAATCCTTTAATCTTAGAAGCTTTCTCTAACTTTTGCATAAAATCAAAAGGGTGACTAGTTGAAGCAGTAGCAGAATAAACAGCGCCGTTCAAAGCCATTAACTTAGCCAAGTTTTTTCTAGGCAACAAATTACCAAACTTGTTCTTTTTTCCTATAGGGGAAGTTTTAGTTCGAGCATACACAGGAGTTTCAGCACTAACTTGGTGTCCTGTGTTAGCATAGTTACCATTGTTATAACAGATATAAATAATGTTATCATTTCTATATGCAGCACCAGAAACAGCACCTAACCCTATTTCAGAAGTTGAACCATCACCAGCATAACAAACAACATTTACTTTTTTACCTTGGGCTTCAAAACCTTTTGCAACCCCAGTAGCAGTTGATGCAGCATTCTCAATAGCATTAAACAACCAAGGAGTTTTATAACAAGTAAAAGGATGAGTTACAGTCAGAGTCATACAACCTGAAGCATTAATAATAACAGTATTTTTACCAAGAGCCATCTGCACTAATCTCAAACCATAAATAGCCTGACAACCAGTGCATGCAAAAGTTCCACCAGTAATAAACTCTTCTTTCTTTGCCAACTGTTTCACATTAACCATTTCCTGACCTCTTTACCTTTTTTCAAATCATCAAAAATTTCAATAAACTCTTTATCACTAACATCCTTCCCACCCAAACCACCAATATAATTGCTAACTTTTGCACCAGCTAACATTCCACGAACCTCAGAGAACAAAATCCCAGACAACCCTGGCGCAATATTCTGGTCAACAACACCAACCCTCTTAACACCTTTCAACATTTTCTTAAATAGTTCTTCATTAAAAGGTCTTAAAACCCTAATCCTTAGCAGGCCAACCTTTCTACCTTTTTTTCTTAACTGATCAACTGCATTCTTAGCAATAGTAGTATAACTTCCCATCATAACAATAACTTCTGTAGCACCAGCTAACTTGTACCCTTCAAAGAAATCATACTTTCTACCAGTTAACTTATACCAATCAGCATGAACTTTCTTTATCACATTAATAGAATCTAACATTGCTTTGTGCACTTGCGACCTAAAGTACATATAACCATGCAAAACAGGCACAGCCATTGACTTAGGGTTCTTAACATCCAGTTTGATCGCTAAATCCTGTTTAGGAATAAACTTGTCAACCATTTTCTGTTTTGGTATCAAAACTTCTTCACGAGTAAAAGAGTGCACAAACCCATCCATGTTAACCAAAACAGGCAATACAACTTTTTTATCCTCACTGATTTTGTAACCCATGATAACAGAATCTAAAACTTCTTGGTTAGTTTCACACACCATCATAAGCCAACCAAAATCTCTAACAGACAAAACATCACTATGGTCACAATTATGGACTAACAAACCATTAACAATATAATTGTTAGTTCCTGTTTCAATATTATAAACCTTTTTTTTATGTTTATATTCTTGTACGCAACTTATTTTTATTTTATCTTTTATTGATTTTATTGTAGAATTATAGATCTGTTTTCTTTTCCTTTTTATTTTTGGTTGACAATACAAGAAAAATTTTGGGACATTATTAACAACTATGTTATTGGTTTTATTCCCGGCATATCTATTTGCTTTTATTTTTAATTTATTCAAGCAATATAATATTTTTTTAACTATTTTTTCATTGCTATTATATATTGTTATTTGCCTGCCTCTCTCATAAGGCCCAGTTCCTTCAGCATCATATATCCCTCCAAGATAACCTCTACAGTAATCTTCGTTTTGACAATTATTGATTGCATTTTTAAACCTTATTGCTTCTGGATTACTATTAATTATGGCTCCAAAATCATTTATTTTTTGTCTATAATCATGGGATCGTATCTGGAAACCTAGTTTTTTTGCATATCTGACTGTATAATCAATCATTTCTTTATCTCTAGCATGAACTTCGTACCTTAGGTATTTTTTATCTCTTTTTTTATTATATGTATATGAAAAACAACCATCTCCATCAGCAACACCTGCAAGATAGCCTTTCATGTAATCTTTATTTTCTTCAAAATCACAACCAAAATATTTTAATTCTCTGTTTTTGAGATTTTTTGCTTGAATCCATCTATTATGAGATGGATGATGATAAAACCTATGATTTTTTGTACAGACTATTTCAGAGTGATTATGTTTTAT
>CAYFIU010000030.1:0-8439 GCA_964343245.1 Candidatus Woesearchaeota archaeon | reverse complement strand
AAGTTTTAAAATCTGGTAACTTTATAACAACTGCTGACTTCCTAAACCTCTCTCTTTGTAAGAGGAATTTCTTTTTTGCATCTACAGCAAACCTCTCAACTTGATGAGAGCTAAACAATGTATCTTCACCAGTAACTTGTCCAGTTCTAGTGTTTTTAACAAAAGAGTTTACAGAACTTCTAACATCACTCATAATTGTAGAAAGTTTAAAACCAGGGAGCTGTTGTATATCAACAAAAAAACCTCTACCATCAGTAGCATTCTTTTCAATATAGTCCAGAACCCCTTGAGGAGTGTACTTAGTAGCTCCACTAGAAAACAAATTTGACAACCATGACAACAATCCCATACAAAAAACTATACTTTACTTACTTTTAAACTTTTTTAAAAACCTTCCAATCTCAGGGAAATCCTTATCTAGCTCAGAATGCACTAGTTCTTCAGAAAAAATTGCACCAGACCGAGAACCAACAGGAATGTTATTATAAACATGATAAAGTTCATGCAATGTAACCCCTTCAACAAACTTCACCTTATTATCTCTTCTCAAACCCTTAACCAAACCATTAACAATATCTTCACAAAAATAAATCACATCACCCCCTTTCATAGATGCTACAAAACAAGGAGTTTTACCCAAATGCTTTTTTAGATTCATATTATCCAAAAACCTAGAAAACTCTTTTTTATCAATAAACAGTATAACAGGCCTTTTCACTTTGTATGGAAACCTTGCCATTGCTTTCACTGCAATATCTTCAATCTCTTTTGCCTTCATACACCATTCTAAGCAGAACTCTCTTAAAAAGCTTCTTATGGCCCCCCTAAACAGTAGTTACAAAATAGGAAAGTTTATAAGGGTTCAAAGCAGCAAAAATAATATCAAAATGAGCATAGCAAACCCAACAAGAAGAGGAGTTTTAACAGGCCTTTTAGCAGGAGCTGGTTTAGCAGGATGTGCAACACAAACCTCAATTCTAGCACCTTCAGAACCAAAAAACACACCAGTAGGTGCACCAACACTAGAGGACCTTTTATTTCAAGATATCGCATTCACAGCACAAGATCTACAAACACACTATGATGTTAATATTACCCCAGAAGAGTTGGTTTACCTAACAAGAGCGATCTACCATGAAGGTTCAGATCCAAAAGCATTAGTACCAACAGGAAAAACAAGGTGGGATGAAGAACTAAAAAAATATGTTCCAATCAAACAATTTGATTTATCCCAATTACAAGATTCATACAGAAGAATAGCACATATTTTCAATAATAGACACCTATTTGATACATGTTCTCCAAGATTTGAAAACCTTACAGGAGAATCTCAATTTAGTCAAAATGGTACTTTTGAGAGCATTCTAAGAGAATGTGAATCAGTTGACGACAATGGTAAACCCAATAACTGTCAGTTCAGTTGTACACACTTCCATTATCAAGATTTCCAAACAGCAATTGAAGATGGAGAGTACACACTAACCACAGGAGAAATCAATGAAGATAGAGCATTTTTAGCATACAAAGCACTATTAGAAGTATTAACAGGAGAACACCAAGATCCAACAGGGAGAGCTTTATGGTACAAAAATGGCAAACTTGCCAATAAGCAAAGAGGTAAATCTATAGTATGGAACAACAGAGAAGCTTTTGCTACACAAACCACAGATTGTTCTGAAATGCAGCACATTCCAAGTGAATCCATTGCACAAAGAATTACACAAGGAGACCCTAAAATCACTTGCAGAGCCGACCAATCATTCAGCATGCAATTTACAGGCAAATTCTTAAGTCATAATTATTATACCCTCAAAGCAAGAAAAAAAGTAGAATGGCTTTATGATAGCGCAAATCACTCAGGCCATACATACAAAAATGGTGAATGGAAACCAGCAAAAAGCTTTAGCAAAAAAAGACCAGAACACCTACGTAAGTAAAGCTTATTAACTTCTAACCCAAATTAAAGCATATGGAGTGCAAAAAAGAGCAAAATCTAAAGCATTGCAACTGTTCATATCCATGTGAGAAGAAAGGCATCTGTTGCGAGTGTATTGCCTATCACAGGGCAAGAAGAGAGCTTCCTGCGTGCTATTTTAGCAAGGAAAAGGAAGCAACCTATAACAGAGGTATGGATAACCTTTAATAAGACCAAAATCATCAAAAAACAGCATGGGCCTATAGTATAGTCTGGATAGTACTCCCGGCTTCGGACCGGAGGACGCAGGTTCAAATCCTGCTAGGCCCATATTTCTGTCAAAGCTAATAATCTTCTTACAAAAGACAACCTCAAAACACCAAAATTCCACCAATACAGCCCTTCTACCACAAAACCACAAATTATATAAATATCCTATAGTTTTATAAAACTAAGCCCGCCATGAGAATACTCAATGGAGTGCGGCAATCGCCAAGGCAATGAGCTTGGGAGTTAGTGTTGCGGGCAATATTCACATTAAAAAAACAGGTAAAGATAATCACAATTACTAACATTCATTTCGATTTCGAGAGTTAGAGCGTAAAACGGTTGGGATAGGGAGAATCGTTTTACCTAAAAGGAATTTCTTTACTTGTAGGAGGAAAATAAAATGGGAAAAATAAGTCCGATATCATCCAAATATATCGTTCATGCATCAATCCAAATCGAAGGTGTCGTTGACAGGCCAGACATTATTGGAGCTGTTTTTGGTCAAACAGAAGGTCTTTTAGGATCTGACCTAGAACTAAGAGAACTTCAGAGATCTGGTAGAGTCGGTAGGATTGAAGTAAACACTGATGTAAAATCAGGAAAAACAGAAGGAGTAATCACAATTCCATCTAGTTTAGATAAAGCAGAAACAGCAATTGTTGCTGCATCACTAGAAACAATTGAAAGGATTGGTCCTTGTAATGCAAAGGTTAAAGTAGGCAAAATCGAAGATGTCAGAATTTCAAAAAGAAATTTTTTAGTTCAAAGAGCAAAGGATTTGTTAAAGAATCTTACAGAAGATGTCTTACCAGATTCACAGGAAATCACAGAAGAAGTTAACAAATCTGTGAGAATGATGAACATCACTGAATATGGTAGAGAAAGACTACCAGCAGGTCCAGCTGTTGAAGATGGAGAAGACATAATCATTGTAGAAGGACGAGCAGATGTTCTAAACTTGCTTAAATGTGGCTTCAAAAACGCAGTTGCTTTGAATGGTACATCAATGCCAACATCTATTATTGAATTAGCAAAACAAAAAACAGTAACATTGTTTGTAGATGGTGACAGGGGTGGAGATCTAATCATAAGAGAAGTTACAAACAGAGCAGAAATTGATTTTGTTGTAAAAGCACCTGATGGCAAAGAAGTTGAAGAGATAACAAAGAAAGAGATCCATAAAGCTTTGAGAGGCAAAGTTGCAGTTGAACAAGCTAAACTGGAAATCAAAGATGTTAAAGAGCAACCAAGACAAACATCTTACCAAAGAAAACCAATGGCATCTAGAACAAACACAAGGTCTGCTCCAAGAGCAGCACCATCTAGAAAGCCAGTAACAACTTTGAGTCAGCCACAATTAAAAAAGTTCAAGGAATTGCTAGATGACTTAGTTGGTACAAGAGGTGCCTTTATTCTTGATGCAAAGATGGCAACTTTAGGCAAAGTTCCAGCAACAGAACTACCAAGCACAGTACGAAGTCTAAAAGGTATCAACGCAGTTGTTTTTGATGGTACAATTACAAGAGACTTTTTAGGACTTGCAGAAAGAGCAGGTGTTAAGGTTGTTGTTGCAATGGATTCCAAAGTAAATCCAAAAGATGCAAACATTAGAATATTAACATCATCTTACTTTAAGTAAAGCTTGCTTTACTAACTTTTTTTCTTATTTTTTATGTTTTGAATACTTTAAGAATATTATAGCAGGCATGCCATAAATGGATACCAAACCGAATAATTGGTTAACCCTGAAACTTCCTCAGCTCTGCGACCCTACAAGCGCCAGCAAAAATGTTTAGGGCTGCTTCATTCCTGATCTGACCCAGTTCGCAAACTTACCAACCCTGCAGGACAAAGCTTCAACGTCCATCCCAGGACCAACATCCTGCTTAATACCTCTTCATGGCTTCAGTCCCTCATAAGTCGATTTAGGGTAACAAGTGACGACTAACCACCCACCTAGCCTGCCACTAAAAATGAGAAATTCCAAGCTTTTAAACCTTTCTAAACCTTAATTTCCCAAGAATCACCAGATGAAACAAGCACAGAACCAAGACCCTGTCCAATGTAAAAAGAAGAGTAAGCAATATACCCTTTAAGTGCATCAAAAAGTCCACTTTCTTCAGTATACTCAGACACACTCCCATCCTCAATCCCAGCCAAACTCTTAGCATATTCCACACCATAATCCAAATCACCAAACTCATCAACAAGCCCTAGCTCTTTACATTCCAAACCAAGATAAAACAATCCATCACTCAAATCAGCAACCTCTTCATAACTCATATTTCTACCAGCCGCAACCTGTGCAACAAAATAATCATGAATAACATCCAACCTTTCCTGTATCAACTCTTCCTCATCACTTGTCATTTCTTTGTAAGGTGAACTAATATCTTTATACTGCCCAGTCACCAACCTTTGATAGCTTACATTGTAAACATCCAACAACCCTGAAAATTCTAAATAACTTCCAATCACACCAATGCTCCCAACAATGCTCAACTCATCAGCAACAATAATATCAGCTTGCGAAGCAATCCAATAAGCACCAGAAATACCAGACTCAGTAATCACAGCAACAACAGGCTTCTCTACACCTTGCAACTTATCTGCTACAACCTTGGAACCCAAAACAGTACCTCCAGGAGAATTAATTTCTAACACAATAGCCTTAACATTAGAATCACTCTCAGCCAACTCAATCTTGTTAACAATATCTTCGCCAGAAGCACTAGAACTAAACAAACTTCCACCACCATTCAAAGTAATCATACCTTCAACAGGGATCACTGCAACTTTATCACCAGCAACAACATCACCATCAAACATCAAGCTAGCAAGCAAATAACTAAAAGCCCAAAGCAACGCAAGGAACACCAAAATTCTGAATAATTTGTTCAAAAGAATCCCCTCCTTTTAACAACTTCATCAACAACTTCAGTTTTTGACAACTTTTCAAAATACCTTTGGTGCCCTCTGGTAAATAACATATACAACACATCAAGCACAAGTATAACTGTTGACAACTTTGTCACATTCCTAACAACAGCTTGTGCAAAAGTAATTTTTTTAGCTACTTTAATTCTCAAAAGAATCTTACCAACAGTTTGCTGAAACTTCCACTCCAAAAATGTCCAATATAACAAAGTTAACAAAGCCATGATAACACCAGCCAGAATCATCTCAGTTGTAAAACTAGCTTCTAAAGCATCAAAGAACCCTGCAAAACTTTCAATTTCAATTGATTCCCCCATCTTAGCTGAAAAAGGTGCGATCACTATAAACGAAACAACAAACACATCTATAATATAAGCAACAACCCTTCGCCACAAAGCAGCAAACCTCTTTTTCATAACCCTATAACTAGTAACAAGATATATAAAGTTTTCTTAATATCCCAAAATCATGTCAAAAATTTACAAAGAAATCATTAAAGGAATAATAAATCAAAAGTTGAGAACACAAGAACAAGTGTTGAAATTAACAAGAGAACTAGCTAGAGAACACAGACCAAAAACATTTCCTTCACTAATTCAAATCTTAGCACATGCCAATAACACAGAGTTTCAAAAGCTAAAGCACATTATAACAAAACCAACAAGAACAATTTCTGGAGTTACACCAATAGCAATAATGACCTCCCCTGAGGAGTGTCCTCATGGAAAATGTATTACATGTCCGGGTGGCCCTAAATCACACTTTGGAGATATTCCACAGAGTTACACAGGTCACGAACCAGCAACAATGCGAGGCATCAGAAACAATTTCGATTCATACTTACAAGTTTTTAACAGACTAGAACAATACATACTACTAAACCAATCAATAGAAAAAGTTGAACTAATCATAATGGGAGGCACATTCCCAGCAAGAAAAAAAGCATACCAAAACGAGTTCATCATGTATGCTTTCAAAGCAATGAACGACTTCTCAAACCTTTTCTTCACAGATAACAAACTAGACTTCAAAAAGTTCAAAACATTTTTCGAGCTTCCAGCACAAGAACTAACAAAAGAAAGAACAAAAAACATACAAAACAAAATTCTAAAACTCAAAAGCAATTCAACACTAAAAAAAGAACAAAAAATCAATGAAACAACAAAAGTAAGGTGTGTAGCTCTATGTATAGAAACAAGACCAGACTATGCACAACTCGAACATGCAAACCTAATGCTTGAACAAGGCTGTACAAGAGTTGAATTAGGAATACAAAGCACACAAGAAAAAGTTCTAAAGGCAATGAACAGAGGGCACGCAACAGAACAAACAATCCAAGCAATAAGGATATTAAAAGATTTAGGATTTAAAGTTGCTGCTCACTTTATGTTAGGTTTACCAAAACAAAGTGATAGAGATATCTATAAACTGTTCACAAAACAAGAGTACAGACCAGACATGTTAAAGATCTACCCTTGCATGGTTCTGAAAGGAACAAAACTCTATGAACTTTGGAAAGGAGGTAAGTTTAAACCTTTAACTGCAGAAAAAGCTGCAAGTATCATAGTCAAATTTAAAAAAATAGTTCCCCAATATTGCAGAATACAAAGAATCCAAAGGGACATTAGTAGTAAACTAACCGAAGTAGGAGTAAACAAAACCAATTTAAGACAATATATTCATAAGAAATACAAAATAAAATGTAATTGTATACGTTGTAGGGAAGTTGGACAAAATAGAAATAAAAAATTAAACATAGAAAAATCAAAAATATTGATTAGAAAATATAAAGCATCAAAAGGAAAAGAGTTTTTTATTTCCATAGAAGATACAAAAAACAATGTTTTATTTGGTTTTTGCAGATTAAGATTCCCTTCACAAGAACTCAAAAAAGAGATTACAAAAAATTCAGCAATAATCAGAGAATTACATGTTTATTCTAAAGCCCTTGCACTAGGTAAACATTCAAAAGAATCATATCAACATAGAGGACTTGGGAAAAAATTAGTCAAAAAGGCAGAAGAAATTGCATTAGAAAATAATAAAAATAAAATGATAATTATATCAGGTATTGGTGTGAAAGAATATTATATTAAAAAACTAGAATATAAAAAAGATGGACCTTATGTTAGTAAGCTTCTTTAATTCTCCAGATATGTTCTTTTGAAGAAGTGTCTCTACAAACCAAACCCTCTTTTTCCATCCTAATCAAATGAAAATCCCTAATACTTGTAAAGCCAATCCCTAATTTGAAACAGATTTCATAAACAGTCATAGGTTTTTCTTTAAGTAATTTAATAATTTGGCTTCTAACCACCCACCTTTTTCTTTGCTTCCAACCCCTTTCTAGAAGAGATATAGAAAAAAGTAGTCTCTCCTCTTTTTGTTTATGTGACATTATACCAATATCATTCTTCAATTGTATTAACGAATAAGAGTAGATTCTAAAATAAAAAACCTCATTCCCTCTTTTTATTTTTCCAACCCTATAACCTAATTTAAGACAAACTTTTTTTAAAACAGTAAGAACTTGATAATTACCACAATATATATCTATCCCTGATGATCTAATTGTTGATTCATCTATAATAAAAGATTTAACAAAAGCCATCAACAAAGATTTGTCCTGTTCTAAAAAATCATCCAATAAAACACATTTTGAACCTCTAAAGTCATTTATCTTATATTGTTTTTTAATTATTAGAACTATAGCTTTAGAAAAAGTCAGAGCATGATGCTTAGGCATATGATTATAATGGACCTCACCAAAAGTATTTTTAAGTAATTCAATAAATTCCATTCTTACAGGAAGTGAAGTATTACAATAATTTGGAGTAGATCCCTTCTCATCCCCACCAGACCCATCCCCTATCAAATGACCAATTATCCTAAAGATATAAGAATCTCCAATAATAGGAAGAATCGGATTAGTTATTGGTTTTCCAGCTGCAATTCTGTAGGAAACAACATGTTGTTCAGTAAGAGCTTTATTGATTTTATACAATTCATGCAATTTTTTTAAAGCCCAAATGGGCATATATTGGCTTTTATCTCTCCAACTGCACCTATACCATCCTAGAACAGTAGATCTGCTTCGATTTAACCTTTTGGCAATCCTATACAAAGATTCCTTAAAAAGAGATTTTGTATAATCTTCATCTAATAATATATAAATATCATCTGGGAAATCCCAAATATGAATCTCTTTAAACTTATTTTTAACCATTAAAACAAACAAAGTATTTTTATTTAAGAACTCTGCCTGCACAAATGTCACTGTCACTCGTTTGATACTTCAAAATATATTTTGCAGAACA
>CAYFIU010000029.1:0-8498 GCA_964343245.1 Candidatus Woesearchaeota archaeon | reverse complement strand
TTGAAACTTGTCCTTATGGAAAGGTTCGCCTAGTCTTGACTTTTCATAGAGTTCTCTAGCTAGGTCGCAAGATCCTGCAATTACTTTCTCATTTGAGAAAATGCCTTGAATTGGATCTTTTGCTTCTTCTTGGACTACTTTCTTCTTTTTTACCATAATATATAGATTCCAAAAGCTATATAAAAAGCTTTTCCTTTCTCTAAACCATGGAAATCACATTTTTGGGTACTACCTCAATGGTGCCAACAGCAGATAGGAATCACAGTGCTATTTTACTTAGCTACAAAGCTGAAAAGATCCTTGTTGATTGTGGCGAGGGTACTCAAAGACAGCTTAGAGTTGCCAAGATTTCTGCTTGCAAGATTACTAAGATTTTGATAACCCATTGGCATGGAGATCATGTGTTGGGTTTGCCTGGTTTGATGCAGACCTTGATTGCTCATGAGTATAACAAAGAGTTAGAGATCTATGTGCCTAAAGGTACTAAAGCTAACTTTCAGAAAATGTTTGACTTCTTTGTGTTAAGAGGTCACCAGATTAAGTACAAAGTTGTTGAGGTTGGTTCTGGTAAGTTTTTTGAGAGTGAAGATTTTGAATTGCACAGTTTTAATGTTAAACATGGAACTAGAGCTAGAGGTTACTCTTTTGTTGAGAAGGATAAAAGGAAGATTAATCTAGCTTATTTGAAAAAGTATGGTTTGAAACAACATCCTGTTCTGAAGGATTTACAGTTAGGTAAAGATATTGAGTGGAAAGGTAAGAAGATTAAAGCTAGGTTAGCTACCAAACCAATATTTGGCAAAAAGGTTTCCATTGTTTTGGATACTGCTTATTTTGTTGAGTTGGTTAAGGCTGTTAAAGGTGCTGATGTTTTGATTAGTGAAAGTAATTATTTAGAAGATTTGAAAGATGTTGCTGCTGAAAGAAAGCATATGACTGCTAAGCAAGCTGCTACTTTAGCCAAGAAAGCAAAAGTGAAGGCTTTGTATCTAACACACTTCTCACAAAGGTATAATAGTTTAAAACCTTTCTTAGATCAAGCTAAGCCTGTTTTCAAAAACACTAAAGTTGCTAAAGATTTCTTAAAGGTTTGTCTTTAAACTTGCCAAACAAGTATAAGGACTTCCACAGCTTTGGAACTAAGTCAAAGATTGTCATGAACAGTGTCCATACAACACCAACAAAAACTAATAAGTAATTTGCATCAAGGGATTGTACTGCTCCTGAGTAGATTGCGTTTAGCAAGATACCTGCCAGAATAAATGCAACTGTTACACAAAATATTACTAGCCAACTAATAACAACATAGCCTGACTTTTGTTTAAAGTACTTAAAACTGTTTTTTAATACTGTGCAAGCCTTAGACTTTTTTGTTAAAAACATTAATGGATACCTGTACAATAATGTCCAGCTCAGTAAAAGTAGTGCCACTACACCTAACAACCCTGCAAGTAGTATTGAAAAGTATGATGCTAACTCTGGATTGAATGGATTAATTAACATGTATACCAATCCTGATACTAAAGAGACAAGTAGTAAAACAACTATACTAATAATGTAAACATAAACTCTTAGAAGTACAACTTTCCAGAAATATCTGTTCCCTTTCTGCCATGCAGAGTAGAGATCTATCCTCTTTCTGTTTACTATGTATCTCATTAAAATGAATTTTGTTGTCAAAGCAGTCACTCCGATAAAGAATGTTACTATAGCAAAAATTGCAACTGATACTAGGATTTGTCCCATGTTGCTCGCAAAAAAAGTCTGGAATAGTTCAACCTGTGCTTCAAAACCTTCTGGTAAAGATGCCAAGATTGTGTTAAAACCTGTTACTGAATATAGCATGTATATTAAGAAGAAACTTATTATTGCGTATATTAAGTCAGGTACGAAAAGTACTGGATTCTTGTAAAGGTTTTGAAATGACTTTTGGATCATCTATGTTAAATTCAATGATTTTCTATTTATAAGAGTTTTGGCTTCAGCTGAATACCTTCGCAAGATCCTTAGTCCTTCTTGCCATGAAGCTTACAACCCTTTTCATGTTCATAGGAGGCCTTCTTGAGGAAACTTCAACTAGTTTGGCTGCAAGTATTCTTCTTTTTGTGTGCAAGACATGACCATAACTTTTGTTTGTTGGATAGTATGCTAAGTACTTGTTTGAAAATTCATAATCATCTCTCCAAGCTCCTGTGTTTATCAATATCTTATGGCCTATAGAATAGATCTCTGCATTGTGACTGTGGCCCACTGACATTACCTTGAATTTGCTTCTCTTTAGTTTCTTTTTTGCAGCTTTGTAAATAATTAGATCATACCTTTGGAAGATCAAAGATCTTATGTATCCTAAAAAGTTTCTAGTTGAAATGTTATAATCCTCATCAAACCATTGTAGGTAAAAGAAAGATTTCATTAAGTATAAGAAACCATCAATTACGAACTGCCTTCTGTAAGGTTTTGGTAGAAAACTTAATGTTAACTTCTTAGGGTGTAATTTTTCTAGCAAAGGTAAAGCAAGTTTAAATTCTATTAAATAGTCTAATACAACTTTTGAACCAAAAGGTAGTGCAAGTCTGTTTCCCTTGATTAGAGTTTTTGGGTTTAAATTGAATAAAGGGTCAAGTTGACACCCATGTTCTACATAGAGTAAATTATCTTGAAAATCAAATCCTGGAAAAAGAATCCTTTTTGATTTTGTTTTGTCAATCAGTTCTTTGATTCTGCTTTGAACTTTTGGGAATGCTATATCAAAGTCATGGTTTCCTGTAATAAATATTATTCTTGTGTTTGGTTTGCTTAAAACTCTTTTTAGAGTTTTAAAGAACAATGAGTGTGCTTTTGCAATTTTGTTTAACTTGTGCACTGAGATTTCTTCTGTTATGTTCATTGGAAAGTTTTTTTTGTATGAAACTTTTAAAAAGTCAAAAATGTCTCCATTGAAAATAAAGTCCACCTTATGATCTTTTGCCTCTACAAGATTGTTTAGTATTACTTTTGCTAGTAATGCCTCTTCAACAAAGTCGTCACATACATCCTTTTTCCCTAGTTCAATGTCGCTGAAAATCAAGCTAAGTTTTGCCATGGTTTCCTATATAGTGTTTATAGTTTAAATTATTTGTGGAAAGATATGTTACAAAGAATTGACCATTAAATAACGATCAAAAAGCAACTCTAATTCTGCTCTTGCCCACAAAAGGCCATCAACATCATCCCCTCGTTTACCCCACCTTTCTAAACTTGCAAGAGCCCCTGCATGAACTTCATCATCATAAACACTTGGATGATAACCACCACTTCTTGCAAACTGAGCATGTACTCTTGCAATAACTTCAGGATCAATATCACCAACAATCTCTAATGCCTCCCTCCTATACTCAGGGTAAGCAAAAAAGAAAGCATGAGCTAATTCATGATCTATGCTCTTAGGGTTATCTCCCCAAGTCCCCATTATATAGAATTATTGTCCTCTTCTTGTTGCAAACAGATCTAGAAACCATTGCTCCTTTTCGGATAGAGGATCAAACTGGCCTTCATAAAAAGGTTCCAGAGTGCTTGAAGGGATATTGTATGCATTCCATTTACTTGGATATGTAAACTGTCCAGTTTCCCTTCCATCCTCTGAATTTGGAATGTACCATTTTATGAATTCTTCTAAGGTGAAACCAACTACACCTCTAAATCTAGGAGATTCATAATACTCCTGAAATCTAAGAAAGGTATTCCCCATATCTTCTTGTACTGTAAAGTGCAAATAGAACACATTTTCAGCTATTTCTTCCAGTGTTGCGTATGGTAGAGGTGTTTGTTCTGTTGGTATTGCTGGTGGAAGTTCTGGCTTTTTTCCTCCACTAAAGATTAATGGGAATAATAATAAAACAAGTCCCACAGAAAACATTTCATTTAATTTGTAACCAACATCTAGATTTATAAATTTTTATTTTGTGTAGTTGGTAAGAAACGCCGAGGCTGGGATTCGAACCCAGATATCCAAAGGAAACAGGCTCACTGGTCTCTCGAAAAGAGATTCTTTCCAGGCTTGCACTCAGCTGTTTTGAAAACAGAATGATCTGCGCAGTACCAGATTGTGCCACCTCGGCTTATGACAGAAAAACACTGTCGCCACTTATAAAACTTTCCCAATCAAAAATTTTATAAACAAAAGAAATTCTTTGAATAACATTGCCCCTGTGGTGTAGCCCGGTCAAATTGGCTTGAATTCGCTTCAGGTTGAGACAATTCATTCCACCCTTTCGAGGTGGGGACCCGAGTTCGAATCTCGGCGGGGGCGTACTTATTCTTTTAAAAGAGCAGTCAAAGTCCTTACTGACCCTTCAAATAATTAACAAAGAAAGTAATCTTCTCATTCCTTTCTAACTGTTTGATCTGATACTCCAACTTTGCAGCAAAACTTTTATCCTTAACCTGAATAGCATGCAACAACCTACCAAACCTTTTCCACCTAACATACTTACTACCAACACCTTTTTTATGAGCAGCCATCCTTTTATCTAAATCATTAGTTATACCTGTATACAGAGAATCATCTTTACACTCAAGGATATAAACATACCACATAACAAACTAAAATCTTCACCAAAATATAAACTTACCCATTCAAAGCAGTCAACACAAAACAGCAACCCTACCTAAAAATAACCCTTTTCTGTTCCTTCTTCTCAGCATAAGTGTAAGGAACATAAATCTTCTCCTTAGTTTTAGGATCCATAGAAGTGTAATACATACAAGTTGAAACTGTCATAGGAGTAGGAGTAAATATCTGAACCTTATCAGCATTTTTCAACTTTTTAACCTCCTTAGCCAACTCTTTAGCCTCAACCATTGAAGAGCCAGGATGCGCAGTCATAAAATAAAAAGACAACTCACGACCAGTCTTAGCAAAATACTTAACAAACTCTTTAAAATCCCCACCATCTTTGTTCATCAACTTCAAAACTTTTTTATTAACATGCTCAGGAGCAATCCGAAGAGTATTAAAAACATGATACTTTGCAATTTCATCAACAAGCTCAGGAGAAGCGATATCATACCTTATACCAGACCTAAGATTAACCTTCTTAACACCAGCAACCTTACGAAGCTTTCTCAACAATCCAAGATACCTTTTATTACTAATATCCAAAGTTTTACAACTCATACAATCCTTATCACACTTGTTACAATCCATCCCATACATGTTAGCAGAAGGCCCACTAAGATCATCAATATTTCCTTTAAAGTGTTTTAACTTAGTTATTTTCTTAACCTCTCTAAGGATAGACTCTTCAGACCGAGAAATGATTCGATCACCTTGCAACATACTAACAGAACAAAAACTACATTTACCAATACAACCCCGATGAGTCACAACACTAAACTCAAAACCTCTTAACTCTTTGGGAGACTCTCGAGTAAAACCTAATTCATAATACTCATCCAAATCTTTTGAAGTATATTCAGGACTTTGATACTGAACAACATACCTATTATCAATCTTTTGAGACAACACTTTCTTATTACTGAACAGATTCTGCATATCACAAAACTTTTCTTTAGAATTAGTAACTTCATCAAACGAAGGCAACTCCAAACCAACACTCTCTTTAGAAATAACACAAGTTCCTTTAATACCTAACAGATTTTCACCTTTCTTAACTCTGTTCGCAATCTCTAAAACTTGTTTCTCTCCATTCCCATAAGCCATTATGTCAGCCCGAGTATCAAAAAGAATAGGCTTCCTCAACCGATTCTGCCAATAATCATAATGAACAAACCTTCTAAGAGAAGCTTCAGTACCACCCAAAACAATTATAGAACCTTTAAACTTGTGTTTGATCCAATTACTATAAACACTAACAGCTCTATCAGGAACATTTTCATCATAATCACCATAATCATCCTCTTCTCTTAACCTTTTCAGAGGAGTGTAGTTCCTGACCATAGAATCAATACTACCAGAAGTAACACCAAAGAACAACTTAGGTTTCCCCAACTTTGTAACCTCTTCCTCTTTCAAAGGTTTCTCAATAACACCAACCCTATACCCATGCTTCTCTAACAACCTTTTCAGTATAGCAACACCACAAAGAGGATGATCAAAAAACAGTTCACCAGTTACAAAGATTATATCATATTCCATTTATTAAAAAAAAATTAGTTAGCTTTTAAAGGTATGCTATAAACAAACAATTTATATATTATTATAGCTGCATTACAAAAAGGTGATAAAATGGTTTCATTACTAAAAAGAGCAATAATGCCAGTTGCAACAATGATGTGTACATGTAAAAAGTGCCCAAGTTACCCATCATGTAAAGAAGGATGTGACCCTATTTTATATTGTGCTAAAGGAAAAAGTTCAAGAACAATAAAAAAGAAAGGTTGTATTTGCAAAGAATGTCCAGTATATAAAATGAAAGGATTAAAAGGACTATACTTTTGTACAACTGGAAAAGCAAAAAAATGAGCAAATACAAATGTACAGCTCTCCTATGACAAAGATTATATCATATTCCATTTATTTAAAAAAATTAGATTACTTTTTAAACCTATCTTAATTCCTAAAAATCCTCTCAAACTTAAGGCTGAAGTTTTATAAACCATCAATACTAACCAAATACTATGAGAAGATTAGTAATAGACAAACTAGTTACTTTAATAACAGCAGCATTTGGTTTTGTTGCAGCCCTAGCATGGAACGACACAATCAAAGCAATATTCATAACAATGTTCGGAGAACAAAGTAATATACCAGCAATGATCACATACGCAATCTTAGTAACAATCATTGCAGTAATAGTTACAGTATACCTTGCAAAGATAGAGGATAATACAAAAAACTAATCCTCCATCATCATAGCCATATAAGAAGAATGAGTCATATAATTCTCTGGAAAAGTTAACATCCTTTCAAGTTTGCCATCAGTAGGATCTTTCCACCCCATTTGTTTGAAAAAAGATCTCACATATAAAACCTGTTCTTCATCGCTAACTGTCAAAGAATCTCTATACCCAAAAATAGTATCTCTCATGGTTCTAATAAATATATCTCTTTGTGCTCTCCTAAATCTTCGCAATTCATTAGTATCTCTTGGATTCAAGAGCATATCTCTACCTTTAAGCAAACCATCATACAAATCCATACACTCATCAACATCAATCAAATACAAATTAGTTCCATCAAAGAGCTTATCATCAAAATCTCCAAACCCTTGTTTCCTATAACCTAACAAAGACATGATTGCCAACATTCTAGCATCTTGCTTAACAATTTCTCTTTTATGAGTTTCAAAATAATCCTGAGGATCCCTTCCCTCAACAGCCTCAAAAAAAGCAAACTCTTCAACAGTACCTAAATATAAAGCAACCACATTTGGAACAGCAATACCACTCGCACCAAATTTCAAAGTCCTCTCCACTTCAACCTTTGAAGATGTTCTAGTTATACCAGCAAGCGAAGTTAGTCTATACCCCGGTTTGGCATAATCATAATACCTACTTAAGTTAACATCAGCACCCTTTGCATAAACATCAACAGTATTACCACCACAAGCCAATGCAAGTTTAAACAAAGGCCTCTTACCAATTTTACCTTCTTTCTCCACAACATCTGCAACAGACTCAAAGTTTTCAGGCAAAAGATCATTAACACTAACATTAGAAAAAGCATTATTAACATGCAATTCAGCACGAGTTCCAAATTTAATAGTCTCCCATTTGTAAGGCCCACTTCCTAAAAGCTCTTGTATATCATCTGGCACAGGTTCACGAATCCAAACCCCTCTTAACTTACCATGCTGTCCTCTATAAAGAAAAACATCATCTCCAATTTGATTAAAATCCAGGTCATCCTCAGGAGCAGGATAAAAAGCATCACCTCGAACTAAACCAGAACCAGTTAACATCTGAGTTACAATACTAAGCTCATCTAACCAAGCAACAGGATCAGTACCTAACTTTGCAATAACATCAGAATCCAATTCTTGTTCAACAAAGTGTAATAAATCCCTTCGAGCATTAATATAATGATAATCAAATTTTACCATAAAAAAAGGGTTTAAACAGGAGCTATAAAAAGGTTTTCTAAAGAAAACTTCTCTTTAACAGGCAGAGCACAAACAACAGCAGTGTAAGAAGGAGCTTTACCATCATACCAACCCAGAGGAAAACCAAAAGCCTTCTCAACCAAAGCATTACAATCAATACCCAAAGCTTCCAAAGCATACCTCATCTTAGAAGGATGTTTACAATCTTTACCCAACTTAGCACCACACTCACGACACAACCGACAAGCACCAGTACTCAAAAACTTTCCACCATAGCGACCCTCCAACTCGCGCATAAACTTTTCTATCCTGAACTTCAAAACAACATTACCAACACGAACTCGAACAAAATCTTTGTAACCAAACTGGTCCAAATCCAATCGAAAAACCAGAACCAACAGCAAATCCTCCTGAAACAATAACCTTTCTTTTTTTTATTTCCATTTTTAATAACTC
>CAYFIU010000028.1:0-8931 GCA_964343245.1 Candidatus Woesearchaeota archaeon | reverse complement strand
TTTGATTGTTGGAATGTCGTTGGTGATCTTATCAAATGTTGGACCCTTACTATGGAGTGTTCCAGTGATTGCATGGATAATGCTCTGTGTAATAATCATACTTTCAATGGGATTGGTAGTATCAATCTTTCATGATAAAAAAGGAGGATAAGATGAAAAAACAAGTTAAAAAAGAGGTTAAGAAGGCTGGTAGAGTTGGCATAGGACTTGGTTATACTGTCAGAGAAAAAATGGGCAGGATAGTCGGTAAACTTGCTAAAAAAGGTAAAAAGCATGAGCCTGCTGTTAAAAGAAAGGTTAAGAGAGGTGCTAAGTTAGCTAAACGAGGCGCTAAACTAAGTGGTAAGAAGGCTTTGGCTATTTCTAAAAGGAGTTTATCTATGCTAGAGAAAGAGTTGAAAAAACTTGAGGCTGAGACTAAGAAGCTTAGAAAGAAAAGAGTGGTTAAGAAAAAAACAGTTAAGAAGAAAGTGAAAAGGAAAGCTGTGAAGAAAAAGGTTGTTAAGAGAAAAGCTGTCAAAAGAAAGACAACTAAAAGGAAAGCAGTAAGGAAAAGAGTTGTTAAGAGAAAGGCTGTAAAAAGGAAAACTACCAGAAGGCGAAGGTAGATTTTAATTCTTTTTTGTATTTTATTATTAATATAATTAGACCAATTACAAACATTGCTAGTGATGACCACTGGCCTATGCTAAATAAATAAACTGTGTCTTCTCTGTAAAAGTCTATAAAGAACCTTCCAATCCCTAGCAAGGTGATCATTGTGAAGAAGATGTAGCCTGGTTTGTGTGGCTTTTTATCGAGGAGAACTAGTATTCCTGCTACTGCAAACCTCTTGAGTGCTGCATAGAGTTGGACAGGGTGTCTGCAGAGATTATCTCCAAAGTCTACGCACCATGAAACTGTTGTCACTGTGCCTGGAAGCTCTGCATTGATGAAGTTTGCTATCCTGCCTAGGCCCAGAGTTATTACTGCTGGGATTGAGAGTATATCTGCTGCTTTTAGGAACGAGATTGATTGCTTTTTACAGTAAAGATAGCCAGCTAAGATAGATCCAATTAACCCTCCATGGAAGGCCATTCCACCCTCCCAAAAGTAGAATATTTTCAAAGGATTTGCTAAGTAATATGTTGGTTCCCAGACGATAACATGAAAAAGTCTTGATCCTATGATTATTCCAAGCATTAGGTAGAAAGCAAAGTCATAAATCTGCTCTTTTGTGAGATTTAGGTGTTTTCTTGATTTTAATAGCCAGAGAATTGTGATTACAAAGCCTAAAACATAGACCAGCCCATAGTACCTAATCTCTAGTGGACCTAGGGATAGTAATGTAGGGTTCAGGTTGTGGATCCACATGGTGCTAATAGGTTTTTAGAAGTTTATAATCATTTCCCCTCGAGAATCACAAGGTTTAAATACTAAAAAGTATCATGAATGGGTATAAAACAATCGGGGTGATATAGAATGGCACAAGTTGTCGTAAAATGCGGAGTAAAAAGAGAGTCAGGTTATCTTTATTTCTTAGACAAAAATGGTAATGTTGCTAGAGTAAAGATGAAAAGGCCTGGAATGAGAGGCAAACCAAAACAGCAGGTACTAGTTAAGTGTGGTGTTAAAAGAAAAGATGGATTCTTATACTACATTGACAAAAAAGGTAATGTTTGTTGCGCAAAAATGTCTCGTGGTGGCAAAAAGAAGAAAAAGAAAAAAACAGTTAAGAGAAAAGTTAAGCGAAAAACAGTGAAGAAGAAAGTGAAAAGAAAAGCTAAGAAGAAAGCTGTGAAGAGAAAAGTTAAGAAAAAGGCTGTTAAGAAGAAAAAGAAGAAAGTTGTTCGAAAGAAAAAGAAAGTAGTTCGACGAAAGAAAAGAAGATAAATTTCTTTTTTTATTTTTTTAATTTTATTATTGCAAATTTAATGATATAATTCTAAGAAGAAGAAAAAATAATTATTTTTTCCTTTTACCTGGTGTTTTCTTTTTTGTTGTTGTTTTTTTTGTTCTGCAACATCCACATGGCATTGTAATCACCTCCAATTGGCAGATACTCAAGGCTCTTCCTAACAAATCCCCTGAATCTTTCAGGATAATATTCTTTTCAAATCTTTTTTCCAAAATCTTAAACTTTTCCAAATCTCTAATTCTCTAGAGTCACTATCTTCAAAACTGTTTCACACCCTTGAGTTTCTCTTGCCTCGTCGGTGAAGAACTTAAAATCATCCCTCTAATTATTTGTAAGGGTAGAAAGTTTATATAGTTTTTGTTATGGGCCCATTATCAGAGCTGCACCCATATAATCCTCGGAATAATCAGCTAAAGTAGGTAATGTTTCAGCTGAGAAAGGGTGTTGAGGTTCTGATGTCAATATTAATGCTGCTAATCCAATAACTACTGCTGCAGCCCCTGCTCTGACAACTGTTACAAATCTCTTATGCCTTCTTGCTTCTAATCTTATCCTTTCTTCCTCTAGTCTTCTTAGTTCTGTTCTTTCTCTAACATATTCTCTTATTGTTGTCCCTTCTCTAGCAAATCCTATAGCTGTTTCTAGAGGAATGCTATGAAGCCTTAATTTATGCATGTATTCCCTTGTTGATAGTTCTTCATCTCTTGCTGCATACTTAATTACTTGAAGATCTCTAATATCATGAATATCTGCCATGTTTTAAGGAAATTATAAAGGGTTTTTATATCTTTTGATTAGAAACATTTTTAAACAGAACATATATTCTCTAGTACATGGTTGACTCAGTTAGAAAGTCTGGAAGTTAATATTCTATTTTTATTAGTTATAGTTAGGAGGTTTTACTATGAAAGTTAAAGATTTTAAATGGAAAAAAGGAATACAAGTCAAAGAAATGGTTGAAAGCTTTGGTAACCTAGGGTACCAGAGCATAGAGTTAGCAAAAGCTTCCAATGTTATAGTCAAAATGAAGAAAAACAGTGCTAAGATCTTCTTAACCTTTACTTCAAACATGGTTACAAGTGGTTTGAGAGGGTTTTTTGCTCAAGTTGTTAACCTGGGCATGGCTGATGTTATTGTGACAACAGCTGGGGGTTTAGAAGAAGATATCATGAAAAGCATTGGTGAAAAGTTTGAGATTGGCAAGTTTGAAGCTGATGATGTTGAGTTGCATGAGCAGGGTGTGAACAGAGTTGGCAATTTGTTAATAACAACTGAGAGTTATATGAACTTTGAAAGTTGGATTAATCCTGTTTTGAAAGAGTTGTATGCTAAGAAGCCCCGTTGGGCAATCTCTGAATTGTTGAAAGAGATTGGTTTGTTGTTAGATGATGAGGACTCTATCTTATACCAGTGTGCAAAGAAAGATATTCCTGTTTTCTGTCCTGCGATTACTGATGGTGCTTTAGGGTTTCATCTGTATTTGTTTCAGCAAGATCACCCAGACTTTATCATTGATGTTGTGAAAGACTTTGGAAACATTTTATTATGCACCTCTCACGATGAGAAAAAAGGGGTTATTGCATTAGGTGGAAGTATCTCAAAACATCATGCAATTCTTTGTACTTTGTTAAATGGTGGTGCTGAGTATGCAATTTACCTTACTACTGCCCACAAAACTTCAGGTTCAGTTTCTGGTGCTACTACAAACGAAGCAAAGTCTTGGGGTAAAGTCAAAGATGAAGCAGACATAGCAACTGTTATTGGTGATGTGACATTTACATTTCCTTTGGCAATGATTAATGCTTTAGAACAGTTAGATGAGGAAGGTTTACTAAATGGCTAAGTTTATCCTCAGCAAGTCCAAAGCAATTGAACAGTATGAAAAAGCTAAAGAGTTTGCTGACATTGTGTCTTACAGTTCAAAAACTAACCCAGATGTTACACCAATCTTAGAAGCTGAAACTGATGCAAAGTTTAATTTGCACACTGTTAATGAGCTAAAAAGAGTAAAAGACAAGTCAAGAGTGTATTTCTTGGCGCAAGGCTGGAGTCATGAGCAAATCAAGTCCTTATTAGACCAAGGAGTTTTTAGATTTGTTGTTGATAATGAGACTGATTTGGATACTTTGTTAAGTTATGGTGACATTAGTAAAATACAGTTATTATTAAGAGTTAGGCTTAAAGAAAGAACTTTGAAAACTGAGAGGTACTTTGTGTTTGGTATGCCTTCTAAAGTTGTTAACAAAAGAATTAAAGAGCTTAAGGGAAAGGTTGAAACTTTGGGAGTACACTTTCATAGGAAAACACAGAACATTGCTGAGTGGAACTTGATCCATGAAGTTGAGGATATGCTTGAACCTGAAGTGTTTGAAGCGATTGATGTTTTGGATATTGGGGGAGGTTTGCCCTCTGTTTATGCTAACACTAATGTGAAAGCTTTTGATTCTATTTATGATAAGATTAAAGAGTTGAGAGTTTGGTTACATAGTAAAAGTATTCAGTTAATGGTTGAACCAGGCAGGTTTATCTGTGCGCCTTGTGTTAAGTTGGTTACAAATATTGTTGCTGTTTATGAAAATAATATTATTGTTGATGCTAGTGTGTATAATTGTGACACTGATGCCTTTGTAGTGCCTGCAAAATTGCTTGTTGAAGGTGAAGGTTCTGGTAAAGCTTATGTTATCAAGGGTGTGACACCATGTTCAATGGACATCTTTAGGTACAGAGTTTATTTACCTGAAATCAAAGATGAGATAGTGTTCTTAAATGCTGGTGCTTACAATTTTACTACTGATTTCTGTGATTTGGAGAAGTTGGAAACTGAGATTATTGAGTAAAAGTTATAAATCCTTAGTTAATTTTTTATCCAATGTTAAGAAAGCTAGCAGGATATTATTGTGGTTTTGATCTAATTAGAAGAACAGATCAGAGAAATCAACTAGTCCCAACAAGCAGAGCAGGCATTGCTGTAAGATATGTCTCATCATTACTCCCAAGGTATGTACCAATAGTTATAGAGGTTTCTGCAGCTGTTTGTGTAGCGAGAGGAGATGTTGCAACAGGCTTAGATTGGCTTGCTTTTGCAGAAGGTTTTAGAGTCGTTGAATGGCACAGAAGAAGGTAATTTTATAAATAAACCTTATTTTTTCTATATACATGAAAATATATGTTAAAACCTTTGGATGTAATTTAAATAAAAGAGATAGTGAAAACATCAAAGGAGTGTTACAGGAAGCTGGTTTTGTCTTAACTAACGAAGAAAAAGCTGATGTTATCATTGTGAATAGTTGTGGAGTAAAGGCAAAAACACAGAGTAGAGTGATCTCTTACATTAACAAACATAAAAAGGATGTTTATGTTGGTGGATGTTTGCCTAGAATGCTTGATTTGAAAGAAAGGTGCAATGCTAAAGGTTATTTTGATACAAATTCTATTCTAAAGATTGCTGAGCAGATTAGAGATGAGAGGTTAGAAAGCTTTTCTAACAAGAAAGAGAACAGGTTGAACCAACCATTAGTTAGAACTTACAAAGATATTATGATTATTCCTATCTCTGAAGGGTGCCTTGGTAATTGTAACTACTGTTCCACCAAGTTGGCCAGAGGTAATTTGAAATCTTATACTATTAAGGATATTATTAAGGAAGTTAAGAATAATGGGTTTGAAACTTTGTATTTAACTTCCCAAGATTGTGGTTGTTATGGTTTGGATATTGGTACTAATTTGGTTGAATTGTTAGAAGCTATCATTTCTGTTGATAAAGAGTTTAAAATTCGTGTTGGCATGATGAACCCCGAACATGTTTTGCCTATGCTAGATCCATTAATTGCTTTGTATAAGCATGAGAAAGTGATTAAGTTTATTCATATTCCTGTTCAGTCTGGTTCTGATAAGGTTTTGAAAGATATGGGTAGAAAGTATACTGTTGCTGAATTTAAGAAAATTGTTAAAAAGTTCAGGAAAGTTGAAGGGTTGCACATTAGCACTGACATCATTGCAGGCTATCCTACTGAATCTGAGCAAGACTTTGAAAAGACTAAAGAGTTGTTAACTTGGTTAAAACCTCATGTACTGAATCTTTCTAAGTTTGGTTCTCGGCCTAACACTGCAGCAGCTAAGCTAAAACCTTTGTCATCTCAAGAAGTTAAAAAAAGAAGTAAAGAAATAAAGTTAAAGTTTCTTTAGTGTTGCTTCGCCATCGCCCATGTTCTTCCATGCCATTTCAAACATGTTAGAAAGTGCTTTTGCGAAGTAAGGTGTGTTTACCCAGACACCAATGTCATAAGTTGGGTGCACTTCTTTGTCATCCATAACCATGAAAACAAGTTCATTGTTATCAACAACACAAAATCTTGCTGACATATCACCTTTAACTGATTTAACTTTTGCAAACTTCATGACATCTTTTGCTACTGCTGAACAATCTTTATCCAGTGGAGCTGCAATTCTAACATCAACACCTTTCTTTGAAAGTGCTTGTAAAGTAGGTTTTAGTGCTTCAATTTTTCTGTTCAAACCTTTTGATGTTGTCATTAAGAAAACAGATTTCTTTGCATTTTTAATCATGGTGTCCATATGAGTGTAAACATTGTGTCTACCTCTTAATGCACCTGAAAGATCTGAAGGTTCTATAAATTCAATTCCCTGTTTGTGTAAAGTATCAAGCTCTTTTAGTAATTCAGTGCCTCTTAAATTATCAAGTTTTTTAACATGATCTTTTGCGCCTTTTTGAACTAGCTTTTTTGCTCTTTCAACAACTTCTTGGGGTTCTACTGCGATATAGTTGATAGGTTTACCTAACTTCATTACAACAAAACCTTTTTTCTCTAGGCTTTCAAGAACATCATATGCTCTGGACCTTGGTACGTCTCCGATCTCTGACAACTCTCCAGCTGTTGAGACCCCTCTAGAAAGCAGTGCAGTCCAAATTTTTACTTCATATAGATTTAAATTGAACAACTGCCTCAGCTTATTTAAAAATTCATCTTTAACGATCATTTTGCAACCTCCCCATTGCGGGCATCCCCTTTTTTATGACTCTTCAATAGATGTTACGTTTTACTCCACGTAACAGATAACAAGAAGTGTGAGGAGTATTTAAAGTTATCGCTGTTTTGGCAATTATTTGTGTCTTCCCCTTTGGATTTTGTAGAATTTTTCTACTTCTGAGAGGGTGGAAATGTCTGGAACACCTTTGTCATCCCTAAGCCTATGCAGTCGAGGAAACCTTAATGCATAGCCTGAACTATATGTTGGACTCTTCTGAATTTCTTCATAAAGGATTTCAATAACTATCTTTGGTTTGACCTTGACTGTCTTGCCTTTTTCTGAGATTATAAGAGGTTTCAACTCTTTTGTCAGTTCTTCAAAACTAACACCTTCTTCTGACTTTTCTTTTATTCCTGTGCCAACCTTTCCAATGTTTAGAAGTTTGTCATCGCTTCTGCAAGCTAGTGTGAACGAAGATAACCATTGTGACCTCTTGCCTTCACCCCATTCTGCTGCAGTAATAACTAAATCTAAAGATTCCATTACAGGTTTAACTTTAACACCATAACCAACTCTCTTTCCTGGTTTGTAAATGCCTTGAAGACTTTTCATCATTACACCTTCGTTCCCTTTAGCTAGCGATTTAGCGTAGAATTTCTCAACCTTCCTAACACTTTCAGTAACAATTTGCTTAGCTAGCTCAATCTTTCCGGGCTCTTCTTTTACTATTTTCTTGAGCGCCGCATAGCGATCTTTCAAGGGTTTATTTAACATACTTTTACCATTCAAGTACAATAAATCAAAAGCACAAGCTTGCACGGGTAAGTCTTTAATCATTTCATCAATTCTATACTTTCTTTTAATCCTTTGAGAAATAGCTTGGAACGGTAACCAAGTACCTTTCTTACCAATTCCAATTACTTCAGAATCTACAATGGCGGATTTGGCTTTAATATTATTTCTAGCCATTTCAACTATGTCTGGAAATCTAGCAGTAATATTATCTAATCGGCGAGTAAAAAGCGATATGCGGCGACCATCTTTATGTATCATAACTCTAAACCCATCATACTTATACTCTACAATAGCTGGCTTGCCAACTCGTTTAAACCCGTCTTCAATGCTAGCTTCCTTTTGGTACAGCATAACTTGTAGAGGTTTATCTAAAGAAATACTAGCTTCTTCCAACCTCCCCTCGCTAGCTAGCTCAATAACTCGCCTAAAGTCAGTTGTAGTACTAAAAGCAGCCTCTACGTCACTCGGTTTTTGATCAAAAGCTTTAGCAATTGCATCTCTCAAACCGCCAGTTCCAACTCCAATTCTCAATTCACCTAAAACAGTTCTAGCTATATATTTAGCTGACTCAGACTTAGCAGAAATTAATAGCTTTTTTAGTAAAGCTAGCTTCCTATCTACTGCTCCCTTTCCTTTCACACTAGGTAATAATCTTAGAGTTTCAAACACATCTTCTACAGTTAGAGATTTAGAAAACAGCGTCGCTTGCTTGCGATTAGTGGAGCACTTTTCAGCAACTTCACCTATGTCTCCAATGTCTCTCCAATACTTTTTAACATCATCTTCGGACACTCCACTAGCTTGAGAAATAGCTTTAATTACTAATTGCTTTCCAATCCCTAGCTCAAAGGTTTCATAATCTGGTGAGACTGAACCCCTAATCAAAAGCACTATGCGTGGAAGCTCTTTTTTGGGCACTTTCTTTAGAAAAGCGGCTATTAAAGCCGTCTTCTCCAACGTTTTGCTAGTTTTTTCCAGCTCAGAATATAGACTAGCTAGCTCATAGTATTTCATAATCAATAGATTTATATTATTCAAGATATAAATAGCTTTAGCATGGATACATTTGACTGTATTAAGAACAGAATTTCGGTTAAAAAATTTAAGAAAAAAGAGGTTAGTAAAAGTACTCTTTTTAAGATTCTGAATGCTGGTTTGAAAGCTCCGAGTGCAGGTAATTCTCAGAATTGGCGGTTTGTTATTTTAGATGATAAAGATGTTGTTATATCCACCTTTCCCGGATATTCAAC
>CAYFIU010000027.1:0-9207 GCA_964343245.1 Candidatus Woesearchaeota archaeon | reverse complement strand
CATCTAATGTTGAACACCTTCTCAATGATTTACCTAATGTAAAAAGAGAAAAGAATTCTGAAACTTCTTAAAAACAATTGTTTTGATATAAGGCAGATTTCTAAGAAACTAGAAATAAATCCTAAATCTATTAGAAGGATTTTATCTAACATGTATAAAAAGAAAATGGTACAAAGAAAAAAAATAAAATATAGTTACATTTATTCTATTTAGGGATGCCCCATCTTTTAATTGCAGCTGCAAGTTCTGGATGAGTCTTTGCATAAGTTCTTAAAGGGATCTTTTGCATTGTTGCTTCTACAGATTGTCTTAGAGCTCTTGCTCCAGCTAAACCTCCTGAAGGATGCGCAAATATGCCCCCTCCTGCTTGGATTTGAACATCATTGCCCATTAATTTGATTAATTTTGGTACGTGCCCAGGGTGTAAACCTCCTGATGCTACTGCTAGACAGGGTTTCATGCCATGCCAGTTTTGTTTTAGAAGTTCACCATGGGCTTTCATGTTTGGGTTTTCAATCTCTTTTTCAATGTCTAATGTTGATTTTTTGGATTCAGACATTTTACCTATGTGAGCAGTTCCAATGTGTAATGTATCAATACCCAAAAGTCTTGCAATCTTGGCAATAACAAGCATCGACATTCCATTATTCCCTTTTGTTAATGCTGCGTGCATTGCTCTGTGACCATGCAAAGGAAGTTTAACATGATTTCTTACTGTTTGCAATGCTGCAAAGCCCATTGTTAGAATATCCACCATTAAATAGTTCCCACCATGCTTTTCGACAAATTTTGCTCTTCTTATCATTTCATCTGTTTCTGCTGTGATGTTTGCAAGATAAAGTTTTTTTTCACCTGTAATCCTTTCTGCTTTCCTTCTAAGTTTTTCAGTAAGTTTAATATTTTTTTCAAATTTGTTGAACTTCATACTTGTTAGGTTTTCATCAAATTTAACTGCATCCAAGCCACCAACCCATGCATTGAATGCAACTTGTGCGTGTTGTTTTGAAGTTAAACCAACTTTGGGTTTCACAATTGTTCCAACTAAGGGTCTTTTTTTAACTTTAGTTATTTTTCTTATTCCTTTAATGCCATACCTTGGGCCTTTGAAACTTTTAACTTGTGATTTAGTGAATTCAATGTCAAGCAATCTAAGATTTCTCACTGCTTTCATACCATAGATATTACCAGCAATGCTGGAAAGTATTTGAGGCATGTTGCCGTTTTCAAATAGTTCTTCATGGTAAGCTATTTTTATTATCTTCTTTTTTTTGTTAATAGAAAAAACAGAGGGTTTCAATCTGTTAGCAATTTTTGGTGACAATGTGACAACATCATCCCAAGTGCCAATAGAACTCTCAGCGGCTAGGTGATTTGACACTTTTTTAAGATCCATTCTGTGTGGTTCTACATAGTATTCTGCGATTAAGTCTTTTTTAGAAGGTTTATATTTAAGATTAATATAATCTAACATGGGTATTATAAGGGATGTTTTGCTTTATAAATGTTGTTTTATCGAAAGCTTTATATAGGATTAACTACTGATGCATAGTAAAGAGGTGGTAGGAATGCATATATGCCACGAAGAAATCCATTTTTATTCAAACCAGAGGAATATCAGTACTTACATAGGGTATTCTTGAAAAATTCTGGTAGAGGCAAATTCTTTGATAATATTAAGAAAAAAGATGGTATGTGCTTAGATAAAGCTGAAATTACTCATGTTAAGAAAAAATTTGAGGAGTGGAAAGAAAAGAATCCAAAAGGTTTACTTTTTGCTTAGAAAATGGCGTGTAGAGTTTTGACTCCTGATTATATTGTTGATTTTTTAGATGTTTTTAGAGCTGGTTTAGATAGTTTAGAGGTTCTTGATACTTGTACTGTTGCTAAAGCTAGAAAGATTTATACTGCTGAACATGTTGGAGGTTTGATGGCTGAAGGTAGAATTTCAGGTTTTTTTGAAGGTGATGTTTTAGAAGGAATTCTGGTACAAGCTGAAGATGAAGTTGCTGATGGTGCAATAAAAAGAGCACTGATTCCTTGGATCATGGCTAGAAATCCTGGAAATGGTGCTGGTTCTGCTTTAATGAGTTATTGTTTAGAAACAGCTAGAGGTGGAAATAAAGATGTTGTTGCTTTAATTGTTTCTAAGAGAAATACAAAAGCCATAAGATTTTATGAGAGACTAGGGTTTGAAGAAAATACTTCAGTTGGTAGGGATAAAATTGTGATGTGTTATTATTTGAATGAGGAGGTTAGACCAAGTCCTTAGTAAAACTTATAAGGAAAAGGTTTTCTAGAACCAAAACATAAAAATGAGTTTAATATAAACCTTAACTAGTGTAGGACAGGCTGCTGTTGCAGTGACAAATCCAGCAATGCCTGAGCCTGTTGAAGCAGAACCTGTTGTTGAGGAAGCTGAACCAAAGGCTGAAGCGTCAAAAAAAGATCATAAAGTTTTTGCTGGTGCTATGGTTGTAAATGATGGTGAAAATATTCTTGTTAATCCTATTGTGAATGCTACGACTTTGAATGTAAATGGAAAGCCTTTTCATTTTGCTGTGCAAGGGCTGTTTGATCCAGATGCTGCTGCAGATGCGCAGTTTTTTGGGTTGGGTTATAGAGTGCCTTTTCTTGAAAATACTTTTGGTGCAACTGTTGGTGTTGATACTAATGGTGATGATTATTTTATGCTAGATATGCAAACTGGTGCTTTGGTGCCTAGGTTTGGTATGGGTCATGTTCCTAATAGAGGTTTTCATGGATTTGGTGGAGCTTCACTTAGAACAGATGTAGTTAGTGGTGATGTTGATATTGTAATGTTTGATGATAAACAAGTTGATGTAAGAGGTTATGTTGCCTTTCATCCAAAAGTTGGATTGTATGTTTCTGCTGGTGGAAATCTTAATGAAAAGAGATTGGTTGGAATGTTAGGGCTTATGGATGAAGGTCAAGTTGGTTTGTTAAGTATATTGCAGCCTGATCTTGATGATAGTAGTATAGATGTTAGATTTATGATTGGTGGGCCTTGGAAGATGCGAGCTGGTGGTTATCCTGTTTATGCTAATAGAATGAGAACTGGTGTGATGCCTACTGGTCAAATTAATGGTTTGGAAACTTTTCCACAGAGTCATGTTGGGCGTGGAATGGTTGATATTAGAGTGCATAGTTCACCTAAAACAGCTGATGTGAGTCTAACTAGTTCATTATGGATTGTGCCTAACAGGTTTTTTGTTGCTGTAGGTGGTGGCTTGGATGTTAATGGTGATGTGTATAATACTTCTGAAAGATTAGAGGCATACCTAAGTATGGGTGCTTTTTTTCCTAATAGTAAGTGTCCTGAGTGTTTTCCTGAAGCTTGGGGCATGTTAGAACTTGGTGGTACCCCTCCTGAAGATTATGATGGTCATGAGCCTCGTGTTCGTAATGCTGTGTTTTATGTTGGTAAAGCTACACCTTTTAATTTGCCATAACCTTTTATTTTAATAACAAATCAGGCAAATCTTTTACAGAGTTTAGAATTTTCCAAGGTTTTTCTTTTTTCAACATTGTTTTTGTGTGATTGCCTGTAAGAACTGCGATTCCTTTTAGGCCTGCTTTGTTTGCAGCTTGGATATCATAGATAGAATCACCTACCATGTAACCTTTTTTAACATGTAATAATTTTTCTGCTTTGAAAATTTCATCTGGTGCTGGTTTGCCTTTTTTAACATCGTCATTGCCTATTATTAGGTCGAACATTTTTGCATCAATGTTGTTTTGTTTGAGAACTTTTTTTATTGTTATGTGTTTACAGTTTGATAGTACTGCTATTTTGTAATGTTTTTTTAGTTTCTTGAGTGCTGCTTTTGCACCTGGGACTACTTTTGTGTATTTTACTGTTTCTTTTAGTAATTGTTGGTCATGGCCCTTTACAACTTTATCAACTTGTTTGTCTGTTAGTCCTGGATACATTTGTTTGATCATGACATGCGCTGGTAAACTAAAATATTTTAGAAGTTCTTTTTTTGTTGGTATTGGTAGTTTATTTTTTTTGAATGAGTGTTTGAATGCTTCAATGTGCATTCGTTCACCATAGACTAAAGTGTTATCCATGTCAAAGCAAAGTATTTCCATGGTTTGATTAGAAGCTTTTTTGTTTAAATAATTATTGTTTGAAATCAAGTCTTTCTTTTATGATTATGAGATCCTTAGCGATATTATCTTGTTTTTGTTCAAATCTCTTGATATCTTCTCGCATGAATCTAAAACTGTTTTTTGATGTTGACATGAATTCTTCAACTCTTCCTTTAAATGTTGCAAAATAGTAAGTGGTAATAAAAAGATATGAAAGAATCCCTCCAAATCCAATGTACAATAGCTGTGTTTCTGTTGGGCTGTGACCAGTTATCTTAAAGATTAGTTGTAATATGAAGATAATAAAGAAAGTTACAAACAATGAAATAAAAAACCATTCAATAATTTTGTTCTTCTTTACCATAACCCCACTCCTATATCTTTTATAATATAGATTATTAATAATATTAAAGCAACTAAAAGTAGCCAATCAAACGGGAATAACCATAGGTGAAGTCTCATGTTGTTATATAGGTTGAATTTTCTTTATATGTGTTTTGGGCATTTTTCTGGAATATTTCCAGAAAGTTTATATGCTTATGAAAACTTTACATTTGTATGAAAGAGTTGTTTGATAGTTTAGAGCATGTTGATATGGAAACTAAAGGTTTGAAGTTGTTGGACACTTGTTTTGTGTTTGATTTGTTGTCAAAACAGAAAAAATTGCCTGAAGGGAGGTATGCTATTACTTCTTTTAATGTTGAGGAGTTGTTGAAAGTTGGACACAGGTTGCACAAGATGAAAAGAGGTCTGAGAGATTTTGTTAAGAAGAATGATCTTGTTGTTGTTGAGGTACCTGTGCACATTGGTAATTTTGAATCTGAGAAAGCTTTTGTTAGGTCTGTTGATAATGAATTGTTGAAATTAATACCTGATGCTTCTGATGCTGTTTTGTTGACTGTTGCAGTTAAAACTAAGAGTTCTGTTTATACTAAGGATAAGCATCATTTGTTTACTGTTAGGTTAGAGAATTATCTTGCTAAGTATGGTATTAAAGTGTTTAAAGAGATTAAAGGATAGTTTTCCTTGCAAGCTTTACAAATTTCTTTGGTCTTAAAATTCCCTTTTCGCAGATTATTCCTTTTACAAGTTTGAAATTAATCTTTTCAAAAGCGTAGTTCATTACCTTGACTCCTTTAGGTGATCTTTCCCAGACTTCTTTTGGTGATCTTTCTTCAATTATTTCTTTGTGTGGGTCGAACTTCCATAAAGAGGCTGCAATGTAAACTGGAACTTTTCTTGTTTTTGCTATGATTGCTAACATTTCTGAACCAACTTTGTTGTAAACTCTGTTGTAAGTGATTGCGTCTGCGCCTATTATCATCAAGTCTGTGTGTTTCAGTGCAATTCTTGCTTGAGAGTCTGTGTAGTGTGTAACTTTTATTCTTGCTTTTGCTAAGTCTTTTGCAGTTTTTCTTCCTTGGTACAATGGTCTTGTTTCTGTGTTGTGAACTTGTGCTTTTGCTTTCTTTATGATATCAATAGCAGTTCCTGAGTGGCAGTGGGTGAAAACTGTTTTGTTTTTAGCTAGCTTTGCACCATGTTTTGCAATGAGTTTTCTGGATTGTTTTTGGTTCTTTAATAATTCTTTTATTAGTTTTTTTGCAAATGGTTTGTAGTCTTGTTTTGTTTTTCTTACTTGATTAGTAACATGTTCAAGATAGTTTCGCATTGCTGGTTCTGTTGGCCTGGTAAGAAAAAGTTTTACTTTGACTTCATCAATTTCAACCATAAAGTGTTCTTTGTCTCTTGCTTTTGATTTATTAACAACTGTTAGAAGTGCTTCTAAGGCTGACCTAGCTACATTGTCTGCGCCTTGAATCTTTAATGATTCAATTCTTCTACAAGTAGTTTTTAGGTCCATTAAGTAAATATAAAGAAAGAAAGTTTAAAAAGTTTCCTTAAACCATCTGGAAGTTATCTCTCAATCTTTGTCAAAGGTTGATCAAATGAGAAGGCACTTTTAGTTCCTTTATACCATCTGGAAGTTGTCTCTTAAGAACTGGATCATGATCTGGTTGCCAGCTATCTTGTAAACTTCGTAAGCATTGTTCAGTTGCTCTTTTTGTAGGAAAATGTCTCCTACTTTGTTTAGGTTATCTAAAGAGCCTGCGATTTCATATGCTTTTGCTGCAAGGATTAATTGGTCGTGCTTAATACACATGTCACCAACAGTGTTTAGCTTTTCATTGTTTCTTAGAAACTTGAAAACTTCAATTGCAGGTTCGAACTTTTCTCTTTTTAGACATTCATCTCCAACTAACAACAGTTTGTGTGTTTCTTCAACTAGCTGGAAAGCTCTGATGGCATCTGTCATTTGACCATCTCTTAAACAAGTTTCACCAACTGCAAGTAATCTTTCTTTTGCGTTAGCTTCTTTGTAACAGTCAATTGCTTGAGAAAACATGTTCATGTTTTTGTAATTATCACCAATTTCTACTAGTTTGTTTCTGTTATTGGCTTTGATAAAAGCTTCAATTGCTTCTGCAGTTCTGCCTTTTTTCACAAGTTCATCGCCAACTGCGTTCAGAAGTGCACCTTGCATGTGTTCAGGAAACATTGCTAAGTTAACATTCTCTAAACCCTTTTTTAGTAGAATAGGCA
The DNA here is from genome assembly GCA_964343245.1 of Candidatus Woesearchaeota archaeon. Lineage (GTDB taxonomy): Archaea > Nanobdellota > Nanobdellia > SCGC-AAA011-G17 > GW2011-AR17 > JABHYY01. Next base: position 2,490 of record CAYFIU010000027.1, on the reverse strand, counting down.
CCATCCTTTTTGCAGTATCATCTTTTTCTGAAGAATATTCTTGAACTAGTTCTGAGACTTTCTCTCTGATATTGGGATCTAATTGGTCATGATTCATTTTAAAATAAGGTTGGCGATTTTATTTATATACTTAATTATAGTATAATATAGCGTTTTGTTAGATTGTTTTAGATAACTATTTAAAGTGTTGAGTTTTTGTTTTGGCTTATGGAAGATATTCAACAAAATATGGAACAAAATCACGAAGAAGATCATGAAGGCGATTTAATGTATGAAGCACATGCAAAAATTGATGCTTTGATTGACTTGCTTGTTAGAAAAGGAGTTATTAATGAGGATGAATATGATAGCCAAGTGCAAAAGTTATTGCAAGATTTAGAGTCTTGTGAATGTAGTGACTGTGGTGAAGATCCTTGCGCTTGTGAGGAAGATAATGCTTCTGCTCAAAGTGCTCCTTCTGAAGGTGGTCAGAGTGATCATGGCTGTGGATGTGGTGCACAACATCCTTCTTTTTAATTTTTTTAAATCTTTTTTAAAATCTACTTTATAATTTATTTTTTGTATCTATGAAGCTTTTTATTAAGCTCTTCTTCTGTACCAAATAGATTCTTCTCTTCACAAACTTGTGCAAACTTTGCAATCAAATCAATTTCTTTTTTTGTAAACTCTGGTTTGAATAGTTTCTCTCTGATTGTTTCTTTGATAAACTCCTGAACACTAGTGAAACCATTCTTTTTACTATATCTTTTAGCAGATATTAGTAATTTTTCAGGAAGTCTTAAATTGACTTGTTTGTTCATAGTATCTAAAGGGATCTATTGGTATTTAAGTCTTTTGGTAATAAAGGACTCACTTAGAGTCCTCTAAAACCTTTGCCATGTAACCCACTGGCTTAATATCTGTGATGGTTGTTTTGTGTACTAGCCACTTTTTGTCTGTGCTCTTGAACCAAGAGTTTTCAATGATTGGTTGTTTTTCCAAATCTTGTACCTTTCTTTCTGACATTTCAATAGTTTCCATGTTTATCACCTCTAAAACAAGGTTAGAATTTAGTTTTATAAGAACAATGTTGATTTTTTGGAATATTTACAGAGTTTGTGGAATATTTACGATAACTTTAAATGGATAAAGTAAGTTTCTTTTTTTATAGATGGTATATAAGAAAGTTTTATATACACCTTGTAAATATCTTTTTCTTTTATGTTAAACAAAACTCAAATTTTAGATTGGGCCAGTAGACTTATTGATGAAAATGTCGATAATCTTAAAGATCCTCAAGGGCTTATAACACATCTTGAAGGTGTTTATGATGTTGCACAAGAAGTTGTTAGGGGAGTTACTGCTCAATATCCTGGTATTCCCTTTGTTGGGGAAGAGGTTTGTTTAGCTGCAGGGTTGCATGATTTTGGAAGACCTCTAAGAAAAGATCAAATGTTCCATGAGTTAAGAAGTGCTCAATATATTGATGAACATGGATTAGCAAATGGTGTTGCTCATTCTGAAGTTGATGTTTTTAGAATCGCTCAAATGGTAAGATCACATGGGCCTATTTATGAGAGGTGGACTGATGAAGGAAATGCTTCTTATAGGGAAGAATTTGGAAATCTAGATTTTTGTTTGTTACTACCTACATCTTGGCAAGCAGCAATTGTTGCTTATGCTGATCTGGCAAGTATGGGTGGAGAAAGAGTTGACCCTCTTGAAAGGTTGGAAGCTGGGATTAGAAAATATAGAGATGATCCAAAGTACAAATCTGAAAGAATGGTTAGGTCGTTAATGGTTAGTAAAGAAAGATTTGGTATACTTTGTAGAAGAGTTGAAGCTTTGGAACAAGGCCAATTAACTGAGCAAGAGATTGCAAGGTTTGGATTCTTATAATTAGTTGTTAGCTTTTCTTTGTATTAAACAAAGTTGTCATTACAAATAAAAAATAAAAAAAAGTTGTTTAAAAAAGTATTAAGAAAAATAATCCTAAAATTTTCTTTGCTTTCTAAAACAGTCTTTACAATAAACTGGTCTACCTTCTGTTGGCTTAAATGGTACTTCACATTCATTTCCACATTCAGCACATACTGCTTTGTGCATTTCTCTGTGTCCTTGATGTCCGCCACCGAAACCGCCTCTGTCTGATCCTCGGTTTCCACCGAAACTTCCTCTGTGGCCATCTCTTGAGCCTTGGTTTCTTCCTTTGAAACCACCTTTTCTATGATCCATTGTTTTTTACTCTCCTTATTGCATAGCTGTAATCTCTATGCTTAAGTGTCATATTAGTGCACCCTTTATAAATGTTCGCTTTGTTTTTTGGAAGGGTTGTGGTTATTCTTTTGGAACAGAGGTGCGAACGAACAGTAAAGTCTCGATATTAAATCCTTATTTTAGTAGGGAAATTCTCCACACTGACACCACTTACCCTCTAGGAGAGACTTTATTGTACCTAATCGCTGTTAAATGAGGGTGAGCGAAGCGAAAGGCTGCAAGCCGTCCCCGAGG
>CAYFIU010000026.1:0-9604 GCA_964343245.1 Candidatus Woesearchaeota archaeon | reverse complement strand
TAGGTTGTGGTGGCTTTCCTGAAAAAGGAAGAGAAGCAGCAAAAGAACAAATTGGTGAAGTTAAAGAATACTTAAGAAACACTGACATGGTTTTTGTTACAGCAGGTATGGGTGGTGGAACAGGTACAGGTGCAGCACCAGTTGTAGCACAAATGGCAAAAGAAGCAGGCGCAATTGTAATTGGTGCAGTAACAATGCCTTTTGACATTGAAAGAGCAAGAATTGAAAAAGCAGAGTTTGGTCTTGAACTATTAAGAACAGTTTGTGACACTGTAATTGTTATAGACAACAACAGGCTAGTACAAATTGCAGGAAACTTACCGATTCAGCAAGCTTTTGCAGTTGCAAACGAACTAATCTCAACCATGATCAAGGGTATTGTAGAAATTATTGCAGTTCCATCTCTAGTTAACTTAGACTACGCAGATGTAAAAGCAATCATGACCAATGGTGATGTTTCAGTTATTGGAATTGGCGAATCAGATTCACAGAACAGAGTTGAAGAAGCAGTAAAAAGAGCACTAAGCAACCCTTTACTAGATGTTAGTTACGAAGGTGCAACAGGCGCTTTGATTCATGTTTCAGGTGGAGATGATTTAACTCTTGACGAAGTTAACCAGGTTGGTGACATTATCACTGAAGCTCTTGACGACGATGCAAATGTTATTTGGGGTGCAAGAATTGCAGGCGACATGAAAGGTCGAATGAGAGTCATGACAATTGTTACTGGAGTAAACTCACCTTATGTTCTTGGTGGCGAAAGAAGCGCAAGAGAAACCAAACACATGAGCAGAAACTTTGGAATTGACTTTGTTTAAAGTCTTTCTTTAATTTTTTTTATTAACTTTAAATTAATTTATACCTATAAAACTCTTTATATATAATTACACTTTCTAAATTAGTATGAAAAGAACAATTATTTTACTCGGACTACTATGTTTGGTATTTGTTAGTGGTTGCTCAACACCAGAAACTATTGGCGGACCTTGTTACTATGATACTTATGAAGCAATTGCAACAGTGACACAAGTTAATGGCACACAAACAACATTTACATGGGAATTCACAGCAGTTAACAATGTATTAACAGACTATCAACAAGAACTTTATGATGAATACTTGGGCAGAGAGTTTACACAAACTACAGATTTAGAATACAATGTAGATTCAGTTGAGTTCATACATGTAGATATAATTAATGAAGGGACATGCACACCATTTGTTTTTGACTTTGTTGGTTGGGGCAATGACTAGAAAATCTTATATACTCTCTATAAATCTCTTTTTTTATGTACTACTTTGCAGATGACCAAATTGAAGAATATCGGAATCAGCGTGTAATTTCCTTGAGAATGGGCGATATAGGTTTGCCTTTGCGTTTTGATTCCTCTGTTCAAGTGGATTTATCTTTATTAGATGATTCTACAAGTGCTTGGATATCTAGTAATAAAAAAGGTTCTAGGCGACTAGTTATTGCTTCAAACATTGCTGCTAATGTCCCTGATAGAGCTGCCTCAATTAAAGATTCAGCCGCCCTGGAAGTAAGTGTTGTTGCATATCGTCCCCATCTTGGAGCTAAACGAAGCCTTACCTACAAAATTCAGCCAGTATAATCTATCTGTTCTTTTTTCTTCATAGCTTTTGGTTTGTGCTTAGAAATGTAATGCACTGTCTTACACCTTTCGATTTTCTCTCTAATAGCAGTACGAATAAACTCTGTCCTGCTAGAAAAGTGGTGCTCAGAAGAAGTTTTATCCATTTCATCTAACAAACTCTGTGAAATTTTAAATGTCATCAGTTTCATATATACAATATATATACAACAGCTATATAAAGCTTACTAATATATTATATATACAAAGTATATACAGTTTATAGTTTTAACTCTTTTTTAAACCTTTTAACAGTGTTCTTTACATGATCTGGCTGTGTTTTCAACACTCTACAAGTCTCAGCAAGCACATCCCCACCAAACTTTTCCTTAGAAACTAATTTAACATCAAGTTTTTTCTTTTTCTTAACAACTTTCTTCCAAAAACTAAACAATTCTCGAGCTCTTCCAGGCACTTCACAAACTTCGCAACCCAATTCCTTAGCAATCTGACAAAGTACATCACACTCACCCTTCTCTTCAGCTTCAGCAGCATTTCCAGCAACAAACACTAACCTAATAACACCATCTTGCACCTTAGTACTCTTCAACATCTTAATCTTGCCAACAGAAGAGGTTTTCTTAACATGGGTTCCACCACAAGCTTCAACATCAACTTTAGGAATCTCAATAATTCTTAATTTTTTTCCAGGCACAGCACCACCTTGGTAAATCAACATGCCAAACTTTTTCTCAGCTTCGTTTCGAGGAATAAAATAACTTCGAACTTCTAAATCCTTAGCAACCATTTTATTAGCTTCTTTTTCAATCAAACCTAACTCTTCATCAGAAACACTACCATAATGTGTGACATCCAACCTAGCTTTGCTACAATCTTTAAACGCACCAGCTTGGTTAGCATGTTCACCTAAAACTTTCTTTGCAGCAGCATTAACAATGTGTGTTGCAGTGTGATGCTGAGCCAACTGTACACGCCTAGCCTTATCAATAACACCTTCAACAGCACCTTTAACTACTTTCTCCATCTTGTGAACAACAACAGAACCTTGCTTAAACACATCAACAACTTTAACACCATTCAATGTACCTAGGTCATGCAACTGTCCACCAGAAGTGGGATAAAAAGCACTCTTATCTAAAACAACATACTTGCCTTTAGAATAAACCACCTTAGCCTTAAATTTAAGCTTCAAATAATTATCATAGTAAAGAGATTCAGTCTCAGTCAACAAAGGCAACTCAACATCTGTCTTAACACTCTTACCTTTGAACTCTTTTTTCTCATGCAACTCAGCAACTTTAGCATAAAAATTGTCAGGCACTTTAACACCAGCCATCTCAGGACTAATCCCTTGTGAATCATACAACTGCAACAATTCTCTTTCACCAACCTCACCCAACTTTGCAACAACACTCCTTGCTCTTTGCTTGGTATTATCATACTTAACTCTTTCAATGTCTAAAATCTTTCTAACCAAATCTAAACTTTTTTTCAATTCAGGAAAAATCTTTTTCAATTCATTAGCATGCCACTCACAAACTTCAGGTAGATAAACATTCCATTCATACTTGTCAATAAAGTTAAAACATCGTCGAACCAACATCCTAAGATTATACCCTCCTCCAACATTAGAAGGCAATGCTCCATCATTAATAGCTAACAACAAAGTTCGACTATGCTCAGCAACAGAATAAATCCCAGATAAAGGTAACATTTTTTCTTTCAACTCTTTTACAGGTACACCAACTTTCCTAGCAACTTTCTTCCAAGCTTTGTCAATGTCTGCAACCTCATCCAAGTTTAACATCCCACCATAAGGTGCAAATTGTTTTAACAACTTTTTATCAACTTTATACTTAGCTTTCTTTAATAACTTATCAAGAACATCAGGAAAAGTTGCATCATAAATAGTAACAGCACCTTGTGAGTACCAAGCACACCTCTCAAGACCCATCCCCATGTCTAAAACTTTTTTATCAAGATCTTTCACACCATCCTCAGTCTGTTCAAACAACATGTAAACTTGGTTCCAGATCTCTGTACCTCTTGAAAACATTTCCATGCAACATCCAACATTCCCTCCTCCAGCCCAAGCATCTTCATGAAAAATTGCATCTTCATCTTTAATTCCTAAACCTTTCCTGTTCCACTCTAACATGTGCATAAACATTTCATCTTGGTTCCATTTAGAACTAAACTGGTGCTGTCCAACCATAACAAACCCAGTAAAGTGACTCATGGTAACACCAACATTGTCAGTGTCAATAAACCTTAAACAAAACTGTGGAATAACTAACTTTTTAGCAGGTGGTTCAACTTCACCAGAGATAACATAAGGCTGGAAAGCTGCAATCGAAGAGTTTGTGTACTCCATGGTTGGGTTCCATCTAGAAACAGTAGGATACCTTTTGATTGGTGTGTATCCAAACTTAGAAAACATTTTTTGAAACTTCAACCAAACATCAACATAACTCAACCCAGTCCCTTTTTTTCCAATAAAACTAACCTCTTCACCAGAACAAACAGGATCACCACAAACAGTTCTCCTTTTAACACTCCAAAAAGGCTTGTCACACTTAGAACACTTAAACCTAGAAAACCCCTCCTTCTTAAGAACATTTACAGCATAGTATTTTTCTGGATTCTTCCAAAAAATAGGTTTATACTTCTCTTTGATAACCTTATCAGCTAACATATCAATAAATTATACTCAGAACTTTAAAAACTTTGTTAAAAAAAGAAAAAAATTAAAGCGACTCTAACTTTCGTCGCAACAGATCTAACTGTTCATCTAATCCTTCTGCCTCAGTTAAGTTCTTCTTAACAACTTTTTTAGGCTTTCTCACAACTGGAGCAAACACTCGCTTACCTTTGATACTCTTTACTTTTTTAACTTCTTCCATTTGCAATGGCATCTCTTTTAATCTCACTAATCTGCTAAGTCTATTCAAACTCCTTAGAGCTGTTCTAAAATTAGCTAACTCTTTCTCTTTTTGCTCACGGATCTCTTGAATCTTGTGATATCTCTGAATAAGAGCAATAACATCAATAGTAGTAGCTAGAATATCTTTCCTATTACTAATAGGCATATCCATTCTCATATGCACTGTTGTATCACTCTTTTTTCTTGCCATTTTTATTCAAACAGGTTTTTGTCTACATTCATCAATTGGTTTCTGATCTTTTGCAGATCATTATGCCAAGCTTGCAATTCTCTATCTTCTTCCTCTTTCAGTCTATGTAATTTGGATAAGATATTATCAGCATCTCCTAGCCTTTTCTTCAGTTTGTTAAGGTTTTCAACTACATCTTTATACTTTTCAATCTTAACAAATAAAGGTTGTTCTGGACCACTTACCCTTGTATCAGGCATTTGTGGAACATCTAAAGGTTGAGAAACAGCTTGTTTAATTTCAGCAGCTCCAACTGGCATTTGCGACGGTTGTTGATCCTGACCTTCAAATTTTGGAATTGATTTAGGTAATTCAGGAAACTCCAATGGAGGAAGTTTATCCTCTTTTTTCTTAGAACCAAATAGTCCCATTATAGCGCACCTCCGAAAATATTCACTTTTCATAATTAGTGTCGCTAATACTTTAAAAGGTTTTCCCTCTGTTTTTTGCTAGCAAAACATTTATATAGGGGTGAGCTCAGTTATTAACTCTAAACTAACTATGAAGATTGATAATCAACTTATAGAAGAAACAATATGTGATATTGTTGGAGAGGATTTACCTCCACTCTTAAACCTCCTTCTTGTGGGGAAACCAAACATCTCTGAGTTTAAACTAGCTGAACAGCTAAACATTACAGTTAACCAAGTTCGAAGCATGTTGTACAGAATGCAAGAACACAACCTTGTTGATTTTATTAGAAAAAAGGACAAAAGAAAAGGTTGGTATATATATTACTGGACTTTGAACAAGAGAAACACTTTTGGACTGTTAAAAGAATACAAAAGAAAACAGCTAGAAGATTTGAAAAACAGGTTGGCTAGGGAACAAGCAGGTGGATTTTTTGTTTGTCCAATGGGTTGTGCGCGGATGAAGATGGACCAAGCAATGGAAGTAGAGTTTAGGTGTCAAGAGTGTGGTTCATTGGTTAAAGAACAAAACAATTCTAGAACTGTTGAAAACATTAGAAGAATGATCAAAGAAATCGAAACAGAACTAGCAGAACCTTTAGTACTTGAAGGTGCCTTGAAAAATGTTCTAAGAAAGAAGCCAGAACGAAGAAAGAAAAAGGTTGTAAAAAAGAAAGTAGTGGAAGAAAAACCTGTGAAAGATGTAAAAAAGAAAATAGTTAAGAAAAAAACTATTAAGAAAGTCAAGAAGAAAATAGTAAAAAAGAAAGTAGTTAAGAAAAAGGTTAAGAAGAAGGCAGTGAAAAGAAAAGTTAAGAAAAAAATTGTTAAAAAGAAAGTTAAACGAAAACCTATGAAAAAGAAAATAGTTAAGAAAAAGGTTAAAAGGACACCTAAGAAAAAAGTTGTAAAGAAAAAAGCTCCTAAAAAGAAAAGTTTTCTAAGAAAAGTTAAAAAATTAATTAAAAAGCAATAATTCTAAAACATTCCAACCAAATTACTAAACACATGATAACCATCCAAAGGCGGGAATGGTATCATGTTAAAGATAAACAAAAACAAGTTCAACTTCTTAGAGATGGCAAACCCAACAGCCATTTTATGGCTCATCTTGTGATTCTTCAAAACATACCAACTAACAAAAAACAATAATAAATTCACAAAAGGCCCAGCAAAAGCTATCAAAAAACCTTGCATAGCACTAACGCCAGCAGGGATAGAAACAAAAGCAGGCGCAATAATCAAAAAGGGCGAACTAATCAGTTTCAGAATAATACCCAGTGTTAACCCTAACCAGTAAACATGAAAAGTTGCAGTGTAACCAAAAGCCATCGCAACAAACTTGTGCCCAAACTCGTGCAAAATCACAGCTGGCGCAGAAACAGCAGCAGCAAACCAAAGATTATCCCAAGAAAACCTTTTCTTCAATTCAAAAGGACCTCTAGGCATTTGAATAAACCCAGAGAAAATATAACCTAATGCAATAGTCATAATAGCTAAACTTATAATCTCTCCAAAGGATAATAACATAAGGAAAACAAAAGAAAATCTATTTAAATAACTTTTCATAAACAATCATATGCAATACTTAATACCAATAGTAGCATTTTTAGGTTTGATAGCTGGTATAGTACTAAAGAAAACCTGTGAAGAAGAGATCAAACCAGGCAAACCTTACTTCCTATTACTACAGAAAGTCACCATAGTCCTACTAATCATAGCTCTACTATACACCTCATACTCACAAGAATTACTCTACTTCTTACTAATGCTAATTGGTTTAATCATAGCAATCTTTTTCACTCACACATATTTCTACTTAGGACTGGCATTACTAACACTAAATCCTTTAATTGCAACACTAACATTTATCTATGGCTTGCCAACAGGAACACTGAAACCTAAGGTCACACTGAATTTGTTACTATTCGCAATACCCTTTCTACTATTAATCTTCAATATCACCTACACAGCACCAATCGCAATAGGCGCTCTAACCACAATCTTTATTAAGAAAACCTTCTTTTGTAAATAGCATGTGGTTATATCCAGTAATAACAGTTGTAGTTTTATTGATTCTAGTTTCTTTAAAGATCATTAAAGAATATGAAAGAGGAGTCAAGTTTACACTAGGTAAGTATGCTGGTGTGATGGGGCCAGGATTAAGAATAGTGGTTCCTGTTGTTCAAAGTTTTCAAAAAGTTGACATGAGAGTAAAAGCAGTTGATGTGCCTGACCAAGAAGCAATGACTGGTGACAACATCTCAACAACCATAAATGCTGTTATCTATTACAAAATCGCAGAAGCAAAAAGAGCAATTTTAGAAGTTGAACATTATAATTACGCAATCTCACAGCTAGCACAAACAACAATGCGAAATGTTGTTGGTGAAGTTGAACTAGATGAACTTTTAGCAAACAGGGACAAAGTTTCTTTGAAAATTAAAGACATTGTAGACAAAGCAACAGATCCTTGGGGAGTGAAAGTTGAAGCTGTTGAATTAAAAGACATTGTTCTGCCAGGTGAAATGAAAAGAGTTATTGGTAAACAAGCAGAAGCAGAAAGAGAAAAAAGAGCAGTTATTATCAAAGCAGAAGGTGAAGTTAAAGCTGCAAACAACATGGCAAAAGCAGCAAATACATTATCTACCGCGTCAGGAGCACTACACTTAAGAACATTACAAAGTTTGAATGACATGAGCTCAGACAAAAGCAACACAGTAGTATTCGCACTACCATTAGAAGTTCTAAGAGCTTTTGAAAGCATAGCTAAGAAAAAGAAGTAAACTTAATATCAAACACAGTCTTATCAGTTCTACCAGTAGCAAAGTTCTCACCTGATATAACTCTCTTACATTGCACTTTACTTTTCTTATACTTGTTAGCAGCATTAATAAGCTTAACACCCTTAGCAACACTAGAGCTTTTCAACTCTGTCAAAGTAGTAGAAAGTTTTTTGCCAGTTATCAAATCTCTGTACTTAACTTTCTGAGGGAAAGGTAAAAGGTTTTTCTCTTTCTCAAACATACCAGAAGCTTCGCCATTAACCAAACCTAATTTGCTAACTAGGATAAATACATAATAAACAAAACTGGACTTAAACAAAGAGATAGCCATTCTTTGATTAAAAGAAAACAACCTTGTCTTCCACTTAGCACAACCATAGTTAGCCATAACATCATTAAAAACAGTATGCCTAAACAAAACATCTCTGCCAAACTTAAACTTCTTTTTGTTAAGTTTCCAATTCAAGTTAGTTTCCATCCTAAAGTGTCGCAGAATTGATTTTCCTTGCTTAGGATCCGTATGGTTCCCAACCAAAGAGTAAACAACAGGGTGAAAAACAGTATCAACAGCATAATGTGTAAGATAGCCATAAACAAAAGCTAAATCTTTATCATCTTTAACTTTGTTTAACATATCAAATATAATTTTGTTAGTAAGCATTCCACCATCCCCATGAGTTAGTTTGTGAAACCTACACTGACCATAGATTGCAACATCAGGCATAACAGAACCTAAGAGATAGTAATCCTTATTTTTCCTAATAATCTCTTTAATTTTCTTATCTTTGATTTTTTTATAGATTTGATCAGCTAAGAATACATGTGTCTCCTCGTTTGGCATATTACTACAAGGCTCTAGAGAATTAATAAGGTTTTCCCCAGTAGATAGGAAAGTAAACTGATTTGATAGATATGATGGCTCTATTTATAAGATTTTATCCTAAGTTCTCACCAGATTTTAAAATAATTTTAGAGATAAAGAGGCTCTGTTAGATAATTATTTAAAATGCCACGCTGTCCAAACTGCTCATACAAACTTGTATTGCTTTCTTCTAGGCTGAAGTATAAATGTGCTTTATGCTCCAAACTTTTTCCTAAAAAAGAAATAGAAGTTAAAGAATTTCAGGAGTCTAATAAAAGAAGAAGAATTGAAGATTTAGAAAGCTACGAAAAAGAGAGAAAAGAGCATTTAGCAAGAATTAAAGAGATTAAGAAGAGTTTAAGGCTTTTATTCAATGGATTTTCTAAAACTCCAAAAGAATACAGAAAAGGATATTATGAGAAGAATAAAGAGAAAATAAGGCAGTTAAATAAAGAATGGAGATCAAATAACAGGGAATACGATTTAAAGAGAAAAAGAGAATATTCTAAGAAAAATAGAAAGCTTCTTAACGCTAAAGCCAAATTAAGAAGGCAGGATAATCCAGAACCAGAAAGACAAAGTAAAAAGCTGTGGAGAACCAATAACTTAAACCAGATGAGAATCTATGGCATGATCCAGCATTATAGAAGTAAACAAAAGGCTCTCGCACTACAATACCTCAAGAATGACACTTACAGCCCCTCTACTGATAAGATTTTTCATTCAGTTCCCACTTACTCACTTTCCTATCTACTGCAAA
>CAYFIU010000025.1:0-9657 GCA_964343245.1 Candidatus Woesearchaeota archaeon | reverse complement strand
GGGTCTGAAGAAGACATTTTTCCACCTTTTAATCCTGGCATGAACTTGTGGTAAGTTGAACTTAGTTGTAAAAATTTATGTGCTTTTATTCTTTGAGATATATCTCTTGCTAATCTTAAGTGAGGGTCCTGATCGGAACCTACAGGAACTACAGTTGGTATTGGTGCACCTTCAAATTCAGGTAATTGAGGATGTAACATATCAGAAGCCTGTAATAAAGAAGCGGTCATTTTTCCAGGAGACAATGCGCCATAAATTGCTTTGAATTCATTGAATGTTGCGTGCCTTGATGCTTCTGCTGCTAGCTTATAATAAGCATTTGCTTTTTTACCATCTTTTGATCTTTCTGATTGGAAATAAAAGTCACAATTTTTTGGTTTCAACCCCAAAGCAATGTAATTTGTTAAGTACTCTTCTATTGCAGTTTTTCTTAGCTCTGCCATGTTAGGGTTTCTTGTTGCATATGCTTCTAAGTCTGCTACTGCAACATAAACTTTAGCCCCTAATGATTGGTAAAGGACTATCTGATCAGCAACCATCTTGTGCCCAAAGTGGAACTTACCACTAGGCATACACCCTGTCATCATTGCGAAAGGTTTTTTTTCCTTTACTGCGTTTTGAATTCTGTCAAAATCTCTATTAGCAAATATGATGTTTCTTCTGAACAAAAGAAAGTCCTGAAACTCTTTAGGTAAATTTTTGAATTTTTGTAGTCCAAACTGTTCAATCAACTTATCATAGTCAACTTTTCCAGTTACTTCCCAAGGAGTTACTTTCATGGCTTTAAGAATAGGAGATTGATTATTAAAGGTTTTGGTAGAAAAGCTTTTAAATTTACATAATTTCTTCGGATATGTTATGAAACTACCTAAGAAGTATGATTTTAAGGAAGCTGAAAAAAAATGGCTCAAGTATTGGGAAAAGGAAAAAGTTTACAAATTTGAGGCAAAAAAAGGTAAAAATGTTTATGCTATTGATACACCGCCCCCAACAGTTTCTGGTAAGATGCACATAGGTCATGCTTTTTCTTATTCTCAAGAAGATTTTATGGCCAGGTATCATAGAATGAATGGCTGTGTGTTTTATCCCTTTGGTACTGATGATAATGGTTTGCCAACTGAAAGGCTTGTTGAAAAGTTGAAGAAAGTTAAAAGTCAGGATATGTCAAGGAAAGATTTTATTGCACTTTGTTTGAAAACTATTAAGGAAATTAAAGAGGACTTTATCTTTGATTGGCAAAGATTAGGGGTTTCATGTGATTATGATATTTATTATTCTACAATTGATGCAACAACACAAAAAGTCTCACAGAAAGCTTTTTTAGAATTATTCAAGAGAGGAGAAGCTTACAGAAAAGAATTTCCTACCATCTGGTGTCCTGAATGTCAGACTGCTATTGCACAAGCAGAACTAGAAGACAAAGAATCTGGAAGTTTGTTTACAACAGTAAAGTTCACAGCTGAAGGGAAAGATTTGCTTATCGCTACAACTAGACCAGAACTATTAGGTGCTTGTGTTTGTATTTTTGTTCATCCTGAAGACAAAAGGTATAAATCTTTGGTTGGTAAAAAGGCACAAGTACCCTTGTTTAACCATGAAGTTCCTATATTAACTGATGAATCTGCAGATCCTGAAAAGGGCACAGGTGTGTTGATGGTTTGTAGTTATGGTGACAAGTATGATGCTGATGCCATTCAAAGGTTTAAATTGAAATCTAAGACTGTCCTAAACCAAGATGGCACATTAAACATTGAACCTTACAAAGGCATGAAAATAAAAGAGGCTAGAAAAAATATTCTGGCAAATTTGAAGGAAAAAGATTTGATAGTTGAACAAAAATCTATCAATCATACTGTTAATGTTCATGATAAGTGTGGTACTCACATTGAATTTTTAGAGACAGAGCAATGGTTCATTAATGTTCTGAAACACAGAAAGAAATTAATTCAATTGGGAGAAAAAATTAATTGGTATCCTTCATTTATGTTTAAGAGGTATAAGAATTGGGTTGAAGGTTTGGATTGGGACTGGTCAATCTCTCGAGATAGGCACTTTGGTATTCCTATTCCTGTATGGTATTGTAAAGAATGTAATGAAGTTATCGTACCAACTGAAAAAGAATTGCCTGTTGATCCCTTACAAATAGAGAAAAAATGTTCTAAGTGTGGTAAAAATGCTCAACCAGAAACAAAAGTTTTGGATACTTGGGCAACATCATCTTTAACACCACAACTTGCAAGTAATTTAGTTAAAGGAAATGTTAAGATTCCCTTCACACTAAGGCCACAAGCACATGACATCATTAGAACTTGGGCCTTTTATACAATCACAAGATCATATTTACATGAAAATGAAATCCCTTGGAAAGACATTGCTATTTCTGGGTTTGTAACATTAAAAGGTCAGAAAATGTCTAAAAGTAAAGGTAATGTTATTAACCCTGTTGCTTCAATGGACCAGTTTGGTGTTGATGCTTTGAGGTTCTGGGCAGCAAGTTCTAAGTTAGGTGAAGATCTTGATTACCAAGAGAAGGATCTTGTAACTGGACAGAAAACTGTTACAAAATTATGGAATGCAAGTAAGTTTGCAATTATGCAATTGGAAGATTATAAAGTTAAAAAAGAAAAGTTAGAAGGTTTTGATGCTTGGATGATTAGCAAGTTACAGAAAACATCTAAAGTTTGTACTGATTCTTTTGAAGTCTATGATTATGCAAAGTGTAAAAGTGAAACAGAATATTTCTTCTGGCACACATTTTGTGACAATTATTTAGAGATTGTTAAAGATAGATTGTATAATCCAGATAAGAGAGAGGGTTCTGAAAGTGCTAAGTACACATTATACACTTCTTTGTTTAGTATATTGAAGATGTTTGCGCCAATAATGCCTTACATCACAGAAGAAATTTATCAAATGTATTTCAAAGCAAATGAAAAAGATAAGTCTATACACATTAGCGCATGGCCAAAGTATGATTCTAAGTTAGTTAATGAAAAGTTGGAGAAGGTTGGGAACAGGTTAGTTGAAGTGATTTCAGAGGTTAGAAAGATGAAATCATCTAAAAGCTTATCACTGAAAACACCTGTGAAAGAAATTGTTCTTGATATGAAAGAAGATGAAGTTAAAGGCTTTGTTGATGATCTTAAAGCTGTAACCAAGGCTGAAAAAGTTAGTTTTGGCAAAGAATTGAAGATTCATCTATGACAACAAAGCTTAAAAGTTTGTTAACATAAGGAGATAATAATGGCTATATCCACCAAGGAAAAACAAAAGTTAAAAAAGTTTGTAAGAAGTTTAGAAAAAGTTAGAGGAAGACACACAGAGTTAGTTAGTGTCTATATTCCTGCAGGGTATGATATTGTTAAGATTATTAATCATTTGATGCAAGAGCAAGGTACTGCCTCGAATATTAAAGATAAAACAACACAAAAGCATGTTATTGATTCTTTAGAAAAGATGATTCGACATCTTAGACTGTTTAAAGCAACACCAAAAAATGGTTTGGCTGTTTTTTCAGGGAACATTTCTAGTAAGGAAGGAAAAGTTGACATTCAAGTATTTAGCTTTGAACCTCCAACACCATTGAACACAAGGATATACAGGTGTGATCAGAGTTTTGTTTTAGATATTATCAAAGGAATGATGGATGTTAGTGAAACTTATGGTTTGATTGTTATGGACAGGCGAGATGCTTCAATCGGTTTGTTGAAAGGTACAGTAATTGAAGAGTTAAGCTCCATGCATTCTGCGGTTCCAGGAAAAACTAAAGCAGGGGGCCAGTGTTTACATCCTGAAACTTCTATTGAAATGGCTGATGGACAGTTTGTTCTTTTAGGTGAAATTGAAGAGGGTGATGAGGTTAGGAGTTTTGATTTTGAGAAAAGGGAGTTTATTACTTCTAAAGTTGTCAAAGTTTGGGAAACAAGCAAAGATAAGTTGTATGCAATTGTTTATGGTGAAGAAGAGATTAAGTGTTCTGGTGACCATGTTTTGTTTTTAGATGATGGTAGTGAGAAAGCTGCTGAAGAGCTTGAAGTTGGAATGAATCTTATGAATACTAAAGCTTTGCCTGTTACAATTAAAAGCATCAATGTTGAAGATAAACCAGTTACATTAATTGATATTGAAGTTGAAGCTAAGAACTTTATTGCTGAAGGAATTATTGTTCACAACTCTGCACAGAGATTTGCTCGGATTAGGGAAGAGGCTGCAAAAGAATTCTTTAATCGTATTAACAGTGCTGCACAGAAAGCTTTCTTAGGCCAGAAAGAGTTGAAAGGGATTTTAATTGGTGGGCCAGGACAGTCTAAAGAAATGCTTATTGATCGAGGGTATCTTAATGAACAGTTGAAGAGACAAATTATTTCTATTCAAGACTTAAGTTATACTGGAGAGTTTGGTCTTAAAGAGTTGGTTGAAAAAAGCCAGGATGTTCTTGCTGATGAAGCTATTGCACAAGAAAAAAAATTAATGGAAAAGTTTTTGAAAATGTTGTCAGTTGAACCTGAAAAGATTGCTTATGGTATTAAAGAAGTTAAAAAGGCTCTGGAGTTTGGTGCTGTTGATATTCTTTTGGCTTCTGAAGCATTGGATGATGAAGTAATGGATATGCTTGAGGAAAAGTGTGAAGAAACGGGTTGTGAGTTACAGGTTATTTCTACTGATACTTCTGAAGGTAAACAGTTACGAGACCTGGGTATGGTTGGTGCTATTCTAAGGTTTGCTTTGAGTTAAATTTAAATAGTTTCTAATTAATCTTTAAAGGAGGGATTTAAATGAAAAAAATAATGATATTTTTTGTGCTTGTGGCAATGGCTTTAATAATGGGAGTTGTTTCAGCAGATGCGGCATGGGAATACTATACAGAAGTTGACTGTAGTAATGCTGGTTTTTTATGGTTGCATGATTATTGTACTACTTGTATTGACTCAGATGGTGGGAATGAACCAACTATTCAAGGATATACATATGATAACAACATAAGTAAAATGAATAACTTAACTGATGAATGCGTTGCTTCTACATACCTAAAAGAAGGCATATGTTATCAGGATGAACCAATGTTTCATGTTTAGACCTTGGTGCAAGTTATTCTTGTATAGAACTTTTAGGGCCCGATGTCTGTGGAGAGTGTGAAACTGATAGTGATTGCTCTGGAGGAAGATCTTGTGTTGATTACACTTGTGTTCTTGATGGAAAGGCAGCTGTTGTTAATAACGATTTAGGCCAAGGTGATGATGATGAACCAACAACAGGGTTTGGCAAAAAGAAAAGGTTTAGTGGTTTCATGAGATCTGCAGAGTTTACAGGCGAGGATGGTTTATCATACTGGTGGCTTGTTGGAGGGATTGCGATTCTTGTAGCACTTATAGGTGGAACTTACTGGTATATAAAAAGATAAAACTTTTTTCTTTTTTATTATATATATCTTTAAATAATTCTAAGTTATTTTGTCATTCATGGAAGAGAAGAAGCATATTGTTGCTGTTAATGCTGTAATTAAAAAAGATAACAAGATTCTGATAGTGAAAAGAGCTTCTCATGAGATTGCTCATGCAGGCAAATGGGCGTTTCCTGGAGGGAAAGTTGAGAGAGGCCAAACCATTATGGAAGCCTTGAAAAGAGAGGTTATTGAAGAAGTAGGGTTAGAGATTGGAAACTGGAAAAAGTACCTTGGAGATTTTACTTTTGTTAGGCCTGATGGACACAATGTTGTTGGTGCTTCATTTCTAGTTAAAGCAAAAACTTTTGATGTGCAGTTGGACAGAAATGATTTTGATGATTATGCTTGGGTTGGTTTAGAAGAGTTGGATAATTATGAGCTAATAGGTTACATGAAAGAAGAGGCTAAGTTGGCATTGAAAGAAGATAAAAAAGTTGGTGCAGGTTTTGGTGTGATGTTGTTAAAAGATGGAAAAGTGCTTCTAGGTAAAAGGCATGATGATGCTGAGAAGGCTGATAGTGAACTTCATGGCGAGGGTACCTGGACAATGCCTGGAGGCAAGTTGCACTTTGGTGAAAGTTTTGAAGATGGTGTTTACAGAGAAGTGCTTGAAGAAACTGGAATCAAAGTTGATAAAGAAAACTTAAGATTAATAAGTTTGACCAATGATAGAGTTCATGATGCACATTTTGTTACAGCTGGTTTCTTGTGTTATTATTTTGATGGTGAACCACAGGTTATGGAGCCTGACGAGATCACAGAATGGCAATGGTTTAGTTTTGATAAACTGCCAGCTAAAATATTCTTTTGTAGTGAGAAACTTTTGAAGAATTATCTAGATAGAGAGGTCTACAAGCATTGATTTATAAAAGAAATCACAATGTTTTTAAACAAATTACCTTTTAATTATCTAATATGCAAGATATCAAAAATAAGGTTGAAGCTGTGCTATTTATCACAGGCCGATTTATGGGTTATGAGGAGATTGCTAATTTTTGCAATTTGGGTAGTGTAGGCACTGTAAAAGAGGCTATTCAAGCTTTGGTTAAAGATTACAAAGAAAGGGATTGTGGGTTGGAAATCTTTGAAGAGAATGGTAGGTTTAAGTTTAATATTAGAAAACAGTACAATTACTTAACAACTGATCTTGCTGCAGGTGCTGAAATGGATCAACCTACACAAGCAACTTTAGCAATTATTGCTTACAAACAACCAGTTCTACAGTCTGACATTATTAAAATGAGAGGAAATACTGCCTATGACCATATTAAAGTTTTAAGAGAAAAAGATTTGATTGCTACTGAAAAAAAAGGTAGAACAAGATTAATCAAGTTAGCTCCAAAGTTCTATGATTATTTTGATGTTGTTGAAAAAGAGTTAAGGCAAAAGTTGAAAGAGACCGAAGAGGTTGTTGCTGAAAAGCAAGCAGTAGAACAGTTGAGTGATGAAGAAAAAAAGCAGAGAAAGGAAGAACGAAGAAACAAAAAATTACAAAAGAGATTAGAGACAAAACCAGCAGTTACTGATGATTGGGGCAGCCCTACAGAATGAAAAAAGAATATATTATACTATTTGCAATATTTTTGGTAACATTTGGGTTTCAGTTATTCTTTAGTTTACAAGTTTCTTATTTTAGTAGTGACGATGCATACTTTTCTTTAAGACATGCTGAGTATATTCAAGAAAATTTTAAACCAATGATTCATGATGATATGAGTTATGGAGGAAATTATATCTTAAACACACATCTTTGGCACTATTTCTTAGCATTGATTGGATTTTTGCCTTTAATATTTATGAAGATTATTCCTGGTTTGTTGGCGAGTTCTGTAGTGTTTTTTGTTTATCTACTTTCAAAACAAATCACAGGAAATAAAACTGCTGCCATGTTTGGTGCTTTGATTGCAGCTTTTGTTCCGACTTATATTGCTATTACACTTAACCAAGTTTCCATTTATTCGATCTATGTTCCTTTGCTGCTGGGTCTAATTTATTCTCTATTTGAAATCAAAAAAAGGCTTACTTTGTTTTTGATTTTATCTTTCATTATTATCTTGCTTGATCCTATGAACTTTTTGATGTTGCTTACTTTGTTAGTTTTCATGATCTTGGTTGTTGCTGAGTCACTTCCAGTAAAAAAACAGATTGGAGAGAGTTTTTTCTTGTTTGTTTTGTTAATGATTTTGGTTAACTTAATTCTTTTCAAAGATCTTTATTTTAGCTCTGGTTTGGAAGCACTTTGGCAAAATATGCCTGACCAGTTGTATGAAAGTTTTTTCAAGGATTTTGATGTTGTTAGTTTAACTTACAATATTGGTTTTCTGCCCTTAGTTTTAGGGTTTGTAGGTTTGGGATTATCCCTTGCAACTGAAAAGAAAAATGAAGTTTATTTGTTAAGTTCCATGATACTTGCTGACGTAGGACTATTAGCTTTGAAGTTGGTACCTTATGATATAGGTGTTATGTTCTTGGCAATATTGCTTTGTATTGCTTCAACTTTAACAATAAATGAACTTATTGATTATATCAAGTTAACAAAGGCAGCAAAGCAAGTTCATTGGGTTATTTTAGTTGTCACTGCAGTTACTCTTGTTTCGTTAGTTATTCCTGCAATCGTGAATGCAGAAGCTACTATTAATGATGGTGTGTCTGCACCTGAGGTTGAAGCTTTAACTTGGATTAAGGACAATACTCCTGAAAGTAGTGTTGTTCTAGGTAATGTTTTCGAGGGTAATTTGATTTTAGAGATTGCTGAAAGAACTAATGTTATTGATACCCAGTTTTTACTTGCTGAAGATAGGTATTATGATGTTGAACTTATGTATACAACAGGTTCATTGTATAAAGCAGTAGTTGCACTGAATACATATCAAGTTGATTATATTTATTTATCAGACAGTACAAAAGAGATGTTTGATATTGAAGAAATTATATATGTTGGTGATGAAACTTGTTTTGAACTTGTTTTTGAAAATGAGGAGGCTTTAGTTTATGAAAAGGTCTGTTAGCATTTGGTTATTACTTGCTTGTATAGTTATATTACTTATAGTTCCATTGTTAAGGTTTTCAAATGGTGATAGTTATGTTGGTGAAGAGCCTTTCCTGTTTTTGAGGTTGGCTGAAGCTCCTGGATTGTATGATGATCTTAGTTATTCGGGTAGAACTGCTGCTTATGCTTGGGGACTTCCTTTAGTGATGAGTATTGCACCCAATGTTATGGTTTACTTGTTGCCTTTCCTATTAGGGTTGTGTAGTTTTATCCTTTTCTGGTTAATACTAAGAAAACTTAAAGTTGATCCTAAGATAGAAGTACTTAGTTTGATATTATTATTGCTCTCGCCGAGTTTTATTTACCTCTTTAGTTTTGCAAACTCATTATTTTTTGGTTTCTTCCTTTGCTTGTTAGCATTTTATCTGTTCCTAAGGAAGAGTTGGTTAATAATACCAATAATTCTTATTTTGCCTTTATTTAATATTGTACTTTGTGCTAGTTTGTTGGTGTTGTTGTTTTTTTATAGTTATCTCGACGATAAGAAGAGCAGCAAATTGTTTGCAACAACCTTAGTAGTTGGGGTCTTAAGCAGTCTTTTGTTATATGGTTATTTTATATTTAGTGCTGGTTTTCCTGAAACTTTGGGAAGTTTTGGTTTTGATCCTTTTAGTAAATTTATTTATGATCTAGGTAGTCCATTTGGGATTGGAATCTTTGTTTGTGCCTTAGCATTTGTTGGATTATTAAAGCAGTGGCAGAATAAGTATCAGAATAAACTTTTTTTCTTAGGGATCATATTCTTAATCTTGTTTTCTTATTTCAAAAGTGATGCATTAGTTCTGTTGAACCTTTTCCTTGTTGTCCTTGCTGCACAAGGGTTTTATCATATTATGAGAGTTAAGAAGTGGAGCGATAGTACTATTAAGAACTTTGTTACTATTGCAATTGTATGTGGTTTAATCTTTTCTTTTATTGCGCAGTTTGATTCTCTTGTTTCTGAAGGTCCTGACCAAGGTACAATGAATGCATTAGAATTCCTGGAAGAGCAAGAACAAGGGGTTGTATTTTCCGAGGCTAGTAGAGGTGTTTGGATTAATTATGCTGGACACCAGAATGTAATGGATAGTAATTATAAGTTTGCTCCTGATGTCAGTGAAAGGTATATTGATTCTAATTCGTTCTTTTATACCAGAGAAGTTGAAAATGCAACCAATTTTGTTGA
>CAYFIU010000024.1:0-9968 GCA_964343245.1 Candidatus Woesearchaeota archaeon | reverse complement strand
CAGGTGTAAAGAATTCAACTGCAGATCTTTTACCATTAGGGAATTTAGAGGTTACTATTTGGGATGATATTTCTTCAGGGACACTAATATATAATGAAACATTCGCAAATGCAATTACTAATGGTTCTTGGAGTGTTGTGCTTGGTGAGAACGCTTCAAACAATTTGTCATTAGAGTTTAACAAGATTTATTATAAAGATTATAAGATTGCTGGTGAAGATGCAAACTTCACAAATCATACTGGTAGTTCTGTAGGAAGAAAGATGTTCTTTTCACCTTTAGGACACATTGGAACAAGTGATATCCTTGCAGGTAATATTACTGGTTCTTTACTTGCCAGTGGAGCAATTGGCTCAACACATATAGGTTTAAATTCAGTTCTGTCCGCTGGTATTGCTGCATTGAATATTACAGCTGGAAAGATTGCACCTGGTGCAATTAGTGCAGCAGATATTGGTGCTGATGCAATTAACGCATCACACATTTCAGATTTAGCAAACCTAAGTCTTGGTGAATCTATTACATTCACACTAGGTGAAGTTATTGATAACATTGTTAATGGTTGGATTGCAATAACTGGAAATTTGAATGTTACTGACAGTTTAGTTGTAGGTGGAGGATTGAATGTAACTGGTGAAGTTGAAACAGCTACTCATGCTGTTATTGGTGGAGATCTTTCCATTAGTGGTGGTACATATATCGATACAATAGATATGGGTGGTGCTGCGAACTTATCTATCAAAAACACAACTTCTGTGGAAATTATGAGGATTACTGATGTAGGGCAGTTATTAATTGGTGCAACCGAAACAGAGACTTCAGAGACATTACTGCATATTAATGGAAGTGTTGTGGTTTCAGGGAATTTGACCACTGATACAACTCTCTTTGCATCAACAAGTGCTGGAGCTTGTACCAATGACTATGGTGGTGCATTGCACTTTAATGAGTCAGATAACCTGTTCTATGGATGTAATCTATCAAATTGGGTGGCTTTGCATTAGAGGTGCCAAAAGATGAAAAATAAACTAATTGGGACTTGTATCCCTTTGTTTTTATTATTTCTTCTACCATTAGCTTTTGCTACTGATGCAACAACTGCTTCTTACACTGTGGTTAGTGTAAGTAATGAAATTGTTGGTGGTGATGCAAGCTCTGCTAGTTATACTTTTGATGCAATGGGTGGCTTAGGTGCAGGTGGGACTGGAACCACAGCAAGTTATTCTTTTAGTACTGGGGATAGTGCTTCTGCTTCAACAACAACTGCTGCCGCAGCAGCAAGTAGTTCTAGTTCAAGCACAACTACAAGTAGTACTACTGCAACTGGATCTAGTGATGATGAAGAGGTAGTTGAAGAGGAAGAAGAAGTAAAAGAAGCAGCTGAGTTTGAAGAGCCTGAACAAGAGGAAGAAGAATCTGTAGTGAAAGCACCTGCTGAGGAAGTGGATGAAGGAGGTGTATCGGCTTACTATACATTGGCTGGTGTTATAGTAGGTATATTTGTCTTGGTAGGATTGATACTTTTCTTTATAAGAAAAAAATAATTCTTTTTTTATTTTAATTTATATTTTTTATTCAACAAATTCTATGCCTAATTCGTTTTCAATATCTTTTCTTTCTTCGCCAGACATTGCTTTTTTAGGACCGAAAATTTGTGGTGAATGAACGCCTGTAACAATTAGCAAAACCCTTAGGGTGTTTTCAAGGTCTTCTGAAATCTGTGCACCCCAGATAATCTTTGCATCTTCATCTAGCTTGTTTGAGATTTCTTCAACAACTTGTTTTGCTTCTTCAAGTGTTAAATCATTGCCACCTAAAACATTAATCAAAGCTCCTGATGCGCCTGTGATGTCAACATCTAGCAAAGGGTTTGTTACTGCTTTTTCTACAGCTTCCATGGCTCTATTATCAGTGTCAGACTCGCCAATACCTATCATTGAAACGCCACCTTTGCCCATGATTGCTCTGATATCTGCGAAGTCTAAGTTTACTAAACCAGTTTTTGTAACAAGTTCTGCAATACCCTTTACTGCGTTTGTAAGAATCTCATCAGCTACTTTGAAAGCTGTTTGTAATGGTAAATCTGGTGCTAGTTCAAGCAGTTTATCGTTAGGAATAACAATTAGAGTGTCAACAATCTGTTCCATTCTTTCAAGGCCTGCAATTGCGTTCTCGTACCTTCGCTGCCCTTCCATTTCAAATGGCATTGTGATGATTCCAACTGTTAAAGCACCAATTTTTTTTGCAATCTCTGCAACCACTGGAGCTGAGCCAGTACCTGTTCCACCACCCATACCAGCTGTGACAAATACCATGTCAGAACCTTGTAACTTTTGCCTGATCTCGTGCTCTGACTCTTTTGCTGCTTCTTCACCTATCTTTGGTTGTGAACCTGCACCTAAACCTTGGGTTAGTTCTTTACCAACTAGAATCTTAATGCTTGCGTTTGTGTAAAGCAAGTCTTGGGCGTCAGTGTTGATTGCAACTGTTTCAGTGCCTGCAATACCTACTTCTGACATTCTGTGAATAGAATTGTTTCCACCACCACCACATCCAATAATTTTAATCTTTGACTTTTGCCTTGAAATCAGTTCTTCTAGCTCTGCATCTATAGGATTAACTTTTCTTTCCTTCTCCTGAGAAGACTGGTCCATTGCTTGTTGAAATATGCTGTCCATAAAGAGATTTTTTGATTGTGAAATTTATAAAGATAATTATGTTCTATTTGTTATTTTACTTGACGAACTTAATCTCTTTCAATTCTGGCAATCTTGCTTTCATTTCGCTAATTACCATCTCTTGAAACTTTTCAGGGATTTCTAGCTTGATCTCTGCGTTGTTGTTCTCTACTTTTGCTTCAACTTTTGGTGCGTTTAGAAGTAATTTTAAGTATCCTTCAATCTTTTGTTTGGTATCTGTGATAACTGATTTTACTGTTGCCTCGTAAACTAATGTTTTTCCAGCTAAGATATGATTAAAGTCAACTAGGATTCTGCCACCTGAAACTGTTTTGATTGTTCCTGGCATGTTGTTGATTGTAACTTGTAAACCTGGAACTGGTTGGATTTTTTGTTCTCTGAAACTTGATGCTGGAACTAATTGGAACAGTTGTGCATCTCTTTTTCCAAAACCTTGTTCTGGTGTAACTTCAACTGTGAAAACTTTGTCTGGTTCTTTGCCTACTAGTGCATTGTCTAGGCCTTGAACTACATCTTTGTGGCCAACACAGATTATGTGAGGATTATATTTTTGTTTAGGATCATAAAGGTTTTCTTTTTTTGCTATGTTAATATCATTAGTGTCAAAAATTTGATTTGATTCCTTTATTCTACCTGTGTAAACAAGTTCTACAAAGTCATTTTCTTTTATCATGTGTGTTAGGATTTGTTTTATGTATATAAAGTTTGTTGTTAGACTTATTTTGATTGTTCTAGAAGGAAAGTTTTATAAACAATAAATTTCTCGAAAGGATACAATGTTAAAATATCGAAAAGAATATGATCATAAAGATTTGGAAAGAGTGCTCTTAGTGTCTGCTTTACCAACACCATTAGCACTTGTGTGTGCAGATGCAATTTATACTGATGTCTCTAGAGTTGATGCTTATTTGGATCAGCAATTAAATGCTTCAGATAGATCTGAAAGTGCATATGGTCAAGTTGTTAGTGATCTTTTGACAAGTTTAGCACCTGTAATTTCCCTATTTGGACCATTGACTACATCAGTAAAGGACAATTTATATTCTCATTTGGTTACAGAGCTAATGAGACGAAGACCAAGCGTTTTCTCAGATTTTAAAAGTGAAGTGGTTAATGATGCTGATGAATTTAGAGTAGAAATTATGGAAAATGGTTTAGATCGTTATTTTGGAATGTCTCCATCAGTAAGGCCTCAAACATCAAGGATTGTTCCTCCAATAACAAGAAGGATCCCTGATAATTGGATAGGGTATAAAGGACTAACAGGATTTAAATCCTATGGGTGGACTGTTAAAGGAGTTTTTGTTGAGCACACAACTAAAAGAAGAATTGTTGATGATGGCCAAGAAATTACTTCTCTTGAAATAACCTTAACTCCAGATGAAGATTGGCACAAGATAAATTTAGGACCTGTTGAAAAAGCAATTCTAGAAACTATGGCTGCTTATGAAAAAAAGCCTAAAAAGAAACTAGTTGTAGCACCTACTCCAGATCAAATTAGAGTTTCTCTTCCAGCAGCTACAACTAGCCATAACATTATAATAAGAGATGTTGCACAACAAGCAATGGCAGTTTAAACAAAAGATTTATATATAGATGAAAATTCTAACTGTTCATGGGAGATGTTAAATTAGTAGAATCAACTAGCCTAAAATCAGGACGATATGTTATCTTTGATGGTGTTGCATGCATCGTTAAGAGCATTGACATTTCAAGGCCAGGAAAACATGGTCATGCAAAATGTCGTGTTGAAGCAGTCTCAATCAAAGATGGCAAAAAAATGATCAAGATCATGCCTGGACATGATAAAGTTCAAAGTCCGATCATTGAAAAGAAAAAGGCACAGGTGCTTTCAGTTGTTGGAGACAAAGCAAATGTGATGGACATGGAATCATTTGAAACCTTTGATCTGGAAATTCCAGATAACATGAAAGACAAAGTTGTTGAAGGTGTTACTGTGTTGTACTGGATCTTGGTCGATGATATGATGATAAAAGAAGTCAGGAATGAATAAAAATGGCAAGATTTGAAGAAACAGCAAACAGATTATTCAGAAGAATTTTTGTTTGTAAAAAATGTAAAACTAAAGTTAGAACTGACATCGCTCGTGTTTTGCAAAGAAAGGTGAAGTGTAGGAACTGTCAAGGTAAGGAATTCAGGCCTATTCGAACTAAAAAATGAACTGGGATTTAATATCTTTAATCATATTTTATTTCTTATTAATGCTCTTTTATTTTACTCACAAAGAAAAGTTTGAAGTTCAGGGTAAAATATTCTTTTTGTATAGAACAAGAATTGGAATCAAGTTAATGGAGAAACTTTCAAAGTTTAAGATTCTAAAACATTTAGCTTCAATTGGAGTGTTTGTTGGTTTTGCTGGAATGTTGTTTATCTTTGTGTTCTTAATAATTGAAACTGCTAAGCTAGTTTTTATCCCTGGTACACCACCTGCTTTAGCACCAGTTTTACCTGGTATTGAAATTGAAGGTGCACCTGATTTAAGTTTCTGGCACTGGATCATTGCTATCTTTATTACTGCTGCAATTCACGAGTTTGCGCATGGTGTTGTGTCTAAAGCGCAGAAAATAAGAGTTAAAAGTTCAGGGTTTGCTTTCTTAGGTCCAATCTTAGCTGCTTTTGTTGAACCTGATGAAAAACAGTTGACTAAAGCTAAAACTTGGGATCAACTAAGAATTTATGCTGCAGGTCCTGCAATAAATATTTTTTTAGGAGTAATACTTTTTGTTTTGATGATCTTTGTAATGTCGCCTGTTATTGGTGGGTTATATGATACAAATGGGTTAACTGTGAACACTGTGATGGAAGGTTATCCAATGGAAGATTTTGAAGTACCATTTACTATACAAAGTGTGAATGGCGATGATGCTTTAGATGTTGTTAGCTTTTTAGATGTTACTGCAAGTTTAGAGCCTGGTGATGAGGTTGTTTTAGGAACTGACCAAGGGGATTATAATGTTGTTTTAGCTGAAAATCCTGAGAATAGTTCAAAAGGATTCTTTGGTGTTAATGGGTTTGAACAAGAAACTGTTTTGAAAGAAGAGTATTCTTGGTTGGGCTGGGCTGAAAATGTTATACAATGGATTGTTTTGTTAACAATTTGGTTGTTTTTGATTAATATTGGTATTGGTTTGTTTAACTTACTACCTTTAGGGCCTGTTGATGGTGGTAGGATGTTCTTTGCTGTTAGTTTAGCTATTTTCAAGGACGAGAAAAAAGCGCACAAAGCTTTTGTTTGGATTAGTTTGTTTGTTCTTGGTTTGATTGTTATTAATATGTTGCCTTGGTTCCAAGACCTTTTAATGTGGATCTTTGGCTTTTTAGGTTAGAAGATGTTAGTTGATGTACACTGTCACATTCAGGATTATGAAGATTTGGATGATGTTGTTAAAGAGTGTGATGTAATTATTAACAATGGTTCTTCTAGGGAAAGTTTAAAGCAAAGTTTAGCTGTTTCTAAGAAGTATAAAAATGTTAAGGTTGCTTTAGGTGTGTTAAGTTGTGAGATCCCTGATTGGTCTCAGAAAGACTTTGACTGGCTTGCTAAGCAAAAAATGATTGCTGTTGGCGAGATTGGGATGGATGGAACTTATCCTGGTTTAGATAAACAAGAAAAATGGTTTAGAAAGTTTTTAGAGCTTGCTTTGAAAAAAGATTTGCCTGTTATTGTGCACACTAGGAAGGCTGAGAAAAGAGTTATTGAAGTTTTAGAAGAAATGAAGATGAAAAAAGTTGTTTTACACTGTTTTTGTGGTGGATACAAGTTAATTGATAGGTGTTTGGATAATAAATGGTACTTTTCTATTCCAACAAGTGTTGTTTATTCTAAACAGTTTCAAGAAATGGTGAAAAGAGTTCCACTAACAAGGATTTTAACTGAAAGTGATGCCCCTTTTTTAGCTCCTGTTAAAGGTGAAAAAAATAAACCAGGCAATGTTAAGCTTGCTGTTGAAAAAATTGCTGAGATCAAAGGCATAACAGCTAAAGAGTGTGCAAATGCTATCTTTGCTAATTATCAAGGTTTGTTTTGATTCTTTAGCTAAAAGAAACACTTTTATAGGATAATACCTTATGTTTCTATATGGTATTAGTTAGAGTGCCTAGAAGGCGTGTAAAGCGAAAAGTTGCTAAAAAGAAAACAGTTCGAAAGAAAGTGAAGAAGAAAACAGTTAAGCGAAAGAATAAAAGAAAAGTAGTCAAAAGGAAAGCTAAACGAAAAACAGTGAAAAGAAAAGCCAAGAAAAGGGTTGTAAAAAGAAAAGCTAAAAAGAAGAAAGTTAAGCGAAAAATAGTGAAAAAGAAGAAGAAAAAAGTAGTAAAGCGAAAGAAAAAGAAAGTTGTGAAGAGAAAAGTTAAGAAAAGAGCTGTGAAAAAGAAAAAAAGAGTAGCAAAACGTAAAAAAAGGCGATAAAAAGAATAATTCTTTAGTATTTTATTTGTTTTGTTAGATTAAAATAAAAGAAGTTAGGCTGCTAAAGCCATTGAATCAAACTTATTTCTCTGATCGCGATTGATAAACTAAATAATTCCATGATTGTTACCTCCTTTAGGATTTAGTAACTTTATAGATGTTTAAGTTTTATGGGGTTGTTTGGTAAGTTTTATATAACAAAGTTAGTTCTTTTTGACCATGGATGAACTTGTTAAGAAGGATTTGGAAAAGCAAGGTTATAGAATAACTGGTAAACATAGTGCTATCAAAGTTTGTTCTTGGACTAAAAAATCCCTAAGAGATGAAGGTGTCTGTTACAAAGAAAAGTTTTATGGTTTGAAATGTCATAGGTGTATGCAGAGTTCTGTCTCTGTTTTGAACTGTCATCATCAGTGCACTTTTTGCTGGAGAAGTTTAGAACATACTAAACCTAAAGAAGTTTCTAGTGCTGATTCTCCTGAAGATGTTTTGAAAGGCTTCTTAGAAGAGCATAAGAAGTATTTGATAGGGTTTAGAGGTAATGACAAGGTTAGCAAGGTTAAGTTTGAAGAGGCTTTAAACCCAAAGCATGTTGCTCTGTCTTTGTCTGGTGATTCTACACTGTATCCTTATCTTCCTGAGCTTGTTGAGTTAATTAAAGCTAAAGGCATGACTGCATTTTTGGTTACTAATGGACAAAACCCTGAAATGCTTAAGAAAGTTAATGCTACACAAACTTATGTTACTTTGCCTGCGCCTAACAAAGAGGTTTATCTTAAGGTTTGTAAGCCTTATTTGAAAGATGGTTGGGAAAGGTTGATGAAAAGTTTAGAAGTTTTATCTACTAAGGAAAGGAGTACTGTTAGATTATCTGTTGGAAAGGGTTTGAACCTTTGTGATGCTTCTGGTTATGCTTCTATTATTAAGAAATGTGATCCAATGTTTGTTGAGATTAAAGCTATTATGCCTGTTGGATATGCTAGGTATCGTATGGAGTACAGTGATATGCTTAAGCATGAAGAGGTGAAAGAGTTTAGTTTAGAGTTGGCTAAAGCTTTGGGCTGGCAGTTAGTTGATGAGAAAACTGAATCTCGTGTTTGTTTGCTTATGAAGGTAGATAAGTTTCGGGTGCTCTGAAAGTAAAGTATCTTTTGTCTCCATCATGTCTTACATCTATTTGTAATGTTCTATCTACTAAATCTGCTTGTGTTGTGACACCCAAGCTTGTTTGTATAGCACTTACTCTATCTCCAGGAAGCATTAAACCGCCTAAGCAATCTCGGACAGGTGGGTTTACGTGCATAACAACTGCATAATCTGCTCTTGGTGCAGGATCTAATTTTAGAATTCTGTGTGTTGGCATGTAATTCAAGGGTATTACTTGTTTATATTTTTTATGCTTGTATTTTTGGTATTTTCTTTCT
The DNA here is from genome assembly GCA_964343245.1 of Candidatus Woesearchaeota archaeon. Lineage (GTDB taxonomy): Archaea > Nanobdellota > Nanobdellia > SCGC-AAA011-G17 > GW2011-AR17 > JABHYY01. The sequence goes on along the minus strand of CAYFIU010000024.1, from coordinate 1,416 downwards.
GCAGTAAAGATCACCATTTAATTCAGGCCCTCTTTCTGGTGAATGAGATCTTGTTGCATTTACAAGATATGCATCTCCTGATTTCAAACAAACTGCAGCTATTTCTAAAAGCTTTGGTTCATATTCTCCTTGAAATCTGGGATGCTGTGCATCAAAATTAAATCTTCCATCTGATCTTTCAAATTCTAATTGAAACCTGTCTGGTCTTACTCTGCCAACAATTGTAATTGTTATAAAACCTAACTCTTTAAGTTGGTCTTCAGCTACAGCTAGCTTTGAAATGCCTCCTGCTATAATTCTGTGCCTAACCATTTTATTTAAATCTGAAAGGAGGACATTTATAAAACTTTTGTTTGTTGTTACTGTTTGGGAGCAAAAGCCTTATATATGATGACATTGGCTGAATTGTTATGATAACAAAAAGGCACTTCAAAGCACCTACCTCAACATTAAGCAAAATTTCAAGGTTAGTATGTGAAGAGATGAGTAGACAAAGGAAAGGTTCTAATCAAATTATTAGAGAAATTGACACGTTAAGATCAGACATTCCTAATTTAGCTGGTACACTTATGGCAGTTAAGGAAGGTCACAACACTTCTTGGCCTACAGGACATATCCAAGAATCAAGAGTTGAAAATTTTCTTTTAGGGTTATCATACATATTAAAAGTTTTAGAAGTCCCAGCAAACCAGATGTATGTTAATAAACTTAGAATGAGTCCATATGCAATTGACTACTTTTTATATCCTCCTAGATAATAAGTAACAACAAACCCAAAACCAAACAATACCATCCAAAGTAATGGAACTTGTTCTTAACAATTAACTTTAACAACCATTTCAGTGATAAATAGCCTACTACAATAGCAGCTAAGAAGCCAAAGATGTAATTGAATTCAAAAGCTGAAACTGAAAATTCTAAGATTGTTGCACCAATGATTGCAGGGATAACCAATAAAAAAGAAAATGTTGCAACTTGCTTTTTCTCTAAACCTAGCATCATACCTGTTGAAATTGTTGTACCTGACCTTGAGACTCCTGGGATCAAAGCAACTGCTTGCACCAACCCAATTATAATACTATCATACCATCTAAGCTTCCTTTTACCTGGAAACCTTTCTGAAAAGAATAATAATAAAGCTGTGAACAACAATGCAAAACCAACTGCTTTCACACTTGTAAACAAGCCAGCTACCCAATCCCTTAAGAAAAAACCAACTAAACCTATTGGAATAGAACCTATAATAATATACCAACCCATTTTACCATAAGGTGTTGTATAACTTGGAAATGCTTTTAGTATTTTTACTATGTCTTTCCAAAAAACAATAAAGATCACAATCAAAGTTGCAAAGTGTAACAACACATCAAAGAACAAAGGAACTTCTAAATTCATAAACTGTTGAAATATCACTAA
>CAYFIU010000023.1:0-10540 GCA_964343245.1 Candidatus Woesearchaeota archaeon | reverse complement strand
CAATCTGAAAATCCTGTGCACTTACTAATCCAGAAAAAGCTACTAGCATAATTAATGCCAATGCCAATTTCATTAATCTCATTTTTTGCAAAACCCCCTCTGCATTTATTTACCTCTTTTGAGTACCCTCAATAATTCAAACTAGCATATATAAACATTGTTGTAACAAAGTTTAACAAGTCCCATTCGATAGTGATAGCAACTTTTTTGTTGTTTTTATTCATACACAATAGTAAAAATTAAACTATTTTTAGAACATCATCAATCTCAGTCTCAGAAACAGAACATCCTCTTAGCTTAACAGCCCAAAGATAAGCATATAACACATCTTTTTTATTTTCTATTTTGTATTTATCAAGTAAGCCCAACTCATAAGCAGCAACACCCAACTCAACACTTCTTAAAACTTTCAACTTACCAAGCCATCTCTTAAACTTATCCATGTTTCCATAATGAATCTTAACAGGAGTATGCATTTTCTTACTAAGAATCTCAGCTAACCAATCTGGGTTTTCAATAAGAACCCTTGTAGTTCTTTCATCAACAACCAAAGCATCAGCCTGAATATTTCTCGCCAAGATCATAGCCCCAATCTCACCAGCATGCATAATTCTAAGCCACTTCCCTCTTGCCTTGTACAAATGATTAACCAAATCTTCAATCTCTATAATCCCATCTGTAAAAGATCTAACTTTCAAATCACCAGCATCAAGTATCTGTTTAACTTGAATAGCCTCAAGCCGAAACTTTTTTGATTTCATAGGATTAATAAGAATTTCTTTCTTAACTGAATCAGAAACATAAAATTCTCCTTTGAACTGTTTTCTCAAGGGTTTTATCAACCAAAGCATATTATTCATAGCTAAGGTAATCACAGTACTAGCATCAAAAACTAAACTTTTCATATTTCAAAAATCCCCCTTACATCCAACACTCTTTGTTTAATCCCTTTTGATTTGACAGGAATATCTCCAAGCTTAGTACTACCAACATAACTTCTCAACTCCCAAGAGCTAACCCCCATCAACTGCGAAGCCCTTCCAATAGAAATACCATGCTCATAAACCCTACCACCCTTTTTAATTCTTGCTTGCTTAATAACTTCAGTAATGTACATACCAAACTTTGCTTCAAGTTTACCAATATAACCCAAAATCTTCTTAATTGCTCTTCGATACTCTTTATTCTTTTCTTTAACTAAAAAACTCTGTGCACCAGAAATCTCATTCATAACATTCTTCTTAAAAGTTAAAAGAGGCTTCTTTGCTTGCAATCTTTCTCTTGCAAAAATCTTATACAAAGAATAAGCAATAACAGCAACAGTTGTAGAATCTTCATCCTGATAAATTCCAGCATTGTGCAAAGTGTGATCACTTGAAGCTTTCAAAAGATCCAAATCATGTTTAGCAACACCTTTCCTCAACTCTCTCAAAACACCAAGAACATCCTTCTTCACCCTTTCTTCCATGCCAAGTTAGTACCATTAAAGCTTAATAAGCATTTCTCTTAAACCTATTCTAGAACAAGAGAATATTTTTATATTTCAAAAATTATATAATTATTAATGAAAAGAAAGGTTATACTAATGGGCGGGAAAACCCATGTAATATCTTTACCACTTAAATGGATTAAAAAGTATCAAGTAAAAAAAGGAGCAGAACTTAACTTAACAGAGAAGAAAAACTCCATTCTTGTTTCAACTGAATCTAAACCACAACTAAAAGAAATCAAACTAAACCTTTCTAATGCAGATGCCTCAACAGTAATAAGAAACATAGTCTGTTGCTACCAAAAAGGCTACAATTTATTAGAACTTTCTTTTAGCAAAAAAACAACAAGCCACAAAACAAGCAAACCACAAAAAACAATAAGTTTGATTGAAGACACCTGTGATCAACTAATAGGCTTTGAAATCACAGAACAAAAAGAAACATATTGCCATATAAGAGATCTCACTGAAAACTCTATAAATGAATTCAACAGGATACTAAGAAGGACATTTCTCATGCTAAACACACTAGGCGCAGAATCAATCAATCACTTACAAGGCAAAAAAACAGAAGATATTCACAAAAAACACATGAACATTAGAAAGTTTATCAACTATTGCCGAAGATACTTAAACATCCATGGTGTTGAAGATAAAACACATTTGTATCATGAACTTTTGTTAAGCCTAGAAGACATTTCTCGAACTTACAGACTAATAACAAAAAAACACCAACCAACCAAAAATAAAGAGATTATTGAACTGTTCAAAAAAACAACAGATTTACAAGAAAGATTCTACAAATTATTCTACAAATACAAAGTTGAAGAAGTCTCTGAAATTATCAAACAAAGGTTAGAAATATTCCAACAGATAAATAAGATAATAAGCCATGAACGAGAAGAAGGAGCACTTTTACACAGAATACCAAACATTCTAAACAGGATTCTAACTTTAATTAATACAACAATTTCTATCAACTTTGAAGATGGAAAACCTGCTCCTTAATCAGAACTTACCCTTGGAGCAAGTATAAAACTTAACCTTAACTTATCTAACAACTTATACTCTACTCTTAAAGGATAATCAGGTCCAAACTCCAAACTAACTTGATCAGCTAGCTTAGAAGATTTAGACATTTTTTTCAAATATTCAATTGAATATTTGGACAACACTTCTTCCCCAGTATCATTAACAATTACGACATCATCAGATGCATTCATTTCAACTTTAGCATCTCTTAAATTACTTTCAGCATTAACTGCAAACATTTCCTTTGTACTAACCAAAGCAACACTCTCAGCAACAATACCCATGTCTTCAACAGCTTCATCAAAATCAGCAGAAGGAACAATCACTTTTGTACCAAAACTTAAATCAGGTAACTTGTGCTCATTTTCATCAATATTAATCAAAGGAATATTAAACATTTTTTTACTCTGTCCAGAAAAATTAACTTGCAACCTATTCTTCTCTTCATCCAATTCTAAAGTCAATGTGTCAGCAGGTTTAGACCTTTTCAACACAGCCCTAAGATGTTCTAAGTTAATAGCCAACTCTTGCGGTTTAGGAACAGAATACTCAACAAATGCTGAGCTTAACAACTTAAAATCAATCATTGCAACATTAGCTGGATCAATCGCAATAATCTCAATCTTATCCTGATCAACTTTCAATGTCACTTCATTTACTAAGTCAGATACAATGTTCATACTTTCTTTTAACAGCCTTGGTTCAGCTAGAGTTAATTTCATAATTACCAAAAAGGCGCATGAGCTTTTTATACTTTGCTGTACTTCAGAATATCTTTCCTGGAAGATTTCCGGAAAAGCCTACAAAAAGCATATAAAGGCACCGAGCCATATGAGAAATATGAAGAAAAAGCTAGATTTTGTCACAGTCATCATGGTAATATTATTCGTATTGTTAATAATATGGTTCATCAAGCTTGCTTTCTTTGGTAACTAAAAAATCTTTTTAGCAAACACATCAAAGAAATTCTCAAAAGCAACAAACAACCCATAAGCAATAATCACCATGCTAAGCACAAAAGTACTAACCTCAAACTCTATTGCAAAAGGCAAAAATCCCAAAATCCCAAATTCCAAAGCTAATGGAAACAATCCAAGGAATAACAAAAATAAAGCAATCACAAAATCAACTTTCTTATCAGAGAATTTATTAATAATAACCTCTCTAATCAAAAAGAAAGCAAGGAACAACAAAAAGATTTCTAAAATCCAAGCACTAACATAATAAAAAACAGAAAACAAACCAAAAAGAAAAATAAGTACACCTAACAAAATCTTTCCAATTTCTCTCACCTTTTTTATTCTAGTTAATTTAATCGTAGCTTCTCCACCGATTATTACATTTCACACACTCAAAAAACCTAGTTTCAGCTTCATCAGCAGCTCTAGTTTGTTGAGTCCAGAAATAAGCAGTATGAAATCCACACTTTGGACACTTCTCTTTTGTTTTAGGCATTGCTTCTTTGGTTTCTTTATCAATAACCTCAGCCTTCTTAATCGACTTAACATCTTCCTTCATCAAAATATCATCTTTCTCAAGTGAATTGTAACCACAAGAACACATTAAATAAGTCTTTTTACCCTCTTCTTTTGGGCTCATTATACTTCCGCATTTTGGACAAAATAACATTTTTTTCTTAACCTCCAATTAAACTTGTAAACCAAATCTTCACCCAACCAACATATGGAATCTTGTACAAAGCAGTACCCCGGATTCCATCCAAGTTTACATCATATGGATCAGGAGAATCATTATTATCTCCTTTCACCACCACAGTGTTTTCCCCTTCATTTATAAGTGTTACCCTATGAATGATCGGATATGTGTGCGCTCCACTATCATAAACAACAATATCACCAACTTCAACCTCATCCTTACCATGAAGTATGATCACATCACCTTTATTAAAGCCATTCTTCATCTTAAAGCTTTCGAATGCACTCTTATCAATCCCATTCTCTAAATACCAAGATTGTTCCTGTTCCCACCAATCATCAAAACTCAAATGACCCATACTACAATCTTCATCACCAATATTATGCTCCATACTACATGAAACAACAGCCACCATAGGCAAATCAGTACTCAAGATCAAACCCATTCCAGGAAAAATGATAAACTTTACAATAATAAACGCTAAAATAATATTAACTATCCACGACCAAATAGAATTATCATGCACCAAAAAATGATAGAATTTTTTCAGATTCTTCTTCCAAGTCATAATGATATATTACTTTGAAAAGTTTAAATAACTTTCTACTTCACTTTTTTGAAAGCTGTAGCAAAAGCTTTTACAGACTTATCCAAACAAGAAAGCGCACTCAAAAGCACTTTTTTTGGATCTTTAGATTTTGTTTCAAGAATCAAAACAGGATTATCCACCTGAGGGTGTTTCAAATTATACCCAGCAATTACAGTCTGAGCATCATTCCAAAGCTCTTTCACAATAGCATTCACCAAAGTGTGTGACTTTCCAACAAACTCAACTTTAATCCTTGTTTTTTCAGCTTCTAGAATTTTTACTTCCATCTTAGACTATAAGTTTAGAATCTCTATTTTTAAAGCTTTCTATTTAAGAATCTCCAAGCATTCCTAAAATTACTTCTATTTCAAAACCAATTTGGCTAACAGAAGACTTATTAACAAACATAACGTTTTTATCGCCAGCATATCTGCCCCTTAAAACCCTTCCACCATCACTTAAATAAGTCGCTCCACACCTAATAACGACACTTAAATCAGATCTTTTTTCTCTTACAGCACCTAAAAAAGCCTCTATTCCACCTTCAAAAGCAGGGATCATTGGATTTGCAACCAGAACACCATACCTTCTCTCAAGTAACTCATCCAAAACTATTTCAGGTTTATTAGAATGAACAGCATTATGATGTTGATTTAATGCTCTAGCCAAAGGCTTACCAGAATCTTCAGCAAAATCCAGGACCACTATCTCATATAATTCCTCAACCATATAAAAAAGGAATAAACCCCATTTATTTAAGCCTTACTAACTAGTATAAATCTTATCATGATGATCATAATCTAAAAATTTTACTAAATTTTTATTTTCTTTAATTTCATAAATTAAAACAAAAGAACCAATATGAACTCTCCTAGAACCTTTCTTATCTCCTCTCAAAGGTTTAAAATGATAAGGATCATCCAGAACTCTTCTAATTTTTTTATAAACAGCCCCTAATTGCCTCTTATCTTTTTTTGCTAATTTTTCAAATTTCTTCAATAATTGCTCTGAATAAACCACATTATAATTCATTCTAAACCAAACCTCTTAGCAAAATCCTTAACAGCAACAAACTTACCTTTCCTAATTTTATCCAATTTATGTAGATATTCCTTTCGAACTTTAGGATCATCTGCAACCTGGGACTGCATAAAAAACTGAATTTGTTTACTCATGCTGATTCCATTCGATTTACAAAAATGGGAAAATTTGCTATACACAACTTCGTCAACATTGAATGTTTTAAGTACCATCTTAAACCTCCTATTATTTAATGTTAAATAACCTTATTTAATACTATTTAAGCCTTACCATCGCCATTCTAGCTTAAACAAGGGTTCTAAAGGCCTATATTCGTTCAAACCAGGAAAAGCATCCTCATAAAGCAACCTAGGCTTAAAATATTCAGGCCGCTCCAAACGCTCAAGCTCAAAAGCAGGCTCAAACAGATCACGACCAGTATCATAGCAAACAACAGCCTTACTCAAATCAGTTTCAAAACAGTTGACATGACAACCACTAAAAGGCTGCAGAGCCAATACCATTGTTAAACAAGCAAGATCCATAATAACCACCTCCTACATAGAATATACCCAAGAAAGAACTTAAACAAAACCCATAGAGATTATATAAAATATATAACTATCTTTTCTTCATACACCAAAAACCAATCTTCAAATGCTTAATAGTGCTCAAACCAAAAATCAAATCCTGCTTAATTGGAAATTTATACCTAACAAAATCAAAAACCTTAAACCCATTCTCATCAACAAAATCATCAACAAAATTTTTGGTCTTCAATTTATGGAAAGAATAAATCAATTTACCAATCTCCATAGCCTTAATCAAAAACAATTTGTCTGAATGTGTTTCTTTATTACTAAATGGAGGATTCTGTACAACAACAGCAACCTTTTTCTTAAAATCCTTAACATCAATATTCAAAAACTCAGCATTATACTTCTTACCCATCAACTTTTTAATTTTTTTAAAATTCTCCTTGGCAACCTTAATTGCCTCTTCATCATACTCCACAAAATAAACTTTACGAGCACCAAGAAGCAAAGCACCTAAACCAAAAATTCCAGTACCAGAACCCAAATCAGCAATTGTCTTACCCTTAACATGCCTATTAGAATTAATTTTCCACAAAGCATCCGATGCAACATCAACGCTAGTAGAAATTTGTTCTAACTTAACTTTAGGATCAACAAACCCTTTCAACTGGCTCAAAACTAACTCTAACTCTTTTTTGTTCATACAAAAGTACAAAGAAACAAGATTTATAAAAATTACCTTTTCTTCATCTTAACAAGATCACCAATAGTAACCTCTCCACCTGAAAGATTAAACTCTTTAACAGTATCTTCAGAAACTTTTTCCTGCTTAGCAACCAGCTTAACACCAAAAAATTGTTCCAACTTTCTAGCCAATTTCAAGGAAGGTTCCATGCCACCAGATTCAATCTTTTGTAATACAGAAGTTTTCTCAGCAATAGCTTTTGCAGCATCATCCTGTTTCATACCCATTTTCATCCTAGCACGTTTAATCAGCTTACCATATCCAACCACAATAGTTTCATCTTCAGAAACAGGCTTTTTCTTGACATACTTATCTTTCCAAGAACTTCTAAACTTCAAAGCTTTATCAACAGACTCCTTAGAAGGTTGCTTCATTTCAACAGCATTGCCAAACCTCAAACAATCTCCACAAACATTCAACACACCACCTTCTACAATAGCATGTCCAGTTCGTCCCATTCTTCCACATAGCTCGCAAGTTCCCATACAATCCTAGTAAACTCTGAAAACTTATAAAGATTCTCAAACTATAATCTATTGTTCCATAAATCTTTTAAAGCTAAACTAAGAAGCAAAAGTAATGGAATACACACTATTTTTATGTTTTATACTAAGTTTTGCAATAACTTACCTGACTATCCCATTTTGGATAAGGGCCTGCCACAGGTTTAAACTAACTGGCGCAGATGTACATAAACATAGCAAAAAGAAAGTTGCAGAACTTGGAGGCATTCCAATTTTAATTGGATTTATTTTTGGAGTATTTCTTTACATTGGAATAACAACCTTTTTTATCGAAGGGATTATAACAGAGCAACTTGACCAGAACTTAAAAATAATGGCAACCTTAGTAACAATTCTAATTGCTACACTAATTGGAACTGTTGATGACATTTTTGGTTGGAAAATTGGCTTAAAACAATGGCAAAAACCAATTTTAATGCTTGTTGCAGCAGGCCCTATCATGGTGATCAACGCAGGAGAATCACTTATTGGAATCCCCCTGATAGGAAGCATTGACATAGGGATTCTTTTCCCACTAATCCTAGTCCCAATTGCAATTACCGGAACAGCAAATGGCTTTAACATGATCGCTGGCTACAATGGCCTTGAAACAGGAATGGGAATGATAATCTTAACTGCATTTGGCTATATTGCATGGATAAACAACTACAGCTGGGTTACAATGTTGGCACTCTGTATGGCATTTGCACTTGCAGGCTTTTACATGTTTAACAAAATTCCAGCAAAAATATTTGGTGGTGACTCTTTAACATACCAAGTTGGTGCTTTGATAGGTTGCATAGCAATCCTAGGCAACATGGAAAAGACAGCACTGCTAATCTTCACACCTTACATATTTGAATTTTTACTAAAAGCAAGAGGCAGATTCAAAAAAGAAAGCTTTGGCAAACTTAACAAAGATGGCAGTTTAAGCCTAAGATACAAAAAAATCTATGGATTAGAACATGTTATAATTGCACTAAAAAACAAATTCGGCAAGAAAGCCTATGAAAAAGATGTTCTAATTGGACTATTCTTAATTCAGTTACTATTCATCGTATTAGCCTTTATTTACATATTTTAGTTTTTCAACCATACCTTACTTTATCATACCACACTCTAACAAACAAAGGCAAAGCACGGAACATTGGTTTAATAACCTCTTCTCTAGAAAAATCAGCTGCTGAAACAAACAAAAGTATAAACCTAGAAAAACTAGGATCCCTCAAATTCCTTTCAACCCTTTTTTCATCTAAAAGAAAATTCAACAAGAAGTTAGGCATAATACCATATCTCCTTTTAGTAACCTTACCCCTCATTAAATTTAAAATCAAGTTCAAATAAACATTTTTTTTCTTCAATCTTATATGCTTAGCTCTATCCCAATAATTTAAACTAGCTCCAGAATCAATCTCTCTCTTAATCACACCATCAATCTTAGCCTTTTCATATAATTTAGAACCTGTGAAAAAAACAAGATTGTTCACAGACAAAAAATAAGGCTTATGAACCTTTTGTAACAGTCGAATCAAGTTAATAATATCCTTTGGTTCTTCATAAGGATTGCAAGAGATAACATCATACATAACATTCAACCTGTTTCTGTAATTACCTAATATCCTAGCAGCATTAACAACATTAGCATCAGTCTGCATTCTATGATAAATTTCTTTGTTCGTTCTCTCACTACCCTGAATTCCAATTATAATATCAGTACAACCAGCATCAACAAGCAACTTAATCTTTTCATCACTAATAGTTTTAGGATCACCTAAACATTTAAACCTCATACCAACTTTTCTTTTGTATTGCTCACAAAAATCTTTAATCTGGTCCAAAGGCCTAAGAGAAAAAGTATCATCACGAATATCAAAATAACCTAAACTCGGGAACTTCTTTTTCAACAACAAAATACCTTTAATAATATATTCAACAGAGTGCCATCTAAGGATCTGTTTTCTCTTCCCTTCATACAACTCATTAAAGAAATTATTACTACAATAATCACAACCATAAGGGCAACCCCTTCCAGTCAAAAAGAAAATCTGCCCACCTAAATCAACATCCTCAAACAACCTAATCTTACCATCATCCAAAAGAAAATGATCTTCAATATCATAATCAGGAAAAGGGATCTTATCCACATCATGGACCAAATGTCTAACAACATTCCTTACAACCTTTCCATCTTTCTTAACCCAAACATTCTTGATCGCACTAGGATCTTTTTTTTGCTTTATAGCATCTGCCAACTCTACAATAGCTTCTTCACACTCACCAACACAAACAAAATCTGCATCTTTAATACAAGTATTTGGAGAGATAGTAGCATGAACACCACCCCAAACAATAGGAACATTTAAACTCTTTTTCAGGAACCTTATAATCTGCACAGCCCTTTTAGCAGTTGAAGCAAAACAATTTATACCAATGAAATCTGAACCCTTACACAATTTTAGCAACTGTGCTAACTCATCTTTAGAATAAAACAAACTATAATCTTCAGATAAAACCATGAAAACAATCTTAACATCATGGCCCTGTTCTTTTAAAACAGAAGAAATCGTTCTAATCCCCTGATCAGAAGGGTAAGTTAATGTTGAAATCAAAGTTATTTTCATTTTTGCAATAATGTCACTCCAGCAGATTCCAAAACAATTCTTAGTTTTTTAAAGTTTTCGAACCACTAAAACATGTTATATTCATCTTTCAGCTCCATAAAGCATATAAATGGCGATTTAAAGATTTCAAACCATGAAAGCACTCATTCTAGCCGGAGGTAAAGGTTCAAGAATTCAAGAGATAACCAAAGGCGAAAGCAAGAATGTTTTAGAGGTATATGGAAAGCCACTTGTTGAATATAATCTAGATCAAGCAGTAAAGATCGGAGTAAAAGAGATTATCATAGTTCTATGCCACAAACCAAAAGCATTTATCAGTGCAATTGGCAAGAAATACAGAGGCATCAAA
>CAYFIU010000022.1:0-10622 GCA_964343245.1 Candidatus Woesearchaeota archaeon | reverse complement strand
TTCCTAAATATTTTGTGAAATTTCTTTTTCTATACTTTTTCTTAATCAAATTATCAAAATAAACATTAACCTCTTTCTCTAACTTTTTTCCTTCCTTTTGAGGATCCTTCTTAGCAACAACATACATAGAATCAGTATCAGAATAAATCACATCAAATCCTTTTGCCTTAACAAACTTAATAGCCTCTTGTATAACAAACCGAGAGTTACCAGTTATAGAATTAGCAAGATCCATTGAAAAGTACCTAGAACTAGAATTAGCTAAAGCACCCCAAAAACTATTCATGGTAATCTTAATTGCATACCTACCAATCTCATCCTTCTTCCTCCTTAACTCATCCCTAACCTTCCACAACTCATCTAAAATACCAGGCAACACACCTTCCTCTTTAGCAAACTTAGTACCATAAGGAGTCTTAACTTGTTTGTTAGAAAAAGCTAAAGGATCTAAATTAAAAGTTCTAATCACAGAAGGATACAAACTCTTAAAATCCAAACAAAGGATATTATCATAAATCCCAACCTTCCCCTCCATAACATAAGCCCCCTTTACTAACTCGCTCTTCTCACTATACAAAGAAGTACAACCAACATATCCCCTTTTTCTCAACTTAGACAAATACAAATAATCCAAAGGAGCAACACTCCCACCAACTTCATTCAACCTCATCCCAGTCAGCTTAGACCTTTGAATAGATAAATTCAAAATATTACTTTTGTCAAGAATTTCCAAAACCAATTCAACATCCCTAACATTATACTCAACCAACTTTTTAGGATTCTTCTCAAAATCTTTATCCAGGTTATCCCAATCAATGATACCAGATTTTTTCCCTTTACCAACAAAATGTTGTCCAACAGTCTCTAACTTATAGTCTTCCAACTTAACAAAATTATCTCTCAACAAATCAATTCCATCAATAACCATCCTTCCAACAGCATCAACCTTAGACTTAACCATAAAATTTTCACTAAACCGAGTCTTTGTAATAGAATTATCACGACCTAAAACAAAAGGCACTTTCAATTCTTTACACAACTCTTTAATAACTTTAATATCAAAATTAATAAAATTCCAACCAACAATCACATCAGGATCTTCCTCTTTAATAATTTCAAAGAACCTCTCTAACAAGTCTTCAACATGAACAAAATTCTCACAATTTTTTAACTTCTTTTTATGCATCAACAAAACTTTCTTAAACTTACCACAAACCAAACCAATGCAAAGCAACTCACCTTCAGAATTTGTTTCAATATCAACACTCATCACATCTAACTTTACATTGGAATCACTAGCTTTAACTTCAGGATCTTTATAGACCCTATCAATATAATCTTCAGACTCATAATCACCATCAATATCAATACAACTTTTAATCTCCCTATCAATCAAAAACCTTCTAGCAAACCTAACATCAGCTTCAAAAGTTTTAATCCCTTCATCATTCAAAACTTTTCTAAGTTTAGGAACCTCAGGAGGCAACTCTAAAAAAACTTTAACAACTTTCTTACCATCAAAATCAAACAACTTAGTTTCTTCATGTTCAAACTTCTGAACTTTCAAAGCTTTTTTCAAATCATTTTTCAAAATAAAGAAATAAGGCTTCATATAATTAAAACTTACAAAGTTTTCACCATTCTCCAGCCTACCAAAAAGCATAACATAAGCCTTGTCTCTAATGATTCTATAAGTAGAGTATAAGATAAATCCTTTCATACACACTTAAAGAATCTCAAAATTTAAAAGATTACCTACTAAATAACTTTCGAACACATCCAGCCCGATAAACAACCCTACCTAAATGAGAATAACCACCAACTTCTCCTCTAATTTCATCCATTCTTTGAATGTTTTGAGTAGCACAACCAGCTTGAGCTTCCAAATCATCTAAGTTACCTTCCAAAAACATGACTGCTCCTAAAAACCACTGTTTTCTAGACAAACCAACTCTTTCCTAACCCAAATCATAAGCACTCCTCAACTGATCTAAAACCATATAAGAAAGAATTAATTCGCTATTTATAAAACTTATGTAAACATTTAAAAACTATCAACCCATTAAAATAATATGGCAAAAAAGGTGAAGAAAAAAGTTGTAACTAAAAAAAAACTTAAACCACAACATCCAGTTTTCAAAACAAAATTAACATTAGGCCAAAGAGCAGCAGATATAATTACTAACTTTTGTGGTTCCTGGACATTCATAATACTAGTACTTGTTTTCATTGCAGCCTGGATGGCACTAAACTCAATAGCTTTCTTATACCAATGGGACCCATGGCCATTCATCATTTTAAACCTTTGCCTATCTTGTCTAGCAGCATTGCAAGCTCCAGTAATCCTAATGAGCCAAAACAGAGAAACAGAAAGAGATAGAATCAATCTAAGATATGACTACAAAGTAAACAGAAAAGCAGAAAGAGAAATCACAAGAGTCCACAAAGAATTAGAAACAATCAAAGGATACTTGTATAAAAACCTAAAACAAAAGAAATAAATACCAGACTTCTTTTTTATCAATTATGGATCAATGGATTAAAGCAGGAAAAATTGGAGCTGAAGTTCTAACCTATGCAAAGAACACTGCAAGACCAGGAATACCTTTATTAGAACTAGCTGAAAAAATCGAAGCAAAAATAGCACAACTAGGTGCAAAACCAGCATTTCCAGTAACACTTTCTTTAAACCACCTAGCAGCACACTGTACACCAATCCCAAATGATAAAACACTTTACACAGAAGAAGATACACTAAAAATTGACATTGGTTGCCACCTTGATGGCCATGTTTCAGATACAGCACTAACAATAGGACCCAACAAAGAACTAATCAAAGCTTCTGAAGAAGCACTAAAAGAAGCAATAAGACTTGCAACACCAGGAACACAACTTCAAGAAATAGGAAAAACAGTCCAAGAAACAATATCATCATATGGATTTTCACCAATAATGAACCTCTCTGGCCACCAAATCAAACAATACGACCTACACGCGGGCATGACAATACCAAACTACAACAATGGAGACATCACAATTTTACAAGAAGGACAAATAATCGCAATCGAACCTTTTGCAACAACAGGCAAAGGCAAAGTTACAGAAGGAAAACCTTCAACAATCTACAGACTACTAGAACCAAAACCAGTACGAGATACTAACACAAAAAAAGTATTACAACACATTGAAAAAGAGTTTTCAACACTGCCTTTCTCAAAGAGAGACTTAATTCAAAAGTTTCCAACAGTAGGATTCTCACTAAACATTCTAGAAAGACAAGAGGTACTAAAACACTATGCGCAACTTATTGAAGAATCAAAAGGATTAGTTTCACAAACAGAACACACAGTTTTAGTTAAAGATAAACCAATAATTCTTACAAAAAGAGATTAGAGATAATATCTTTCTTCAATAATTTCTCTAAAATCATCCTCAGAGTAGACCCCATAATCCCAAGAGTCTAAACCTCTTTCAAAAATAAGATACTTTGCGCCATTAACAATTCCATCTTCACCAATAAAATAATCATGGTCTCCATCCCAAGGAATGGGTCCTAAAACATACTGATCATCCCAAACAGTAAACCAACCAAGGGTAGGATCAACAATCGCCCAAACTTGCTCATCTTCTAAGTAAACTTCAGAGTAAAAATGCCCATAAACTTCCCCATTCCATTCGTGATCAAAAACCATTTCAGCAACCCACTTTTCACTAATAGTTTCAAGAAGTGTTGTAGAAATCCCCTTAGCTCGAGCTATCGCAACAAAGGAGATAGTATAATCAGTACAACCACAAGCATATTCAGATACCACAACATCCTCAGCAGTTCTACCATACCTACCTATCTCTTCACAAACAGTATCATTCCCTATATTAGCACAAATTAACTCTTCACTAGACCAATCTAAGATATTCTGAACAGTTTCTCTGTCGGTCGCACCTTCAGGAATAGAATTTGCAATTTGTTGAATGACACCAGTTATTTGTGTTTGTTCTCCTTCCAACAAATAAAATCCCTGCAAATCCACTTCATCAGAATCAACAACACCATAGCTATTAAGAGTTAAATAATTCTGAGAAGATTTTGTTGGAAAGGGTGCAAGATTACCTATATAATTTAGATGCCTTTCATTAACAGACCCAGGTAGATTTACAGCAACCTCTACACTATCATAAACTGGAGTGTCATACCCACGGTCAATTGTTGGTGCAGACCTCATTGTACCTTCTTCAGAACAACCAACTAATAAGATTAAAACAAATACTAAAATCACTCTTTTCATAAAAGAAGAGTAAGAAAAAGAACTATAAAAAACTATCCAAAATAACTCTCCTTACTTATTGCAGCACCACGAGCAGTTCTAATATACTCACCCTCAATTTTCTTATACTTATCAACATCTTCCATTCTAATAGAAGGTTTGATTTTAGTCAAAGCCTCTTCAAAATGTTTCATCTGCACTTCCTTAGCATTCAAGTTCTCTCTCAAAGCCAACATTCCAGCCTCACGAACAAGACCATCAATATCACTTCCAGCAAAACCTGAAGTTTTCCCAACCATTTTTTTCAAATCAACATCTTTAGCAAGAGGCATACCTTTAGTATGGATCTTTAAAATTTGCTCACGAGCTTTTTTATCAGGCACACTAGTTAACAAAATCCTATCAAATCTTCCAGGCCTTAACAAAGCAGGATCAAGAATATCAGGCCGATTAGTTGCAGCAATAACAACAACATCATTCAACTCCTGCAAACCATCAATCTCAGTCAAGAAAGTATTAACAATTCTTTCAGTAACATTGCTTCCACCCTCTCTCCCTCTTCGACCAGCAATAGCATCAATCTCATCAAAGAAAATTATTGTAGGAGAAACTTGTCTAGCTTTCTTAAAGATTTCACGCACACCTTTTTCACTTTCGCCGACCCATTTGTTCAACAACTCAGGACCTTTCACCAAAATAAAGTTTGCCTCTGATTCATGAGCAACAGCTTTAGCTAACAAAGTTTTACCACAACCAGGAGGACCATACAACAACACACCTTTAGGACTACGAATACCCATCTTCCTAAACCGAGTACCATACTTTAAAGGCCACTCAACAGCTTCCTTCAAATCCCTTTTCAAATCATTCAATCCACCAACATCATCCCATGTAACACTTGGTGCTTCAACAACAACCTCTCTCATTGCAGAAGGTGTAACCAACTTCATTGCAGCTTCAAAATCAGAATCACTAATTATTAACTTTTCCAGAAGTTTCTTACTAATAGAACCATTCTGTTTCAAATTAATATCAGGCAACACCGTTCTAACCACATTCAATGCAGCCTCTTTACAAAGTGCAGCCAAATCAGCACCAACAAACCCATGAGTTTTACTAGCCCACTTTTTCAAATTAACATCATTAGTCAAAGGCATATTCCGAGTATGAATTTTAAGCACATTCAACCGACCAGGCTTATCAGGCACACCAATAACAATCTCTCTGTCAAACCTCCCAGGCCTACGCAAAGCAGGGTCAAGAGCATTAGGCCTGTTAGTTGCAGCAATAACAACAACTTTACCTCTACCTTTCAACCCATCCAGTACAGCTAACAACTGTGCAACCACTCTTTTCTCAACCTCACCATAACTTTCTTCCCTTTTAGAAGCAATAGCATCAATCTCGTCAATAAAAATAATTGAAGGAGACTTTTTTTCAGCACTATCAAAAATCTCTCTAACTTTTTTCTCAGCCTCACCAACAAACTTACTAATAATTTCAGGCCCATTAATCAAAATAAAATTAGCATCACTCTCATTTGCAACAGCTTTTGCCAAAAGAGTTTTCCCAGTTCCAGGAGGACCATGCAAAAGAACACCTTTTGGAGGCTCAATCCCTAACCGCTCAAACAACTCAGGATGCTTCAAAGGCAACTCAACTAACTCACGAACTTTCTTAATCTCTTCGGTCAACCCACCAATATCTTCATAAGAAACATCAGGAATTCTTTCTTCAATCACCTCAACAGCCCGAGCTTTAACAACCAGTTCAGTAGCTTCAGTAATAATAACAGCATCCCTTGGCGCAGTATCAGCAACAACAAACTTCAAACTACCAATCCCAAAACTACCAACACCAATAAAATCTTCAAACATCTCTTGCGGAAAAACATCATCAAAGAAAGGACTCTCAGAAAGTGTTTTTCTTCTAGTCTTAGTTCCACCTAAAGCAAAAATATCACCTTTGTAAACAGCACGACCTAACAAACCTCGCTTAAACATTCGAGCATCAACCTTAATTGTAACACCTTTCTGTGCAGGTGCAACAGTAACCTGCTTAGCTTCACGAACATCAGCCTTACGAACACTTACCATCTCACCAATCCCAGTCTTACCATTTCTTCTAATGATTCCATCCATCCTAATCACAGTTTGCCCAACATCAGTTGGATAAGCACGATCAACAATACCCAAAGTTTTTCTTCCACCCTCAATCTCAACAACATCCCCAACCCGGACACCAATCTCTCTCATGGTTTCCCCATCTATCCTAATGATGCCTTTGTAAGCTTCCTCTCTCAGAGCTTCCATAACCTTCAATCTAATCTCTTTCATATACCAATAAAATTTAACATGAATTTAATAAGGTTTTCGAATAACTACAATATATATATTAAACTACTATAATGTGGCTTTTTTTCTACAAGTAAAAGAATGATCAAGGTCTATACAAACATCTGTTGCATCTTCATATAGAATATCTAAACCAACACGCCAAGGCTCTTCAGCAGGATAATTTCCATGCAAAGTAAAGCCAATAACAATCAAGATTCCTGCAGCAACCCCATTCCTTATCCACCTATAAACAGTTCTCCTACCTTCCACCCTCAAATCTCTACTTAATTCTGCTCTCATCTGACCTTCCCTATCCATAACAGCATCATCCAAAGTTATACCATCCACAGCAAAATAAAGCAACTCTTGTTTAGAAAAACCATGAGCCATACCACGAGCCATATACTGTCTTCTACTCAAACCTTGCTCCCAAGCATGCTGTCTCACAGCAAGCATATCACTCAATTTATACACTTCGCCCATAAAAACAGTAAATAACACCCAATATTTAAACCTTAGCACCAAAAATCATATAAATAACTTCCTTAAAAAAAGAATATGACAAAAATAAAACCTATGGAAAGGGTAATTAGAGAGAATAGGGACCTTGATGATGGAATATTAGGTTATATAATAACCCCTAGCGGAGGTTTTGATAGAGATGCCCTAGCTGCAATAAGGAACCCAAATAACAGCTTTCCAACATCTGTTGAAGGAGTTTTGGGCTTAGCAGTGAAATATACTTATCAGATAGTAATAGCAGTAAGCATATACAGAATTTTAAATTAAATACCAAAAACAATATTAACTTCTTAGATAAGGAACATTATATGCTATCACAACTTAAGTTTCCAAAAAACATAAGCCTGATCTATGGCCCACCAGCTTCAGGCAAAACAACACTCTGCATACAAAAAGCAACAGCAACAAAAGGCAAAATCATATTCATTGACACAGAAAAAAGTTTTACAACAGAAAGATTACTACAAATCAACCCAAATATTAACCTAAACAACATAATTCTATTTCAACCAACAAGATACTCAGAACAATTCAAAGCAGTAAAATCACTAAAGGACATGAAAAACATTTCACTAGTAATTATTGATTCATTCACACATTATTATAGAAAAAAAGCCCAGGAAAAAATAACAATTACTCCACCAACAATAAGACAACTACAAATGTTAAGGAACTTAGAAGTTCCAGTACTACTTACATCACAAGTTTACACAACACAAGATAACAAAAACAGGCCTTTAGCAAGCCATCTCTGGAAAAACTTCTCAAAGTACACAATAGAACTAGAAAAAGAACCAAGAACCTTAAATGTTAATAACAAAAAAATAAAATTTAAGATAACTAACAAAGGTTTAGAACCTTAAGCAACCATTGCTGCATCCCAAGCCCATGGATAAGGTTTTGCTCTAGAACCTGATACATCATCTCTTTCAAGAGGAAAAACCCTAGCAGATCCTTCAGTTATCGCAGGAACTTCTGTTCTGGCCCTCAAAGTAGGATAACCTGAAACATTTAGCCTCTGAACAGAATAGGGTCCATTCACTGACTGAGAATAATTTGCCTCAGCACCAACTAATCCTTTTGGCACAGCACCACCACAAATCATCTCAACATCATAAGCAACAAGGGAAACAACAAACCTATATCCATTTTCAACAGGTTCAACAGATCTTACCATTCCAGGCAAAGAAGCAGGAGCAGGAGTAGAAGACCCTAATAAAGATCTCAAGAAACTAAAAACCATTTTTATCACCTTTTTTCATCATCGGTCCTTATTGACCCTAACTTATATATAAAGTTTACGCACCCAAGTGCAAAACTTTTTAGCAATAGACTTAACATTAACAAAATTTAAAAATCTTAACAATTGTTAAGTCAATATGGAATACGAGATAACAGAACAAATGCTAGAAGATCATAGAAATATTGATCTTCTTTTAGACGAATTCATAGAAAATCCAACAAAAAACACCTTACAAAAACTAAAATGGAACTTAGAAAGACATTTCTTATTAGAAGAAAAAGCAATTTTTGTGTTTTCCCCAGATGCACAAACAGTACACGCACTGAAAACCCAACACCAAGCAGTTCTCGACGAGATAAAACTACTAACAGCAAACCAAACAACGCCAGGAAAGCTAAAAACAATGCTTAAAAAACATAGTAAATTCGAGGATGAAAGTTTTTACCCTAAGCTAGATAAACATTTAACAGAAACACAAAAACAAGAAATGATAGAAAAGATTACTCTGATTCTTGTTTAGCTGCTTGCTCTTTCTTCCATTCTTTTTTCTTTGAACACTCTGGATTGATACAAAATGGCCAAGGCCTACTACCTTTTCTAATCAGAACTACTTCTGGAAACCCACAAGCATCACAAACTTTATCAGACCTTTTAGCTAAAAACCCTCGAGGCAAACTAAAACTTTTCTTACAATCAGGATAGCCTGAACAGGCAATAAAATAACTTTTGAATTTAGGGGTGTATCTAATTTGCAATTCACCTTCACATTCAGGACACTTCATTACAAAACTTTCTTCTTTTCTAGTCTGAACATAAGCTGTTTTCAAAAAATCACCAATCTCTTTTTCTTTTGACTTAAACTTCTTCAATAACTTACCCAAAAAGTTTTCAGCATCATCTAAAACTTCTTGCTCTTTCTTTTTACCCTCTTGAATACTCTCCATATCCCTCTCAAACCTATGAGTCAACTCTACATCCAACACCTCAGGAACATACTTTTCCAACACCTCTTCAGTCTTCATACCCAAACCAGTAACCTCAATGCTACCATTCCTCTTCAAGTAATCTCTATTAAACAAATGTTCAATAATTTCAGACCTAGTAGCCTTTGTGCCCAGCCCTCTCTTCTCCAATTCTTTAATTATAGACGCAGGTGTATACCTCTTTGGAGGTTGAGTTTCTTTATCATGCAATTTCAACTCTTTAACATTCAATTTATCACCATCTTTAACCGAAAACTCATTCTCTTCAACTTTAACATATGGTCGATAATACTTATACCAACCTTCTTCAACAGTCCTAGTCCCTTTAGCAACAAACTCTTCTCCACCACAATTCACACTAACACTCATACTTTCTCTAACAGCAGGGTCACCAAAAGTTGCCATAAACCTCTTAACAATCAAATCATAAACTTTTTGCTCTCTGCCTTCCAGTTTTTTAGGAACTTCTCCGGTACAATAAATTGCAGGATGCGCAGCATCCTTCTTCTTACCATTATTAGGCTTCAAAGCTTTCTTCTTCAACAAATCCATACAAAGATCTCTATAAAATGCTTGCTTACTAACAGCTTTCAAGATTTTAGCATACCCAATCTTTTCAGACAACTGATTAGAAGAAGTTCTTGGATAAGAAATATAAGAATTTGTATAGAGTTCCTGAGCAATAGCAAGAGTTTCCTTTGGCTGAATCCTAAACAATCTATAAGCTTCCACTTGCAACGAAGTCAAATCAAAAGGATTGGGTGGCGCTTGCTTAAACCTCTTCCTAACAACTTTAGAAACTTTAGCATCTTTACCCTTACACTTTTTAACAACAGCATCAGCTTTCTTCTTTTCCCAAAACTTTCCTTCAACATGCCAAGCACTTAATTCTTTACAAATCAGTTCCAACTCCCAATAAGGTTCAGAAACAAACTTAGCAATCTCTCTTTCTCTCTCAACAAGGATCTTTAATGCAGGGCCTTGTACACGACCAGAAGATAACACCTTAAATCCTCCCATCGAACTCTTCAAAGCCAAAGTTAAGGCACGAGATAAGTTAATACCCCAAAAAAAGTCCAACTCATGTCTTGTAATACCAGCTTCAGCCATCCCTTTATCAATTGTTTTCTTTTTATTTTTGTAAGCACCAACTAAATCTTCTTTAGTAGTAGTTGAAAACTTCATCCTTTCAGCATTTTTCTTACCCAAACCAAACCTAACAATGTTCCAACCAATAGTTTCACCCTCAATATCATAGTCAGTAGCCAAGATTACT
>CAYFIU010000021.1:0-11010 GCA_964343245.1 Candidatus Woesearchaeota archaeon | reverse complement strand
ATCTTAACAATAACATTTTGTTTTGAAGATAAACAAAGTAAGCCAAAGAAAAATGATAAAATAATGCTAGACATACCTAGGAAGATTATAGTTCCAATAATTGTTTTTAGTAAAACTGCCGCAAAGAGATCAAGAACTGTGACAAGAACAAATGCAATACCACTTACCAAGAAAGGCACTTTTCTCATTATAAAACCTAACACTAGCAAAGTTAGAATTAAACCCCAGTGTGAAAGAAAGGATTTTATTAAAACAAAAAAAAGTCTTATTGCCGTTTCAGCACATATCTCCATAACCTTTGCAAAGATTTATATATATAAAAAGGTAATTGTTTAAATAGATGAGAAGAGGTTTTCTGAACAAAAGAGGGCAGACTGCGGCACCTACTGCTGAAGCAAAGCCTGGGTTTTTTAAAAAGTTGTTTAGTAAGAAAGAAGAAACTGGGACAAATACAGGTGGTGCAAAGCCTTCTGTTGGTGCTGGAAAGATTATTATGTTGCTTGTTGTGTTGCTGCTTTTACCAATTGTTGGCCTTTATGGTTTCAATTATGCAAGCTCAACACAAGGGCAAGTTATGAAAGAAAATGCTTTAAATTTTATTTCTGAAAATAATCCTTTTACACTTTATGCTGAATTAGTTGGTGAGGCTGGTTCTACTGATTCGTGGGGTGTGACAACTAATTCAAGCAGTAGAAAAAAAGGTGTCGATCTGAATGGGATAGAGAGTATCTCTGGTGATGCAATACCAGCCAGTGTAGAGTACTTCTTGGTTGAATATGATATTGATTATACTGATATTGGTACTGATGGTGTTGAAGCTGAGTTTTTTTGTCAGTTGTTAGATGGTGATACAGTGATTGTTGATGGAGAGATTGTTCCTTCAATGGAAGTTGTGCTAGAAAGAGGCACTGATGTGTTTTGTAGGTTTAACAACGCTGACATTGTTGAGCTGGATGGTACTTACACTATCAAAGGATGGTTTACATTTCCTTATGAAACTGCTGATGTAACACAAAAAGTGTATTTCATTAAAGATGCTGCTGCTGATGCTTTAGAAGATCAAGGTAAAGAGTTCTTTAGTGCTTATGGCATTGATAAGGATAGTATAAAAAGTTATTACAATGGTGAACCTGTTAGTGTTGCAATTGAGGAAGATGATCAACCAGTGAATCTTCGAGAAGGTTCACTTCCTACATTAGGTTTACAATTAGAAAATGAATGGAATGGAGAAGTTGTGGAATTGTTAAGCATGACTTTGTATTTGCCTTCGCAGATTACAATTGATCAAGAGGCTATGGCAACCCCAAGTATAGAATGTCCTTTTATTTATACAGGAGAACAGTTAAGGAAACAAGTTTATATCTTAGATTCTGGGAACAAAGAAGATGTGTTGAATGTTGCATTTTTCTGGGGTGCTACAATTGAAGAGAAGAAGTTTTCATGTTGGTTAGAGTTTGAAGAGGATATTACTGGTGATGCTGATTATATTGATCTTGATTATGAAGTTGATTTATCATACTTATACAAAACAAGAGAGCGAACAACTGCGATTGAAATTAAAGGCATTGGTGATGCGCCTGTTGCAGATTATGCTATGTTAGATGAGGAGGATCAGCCGATATCATGGTAAAGAAAATCTTTTTGCTTTTAGTTATTGTTTTGCTTTTGAGTGCTTGTGAAACTCAAACTGATACTGGTGAAGATTTTGATGAACAACCAACAGGCTGCCCTTATGATTGTCATAGTGGTTCAAATTCTATTGATGTTACAATTGATATGCCGAGCCCTAGTACTCCTGAAACTTATAGGCATGTAAATAATAATGGTAAGATAAGGCCTGAAGTTACTTTACATAATAATGGTGAAGCTGATTCAATTGGAAAAGTTTGTATTGCTGGAATGAGTAGAGAAACATTTGGTTTTTCTGGTTGTGACTGCCAGGATTTTACTGTTGTTGTGAATGATCCTGATGACCCTGATTTCTGGGAAGCAAATGTTTTGTTTAATGAGTACACTGCAACTTTAGCTGACCCAACTGAAGCAGAGTCAACACAGATTACGTTCTATACAAGGTATGATTACAAAACTTATGGTGTTTTCACTGCTTGTGTTAAGGCTGATGGCTGTGATATTGGTGACAATGTTTTAGATGTGTCTTCTAAAGGACCTTTAACTGTAACTGAAGTTATAGAAATTCCTAGCAGTAGTGATGGAAGTTATATTGATTTAGATTTTGTTGTTGGTTTAAAGGTTAGTGAAGGTAATCAAGAATGGTTGTTATCATCTGATGATGCTTATATGGGAACTTGCGATATTCCAACAGAGTTTGCTGATGTCAGGGTTAAACTTTACATGGAAGAGTTAGGTGGGTATATTGATTGTGGTATAGTTACGATTTATGCTAACGACGCGCAAGCAACATGTAAGGTTGATAATGTGCCTTTAACATTTGATGGAAGTTATGTTGAAAGAGAGAGTCAAGGTTATATTGAAGTGGAATATGGATATTTGAAAACTGAAACAGTAGAGTTTAGTGTATTGACATCATAGAAACCTTAATAAATCATAATCGTTTATATTAATTAAAAGGAGGATTTACAAATGAACTATAAATTAATTGGTTTAATAGTCTTATTATTAACAATTGCCGGATGTGCCGGTGAAACTGTAAGTACAATGGAGGGTTACTATTCTTGTTTTGGTGATGATACAAGCATGATTGATGCTTCTTTTGCTGAGTATGCTCCAACGAGCTCTGAAGCAAATACATATCAACCAGGTGAGGAAATTGATATTGAAGTTATCTTAGAAAACAAAATGCCAACTGAAATTCCAGAGGGCAAAGTTAAAGTTAGGTTAATGGGTGAAGCTGCAGTTGATACTACATTTTCTGGTGCTAGTGTTGTTACAAACCCAGGCTTATATGCAGTTGATCAGCAAACATGTATGATTAATGAAGAAGAAGTTGAACTTGGTCCAATTTCTTATCTAAAAGATATTGATACAAAGATCACTAAAGATATTGAAGGTCAGATCTGTTATGATATGCCTGTTGAAGTCCAAGCTTTCTTGTACTTTACTGAGGATGAAACTCAAATAGGTGATACTTTGCCACCAGGTGCTAATCCACCATCAGGTGTACAGGTTACTGCAATTGAACAAGAGATTGTTGATGTTGACGCTGATAGTGACACAGGTGATTTAAGGTTTCAGATCTATATTTCAAATGTTGGTGGTGGAACAATTGTTGAAGATTTAGATGAGTGTTTCCAACATAGGGATACAGGTTATAGGGAAGAGTTTGATTTGAGTATTGAAGGCCCTTACAGACCAGATTGTCCAGATTATGTAAAGCTGTCTAGAGATACATTAGAGGATGTAATCACATGTTATATCTATGATGTTGATATCAACAACCTAGGTGATAATGCAAATGAGATTACAATTACCCTGGATGGATTTGCATACGAAGAGGATATCTCACCAGTAACAATATGGCTTGAGCCATAATTTTTTTCTTTATTTTATTAACTATATTCTAATCAGCAGGCTCTGTAGAAGTATTTTAAATTCAACCCTCACAAAGGTTTTCTACCTTGATCACTCTAGGTGATCTTTTGGGCGTGAGCCATTGCCCTGGCTAGAAGGTCTTGCTCTCTAGCCCTGTTTAAAATATTTCTTGCTCCATTCAGATCTGCATTGTATTGCAGGCCACAATGTTCGCATGAAAAGGAGTTTTGATTTTTTCTTTTTCCTATTTCTCCGCACTTATGACATATTCTGCTTGTGTTGTATTCTTTTATCTTGAAGACTTGTAATCCTTGCTGTTCTGCTTTGTATTGAATCATTTGTGTTAGCTTGTAGAATGGGATAGCAGAAACTAACCGCCTTAAAATTTTTCCTTTTGCAGCTTTTCTTATACCTTTTAGGTCTCCGATTATAATGATAGATTTTGTTCTCTTTGCCCATGCAACAATTGCATTGCTAATTTCGTGCAATTTTTGATTGATTATTCTTTTTTCTTTGTGTCCAATTACTTTAATTTTTTTTAGTAACTTTTTTCTACCAAGAGCTCTTCTCAACCAAGCAAAATGTCGTCTTAACCCTCTTACACTTCTACCAAAGAAAGCAACCTTGCCCAGACTGTCACAGACAGTTGCAATGTTTCTTTCTCCCAAATCAATAGCCAAAATGTTTTGAGGTTTTATTTGTACTCTAGGAACATCAAAAATTAATCTTAATTCATAATTGTCTTTATGATTTTTAATCAATAAACTATCTTTTAAAAAATTAAAGTTAGGCAAGTTTTTATGAGGCCTAATCGGTAACCAAACACCAACACCTTTTCTTTTCCTTATACTTATTTTAATCCAGTGTTTAGTAAGTTTGGTTTTCTTATTTCTGGATCTTACTTGATTAGATGGAATGATTAAAGGATAAGTTTTATACTTTATTTTATTGCTCTTATAATTATAACCCTTTGCCCGTTTATGCTGTGACAGGATATCCTTATCTATGCCAAATTGCATCCACCATTTAAAACCATGAAATTCATGATCTAGATCTTTTATTTTAGAGTTCGTTAAATCCAAAATGCCACATTTGATACAATGAATTACCATATATACAATTTGGGTAAATTGAGTTTATAAGTGCTGCGCGTAAATGCCCTGTCACTCAAGTGGTACTGCAAAGTATATATTCTATAACTAGGATCAAGGCTCAAAAATTTCAAAAAGCAAGTACTAAAAATTCAAAATATTTCTACAAAGCCTATGCTACACAAAAGTTTAAATAGTAGGAACCTTTGAATTGTCTTATGGGGGTTTAGCCTATGGCAAGTATGAATTATGATCAAATTTTAAGTCTTATTGAAAAAGAAAAAGGAATGACTAAAGATGAAGTTGAAGAGAGAATTAAGACTAAGTTAAAACAGTTGTCTGATTTGATTTCTAAGGATGGTGCTGCCCATATTATTGCAAATGAGCTTGGTGTAAAGCTTTATGATGCTACTTCTAGAAAAGTGCAAGTTAAAGATTTAAACCCTATGCTAAAAGGTTTTGAAATTACTGCTAAAGTTTTGAAACTGTATGAAGTTAGAGAGTATAACACAGGTATGAGGCAAGGTAGAGTTGCTAACATGTTCCTTGGTGATGAAACTGGTTCTTGTAGGATTACTTTGTGGGATGAAAATCAAATCAAAGAGATGGAAGAGGGTAAGGTTAAGGAAGGAGATATTCTTAAGATAAGTAATGGTTATGTTAAAGAGAATAGAGGGTTTATGGAGTTGCAATTGGGTTCACAAGGTTCTTGGGAGATAAATCCAGAAGGTGTTACAATTGAAGCTAAGGGATTAGGTGCTGGTGGAGCTGATGGAGTTAAAAAAGATATTAAGGATATTCAAGAAAATGAGGTTGTAAAGTTGACTGGCACTGTTGTTCAAATTTTTGAACCAAGATTTTATGATGCTTGCCCACAATGTAATAAAAAATTAAGTTATGAAGAGACTGGTTTTGAGTGTGTAACTCACGGTAAGGTTGAGAGTAAAGCTCAGCCAATATTAAATATTTATTTTGATGATGGTACTGACAATGTAAGAGTTGTTTGCTTTGGTGAAAACGTTTCTAAGGTATTAGATATGGATGATGTTGTTTCTTTGAAGGATAATCCTGATAAGTTTAAAGAAGTCCAAAGGAATATTGGGGGCAAACAACTGGAAATTGTTGGCAAAGTTACTAATAATACATTCTTTAATAGGTTAGAAGTTGTTGCTAATGGAGTTAAAGAGGCTAGTCCTCAAGAGTTAGCAATGGAATTAAAAGAAAAAAAAGAGGGTTAAAAGAACCCCTTCCAAAATTTAAATTTGCCCAAACCAATCAATAGTTTGTTTTCTTCTCTCCAGTCTTCTAGAGCTGCATTAACTTCTTCCTGGCTTGCATCTTCATCAAGACCTAGTAACTCTTTGATTTCTTCAATCTTTGCTTCTTCTGCATACTCAAAGACTTCTTCATCAGTGTATGATGCATCTAGATCAAAAAGTTCCCTTAGCTTATCTGCTTTCATGATCCTCAAAAGCTCATGGAACTCTTGTTCTGTTTCTGCGCCAAGTTCAGCCATCTTTTCTTCCTTAAGCTCTTCGTTGTCATCAACCAAAGCATCTATTAAGGAGCTGATTGAGTCATCTTCTTCTAGACCAAATTTGTCCATGAAAAAGTTGATTAGCTTCAGGGTTAATGTGTTTACGAAGTATGCTTTTTGTGGGTGTGGGTTGTCTTCTGCAATCTCTATAATCTCACCATTAATCTCAACTTCTGCTATCTCTGTTAAGTCTACTGGTGAATCATCAATCACTTCTACTGCAATTGCTTGTTCTGTTTCACCCATTAGGTCTACTTCTTGTCCTGTTTCATCCAGCTCTACACTTACTGCTTGATCAACTTCAAGTGCAAAGGCAGGAACACATGACATTACTACTAAGGCGATCAAAAGCCCTACGATTCCAAATTTTTTTATGTCCATTTTTATTCCTCCAGGATTCGAAACTCTTAAAAGCTTCAAATCTTTACTATCTAAATGTCTGAAACAGGTATTAAAATATTGGAGTAACAAGGCGTAAAACTATGAAACAGGGTGAAACACACTTCCAAAACGGAGTAATGATATTGACTTTTATCTATGCTGGAATCTCTCTAATATTAGGAGTACTCTTCCTATGGGTGTATCTCACTGATGGAGGGGTTCTTATGCAAAGGATCTTGTCAAACAAGTCTCCAATGTCAGTTATGGTATTGCAGAGATTCTCATTGATAATAATGACTGTAGGATTTACTAGCTTTGTTGTAAGCTTGCTTTCTGGTATTGCTTTGATGAAAACTAGGCATATTAAAGTTGTTAGTGAAGCTAAGGCTGAAAGTGATAATAAGATTAGTGAAGATGTGCTAACACCTGAGGAACTTAAAGTTGTTAAAACTCTTGGCAGGAATGATGGGACAATGACCCAAAAAGATCTTGTTGCTGAAACTAAGATGTCTAAGGTTAGAATCCATAGGCTCTTGAAAAGGCTTGAGGCTAAAAAAGTTCTTAAGAAGTTTGCTTATGGTATGACTAACAGGATTAAGTTAGAGAAAAAATTAAAAAAATGATGTTTGTAACTCATGCATTGGTTGGAGTTGTTATTGGTCTAATGTTACAAGGTTATGGGTGGTGGTTCTTTGGTGCTTTTGTTTTTGGTTCTATCTTGCCTGACATTGATGCTCCTAAAAGTAAAGTTGGGAAGAGTGCTGGCATTGTTTCTTGGGTTTTAGAAAAATTGTTTGGGCACAGAGGTGCTTTTCATAGTCTTTTGATTCCTACACTTGTTTGGATTGGTCTTTGGTACTTTGGATATTGGTTTATTGGGCTTGCTTTCTTTTGTGGTTATTTGTTACACTTAGTTTTAGATGCTTTGACTTTACAAGGGATAAGGTTTATGTGGCCACTTAGTTGGCATGTTAAAGGTTTTATCAGAACTGGTGGTTCTGTGGAGTATATACTATTAGGGCTTGGTATTGTTTTGTTGGTTATGGGTTTGTTTTAAGATATATTTTATAATTGAGTAATCTTCTTAAGTAACTTTGTTATTGTTAGAGTATTATGGGATTTTTAAGAAAGGAAGGGGAAATGTCTATTAGAGAAAGAGTTGTAAATACTGTTCCAGGAGGTATTGCTTTAATAGGCCAGGCTGGAGGAGCATTTGTTATGTTTGCATTTGGTTATTCTGATAATGGTGAAAATGCTGCGTTCTGGATTGGTGGAGGTGGTTCTATTGCAGCCAATACAGTTCTAAGTGCAAATGCAGGAAGAGCAACTAGAAAAGAAAGAGAAAGCCCTTATGCCCAGGGTTTTATTTGGGGTACAGTTGGAGCTGGGATATCTACTGTTGTTGATGCAACTGCTTATGGTGCGGGAGTTGGAGCTAGACGAGTTGCTGATATTATAGGATCTTATTTCTAATAAACCAAAACCTACTTAAAGGGGCAAAAATTCTTTTGTATTGGTGTTTATAATGACAGTAAAGAAAGGAGACAAAATAAAAGTCGATTATACAGGAACTCTTGAAGATGGCAGTGTTTTTGATAGTTCTGCAAATCACGGACAACCCCTAGAATTCGAGGTTGGTTCGGGACAGTTAATCAAAGGTTTTGATGAATGTGTTATAGGTATGAAAGTTGGTGAAGAAAAGGAAATTAAACTTTCTCCTGCTGAAGCTTATGGGGAACAAAAGGAAGAGTTGAAGAAAAAAGTTCCTAAAACACAGTTGCCACCTAGCCAAGAGCCAAAAGTTGGTATGGCAATGGGTGTAGGTTTGCCAAATGGTCAGCAAGTTCCAGCAAAGATTATTGAAGTTGCTGATAATGATGTTACAATTGATTTGAATCATCCATTAGCTGGAAAGACATTGAATTTTAAGATTAAAGTTGTTGAGATCTTAGAATAATTCTTTTATTTTTTTAATATGCTTTATTATGATGATCTAAAGAAATAATTATCACTGTTTTTTCTTCAATGGTATAAATCAGAACAAAGCTTCCAATGTGCAATCTTCTAAAACCAAATAAAACATTTCTAAGTGGTTTGTAATGATTTGGATTTACAATCAGTTCTTCTAATTTCTTTTGTACTCTCGTAAAAAGTAGAAAATCTTTCTTTTTTAGTTTCTTAATCGACTTTTCAAATTCTTTAGTGAATTCTATGTTGTAGTCCATGCTATAACCCCTTAACATATTTCAAAGCATCTTTTTGGTTAAACCTCTTTACACTCTTGCCTTTTTTCACTCGAGCTTTAATTTTAGCATATCTTTCAGTATTTTCTAAGATAACTTTTCTTCTCATTAAATCTAGAATGAACTCTTGCATAGTCTTGTAACCAAGGTCTTGACAGTATTCCCTAGATGCATCAAATAATGTTTTGGGGATTGTTAAACTAATTTGTTTATTCATTTTGTTAATATTTTAAAGTACTTTAAAGTATTTAAGTCTTTCTAAAATAACCCCCTTATTTTTTCTATTAAAGGCATTATCTGGTGTTGATTCTCGTAGAGTGCTAATGCAAGTGTACAGTATAAACCATACTTAGAATAATTTATTGCTCTTCTTTTGAAAGTCTTTCTAAATCCCTTTGGATGTCTCTTTACAATTGATCTTATAGACCCTTTAGGCTTGTGTCCTGATCTTCTGTAAAGCCTTTTTAGCCGATCTCCATTGATCAATTCTATTCCATATTCATAAGCATCTTCATAGCACCTTGGGGTGAAATCTGAGGTTGTTACCATAATCCCTCTGGCATTCATCTTTCTACAAGTACCTACAAACTTCATAAAATCTGAGTAAGGTACTTTTTTTGCATAATCCTTGCATTCAATGAATGTTTTTAGAAACAAACCATACTGAACATCAACCTGGTCCTTTGGTTTGCCTCTAGAATAGGTTATATTTCTTTTAACTCTTCTCTTTCCAAGGTTTTTGTAAAGATGCTCTACAAATATCTCTAGGCTTTCTCCTTGCATATAATGGATATTCTCAAATTGCTTTATATGCGCAGGAGGTGGTTTTCTGGAATATTTCCAAGATTATTGGAAAGTTTACAAATTCTTATAAATGAGAAGGTTTATTGGTTATATAGGGAGGTTTTTTAAAAATGATGACAATGTGTAGAAAATGTACAATGGCTGCAGGCCTAATCGCTTTTGTTCTTGGTCTAGGATTTTTACTAGTAGACTTTGGGGTTTGGAGCTTTTTTGGAATTAACTGGTGGACAGCACTATTGCTTCTAGGTGGTATTGTTTTATTGCTAAAAGAACAATGTAGTTCATGCTGTGATTTAAAACCAACAGCTAAGAAAAAGAGATAATTTATTTTTTATTTTTTATTTAATTCTTTCCAGTAGGTCTAGCTTATCTGTTCGTGTCAGTACTGCCTCTAACCTTTCTCTTTGAGAACTTCTCAATCTACGCATCAGACGTCTTGTCCTCTTTCCATCTCTTTTATTTCCATGCCTTAATTTCAATTCTAATGCTATTGCTGAATAATCTGGCCAGCCTTTACCAGGCCCACTTTTAATTTTATAGTCATCATGCAAGGATAATTCAATAAGATCTGTAATTTCAATATCCGACCAAAGTGTAACTCCACGCCCCTTGGCTAAAGCTTCTACTGGGGCACCATGTTTTGCGTATCTTACTCCCCAAGCCTTTCTTGCAGATTCACTCCAAGCTTCTGGGTCTCTTTCAACTGTTCTTCTCCCTCGCGCCTTATATGCTCTTTCTGTTAGGGCTCTATATTCCTTTGCTTCAAATAATCTAGGTAATGCTATAGAAACTGCTCTTCTATAATGCTCTAGCTTTTCAGGACTAAGATCTGGATAAAGTGTTCTTGTAATATCCATATGAGTTAAAACTTGAGGATTCCCATTACCATCCACTTGCTCATGTTCTCCTCTATATAGGGCTATTAATCTATTTGCATGAGTGGCTTCTACTTCATCAGCTAGCCTTTTTTGGTAACAAATTGCTGCATGTTGTCCATCACTTACCATTTTATTTCACCATCATAAGAATAATCATATATAAAATTAATTAAAAAA
This sequence comes from Candidatus Woesearchaeota archaeon, assembly GCA_964343245.1. Lineage (GTDB taxonomy): Archaea > Nanobdellota > Nanobdellia > SCGC-AAA011-G17 > GW2011-AR17 > JABHYY01. The sequence continues at coordinate 389 of CAYFIU010000021.1, read as the reverse complement.
AAGAAAAAAAAGTTTATTTTCGCACGATCAAGATCAATGCTAAAATAACGATCAAGACTGCCAAGATACCAAAGCCTAGCTTCAAAGCTGTAACAAAACTTGTATCATCACTGTCTTCATCAGAACCTGTGTCATCAACAATAACAACGTCACCATCATCAGCACCTGATGCTTCCTGACCTTCAACACTTAGAGTTTCTGAATCAGAAACACTTTCATGTCCATTGTCATACAATACATCAACTGTTAAGTCATAGTCACCATCAGCTTCAGCAGGAACTTCGAATGTAAATGTTACATCGCCTGATCCTTCTTCATCTTCATTGTCGATTTCATGGTTTGTTAATTCGTCTAGGTATGTTGAAAGTTCTAAATTCAAAGCTTCACTT
>CAYFIU010000020.1:0-11490 GCA_964343245.1 Candidatus Woesearchaeota archaeon | reverse complement strand
AATACCTTCATCAGCTGGAACTTCTGAACCACCTTTTACTAATGCTGCTCTTACTTTCAAAGGTTGAATGTTGTAGCCTAGCTTTCGCATTGCATCTGTTGGGATTTCTAAAGTGTCTTCAATAGTTAATATCCTGTACCTTCTCATGATTTCTAATAACAATGAACCTAAGAAAGAGGTTTTTCCTGAGGATCTTGTTCCTGCAACAAGAATAGATCTTGAACCATCAATTAAAAAACTTAAAAGTCCTGCACCTAGTGGTGAGACCATTCCATTTTTTATGAATAAAGGTAGTGTCCATGGGATGTCTCTGTGTCTTCTAAAAGACAAACCATAACCAAAAGGGTTTAATGGTTTTGTTATTATTGAAACTCTGTTCCTCGACCCAGGCAATTGTACTTCTGTATCAAGGATAGGGTTTGCTTCGTCCAAAGGTCTACCTGAAAGTAATCTAAATTTTGTTGCCCAAGATTCAAAGTCGTCTTTGGATGGAACTATGTTTGAAACACATTCATTGTGTTCTGAGTGTAGCACAAAGATTGGAACCTGGCCCATTGGAGAGTTTATTGTTAAGTCCTGAACATTTTCGTCTTGTAAGATTAGTTCAATAACTCCAAATCCTACTGTGTGTCTTACTAAAACTTCTGCAATCTCTTGGATCTCTTCTGGTGAGTATTGTAAGCCTCTTTGCTCTGCTAAATCTCTAATTAAGTCTGTGCCAATGTTTGTAAATGTTGCACGCATTTTCTCAGGATTTAAGAATTCTTCTTCTCTTGGTTTATGTTCTGATAAAACTGATTTTGCTAAGCTTAATAATTCGAATTTATCTTCTGAAAGTTTAAACTCAGGTGGAGTTATGTGGTAAACGTTTTTTATATCAGAAGGAGCATCATATATTGCAATGTCTGTGTTTTTTCCAATTTTATATATTGCTAATTGTTTTCCATCTAGTGGAGGTGAGGCTTGTATTCTTGAAAACATAAAATCTGGTGTGACAGTTGGTCTAAAAATCATTTTGTAAACATCTCTATTCTCCTTGGTGTAGCCAGAGAGGTATTCTCTTGAAGAGTTTATTAAGTCTGTTTTGTCAAGCTCTTCAAAAAGTTGGTTAAGAATTTTTAAGTATGAATTGTAAGAGTCTCTTGCTCTTGGATCTTTTGTATTTTTTAACCCAATGTTTTCCATACGAATTACTCTTTTTAGTTCAACATAAGCTCCTATGGGGTCAACCTTGAGTAATGTGTACAAAATGTATCTCAGAGTTTCAAACCTTTGTGCTAAAAGTTCTTGTGAATCTGCTTGAGACCCTAGATTATTTACTGAAAGAACTTGTTTGTTTTTTACAAAATAAGAATAAATTTTTGCTATTTGCATTAACATCTGGGTTTGTTCATAGCTGTAGTTAAAGTGTCTTCTTTGGCTAAATGTTATCCTTGAAACTGATGGATTTTCTGTTAATCTATCTATTGCATCCATCATAACCATTGGATTGTCTTCAATAGATGGGCTATATGGCTTGCCTTCGTAATTTATTTTTATAACTGTTTCTTCACCAGATTGTACTAGTTCATAATCCCTCTCTTTTTGTTCGTATGCCATTGTTAACCGAAATGTATATAAGTTTAGAAGTGATTATTACCTTAAAACAATTTCGCTATTAAAAAGATGGTGCAACAACAAACACAACAGGTAGATTTTTCGCAACTTATGGGAGAGTTAGCTAATAGGATCAGAGTTCTAGAAAGTAAGCAGAGCTTGTTTACTGAAAAATTGCTTATTATGAACCAAAATATGTTAGAAGAGCATAAGAAAGTTGTTGAAAAAATGAAAAAGTTGAATGGTGTGATAAGTGCTGTTAATGAAGAGATGGATAGTATGAAGAACATCATGCGGCATCTTACTGATGAAGCAGCTGGATTTGCTAAGGAAGATGACCTAAAAGTTTTAGAAAAGTATATTAATGTGTGGAACCCTTTGAATTTTGTTAGCGAAAAAGAAGTTAAAAGAATTGTGCAAGGAGAAATAAAAGATGCCAGACCCGCAACTACCAGTGAATGAAGTTTTAGAGTTGTTAAAACAGAGTAAAAGTAATGAAGAGATTACAAATAGTCTGGAACAAAGAGGATTTAACTTGCAACAAGTTTCTGATGCAATAAGTCAAGCTAAGATTAAAATGGGTGTAGAAGGTAATATGCCTCCTAGTGGAATGGAAGAATCTAGCTCTGTTGGTGATGATATCCCTATCCCTGATCAGGCTCCAGCACAACAGTCTGAACCTCAGTTTGAGCAACCACAGTTTCAACAAATGCCACAACAACAAGGTGTAGGTTACACTGACATGCAAGCTTTAGTTGAAGAGGTTGTTGAAGAGAAGTGGAGAGAGTTTATCAAAGATGTTGGTGACATTGCTGTTTGGAAAGCAAGAGTTGCTGATGACATGGAAGCTACAAAGCAAGAGTTGGTTAGGACTCAAAGAAGGTTGGAAGACTTGCAAACTGCAGTTCTTGGCAAAGTTAAAGATTATAATCAAAATGTACTAGATATAAACAGAGAGATGAAAGCTCTTGAACAAGTATTTGGTAAGATTCTAGAACCATTAACAGCAAATATTAAAGACTTACAAAAGGTTACTGAAGATATTAAGGGCGCAGCACCTTCTAGACCTGGTTTAAATGATAGATTTTAATTATTCTTAACCACTGCCTGGCAAAGCACTTCCAGAAACAAATCTAACTATTAGTGCTGCCATTAACAAAATAATACCAACACCTAAAACTTTTGGATGGAATATAATCTGACCTACAACATTGCCAAGATTTTCTTCATCAGTTGTTTCTCCTGATGTTAAGTCATGGATTTGGTCACCATAGACCATACTTACTGCATAGCCCAAAATCCCTAAAGAGATTAGTATTATTGTCCAAGCTATGATTTGGTTCTTTGTTATGATATCTAGAATAAAGTCTCCTTGATATCCCATGAACAAGAAAACAAGGATAACTAGGATTAAGAATATGAAAAGTATTACAAAGAAAGGTGTTATTGTTGAAAGTATTTCGCTCAGTTCTGGTACAACAACAAAAAGTAAGGCAATACAAAGGGCAATTGCCCAATTAATCATTTTATTATCACCAAAGAAGCCAGTTTTTTCTAATAAAGCCCAAACTACTACCAATACAAAAAAGAATACAAACATAGGTGCAAAGTATTCAAGAATCCCTATGTCAAGTATTGTAGCCATTAACTACCTCCTCCTTTTGACATAGAGTCACCAAAATCTTTTAGTTTGTCACCGAAGCTTCTTTCACTAGTAGAAGTTCCAGTGATCCACCAAATAAATATTACCATAATTGCTATTCCAATGAATAGGTTTCTATCATATGCTGTAAACTCCATCCATGATGGCAAGCCACTTCCAATCAAACCAGTTGAACTAAATATAGAATAACCTACGCCTACTAATGCTACAATAAATGCTATACTCATTGGAATTCCTTTCCATTCTAAATTTGCACCAAAAATACCAATCAAAATTAGTATTGAAAGTAGCACTAAAGCTATAAACGAAATCTTAGGCAGAAATTGGTTTGTTAACTCTACCAAATCTGTAACTCTTACGAACAAAAATGCTACAACTAAAGATACTATAACATTAATGTTCTTTTTATCTTCTCCGAATAGTCCAATCTTGCTTAGTATTGCAAAGAAAATTGTAAATATAAGTAAAAAAGGCAATGCTACATCATAGAATCCCATTGCATCAAGACTTTCTATTAAGTCTGTGAAATTAAATTTTTCAAATACCATTATTCATCATCTCCTGATTCTGTTTTTGAACCACCAACTACATAAAACATTATTCCTGCCATAGCCAGTACAAAAGCCCCAATTATGAAATAGTCTGTGTTTTGGCCACCACCAGGGAAAAGAATTGGAATTAATATTTCAATCCAACCCATAGAGTAAACAAAGATAAGTACTACTGCGATAGCTAACACTCCTGCTACCCACCCTTTCCAATTACCAAACATCTCCATAAAGTTGAATTCTTTGTCTCCTGCAAAAAAGGATCCTACCAAAATAAGGAAGCTTATTATTGCAATTAAAACCAGAGCAACAAATGGTAAGGAAGTTTGTATTGTTGCTACTACTTCTTTTGCTGCAACTACAAAGAATGCTACAACAAATGCCATCATTGCGTTTAAATTCTTTTTTGGGGTCTTACCATCATGTTCTGTACCAAAAATTTTTGTTTTTTCTAAAATTCCAAAAACTATTGTAAATACTAATAAGAATGGAAGCACTACTTCAAAGAATCCAATGTCTTCTAAAAGGACAATTGCATTACCAAACACAGTATCTGACATAAATTACTTTATAGACTAGATATATATTTAAATGTATCGGAAGAAGTTTATTCTTCGTCTTCTAAGTTTTCATCATATGTTGGCACTGCTGATTTTGCAATGATCATAATGTCACCAACTGCTTTAACAAGTTTGTGTGGAACAATAACTCCTTTCGCACCACCAAGAATCCTTGATAAGAATGAATTTCTTGTTGCACGAATCCTCCAACCAGATACCTTGTTGCTATGTAGAATTGCTTCTTCAATATCACCAAAATAGTCACCTGCATCAGTGAACACTTGCATGCTGTAAACTTCAGATAAATTTTTAATTTTTAAAGACATTTTTTTCCCTCCTGATTCGTGTTAAAAAGATAAATCTTTTAAGTATTTAAATACTTTTCTTTTCTCTAATGATAGAGTATGAAAATCTAATTTTGATTGGTACATCCCATATCGCGATTGATAGTGTTAGAGAAGTCAAGAAAGTTATTAAAGATTTAGAGCCTGAGTATGTTGCTTTAGAGTTGGACAAAGGAAGGTTTTTGTCTCTGATGTCGAACCAAAAGAGGCGTCTTAGGCTAAAAGATGTCATGAAGCTAGGAGTTAGAGGGTTTTTGTTCAATCTAGCTGGAGCCTGGGTTGAAGAGAAGTTAGGCAAGGTTGTGAAGGTCAAGCCAGGCACTGAAATGAAACAAGCTGTAATAAGTGCAGCTAAAATTAAAGCTAAGGTCGTTCTTATTGACCAAAATATTAGTATTACTATCAAAAACTTGGTTAAAGGGTTTGGATTTAGGGAGAAATGGAGGTTTTGTGTTGATATTGTTAAAGGGATTTTATTTAGAAAGAAAATGATGGCAGAACAAGGTTTGGGTGAAGTTGATTTAAGGAAGGTTCCTTCTGATGAAATGATTAAGAAGATTGTTAAAAGGGTTGAAGTAAGGTACCCTTCTATTTACAAAGCACTGATTGGTGATAGGAATAAGATTATGGCTAAGAAATTGGTTAAGCTGATGAAAAGGGATAAGAATTCTAAAATTGTTGCTGTTGTTGGTGCTGGGCATGTTGATGGAATGCTCGAAATAATTAAGAAAAGTATTTAAGATAGTCTTACATTATAGGTAAATATGGTATTTACTAAGAAAGAGATTGTTGCGCTTGCTATTTCTATTCTAGTAATGGGTCTTGCGTTAGGTTTTAATGATAAGCAAGAGGTTTTTGTGTTTAGTTATTTTATCTATAATCTTTTTATTATGACTTTGATGGTTGGTGTTGCTTTTGTGGTGCATCAACTAGGGCATAAGCTTGTAGCTTATATGTCAGGGTTTAAAACTGAGTATAAAATTTGGGGGCTTCAAACTTTAAGATGGTGGCCATTGCATGAAAGGTGGAGCATTAAAAGAACTCCACAGTTTCCAAAAGTTGTTACGATTGGAAAAAAACAAATTACTATTGAAAGTTTGCCTGTTGGGATTATTCTTGCTGTACTTGTGACTGTTGTATCAAATGGTTGGGCTTTTTTCTTAGCAGTTGGGCAGTATAACCTTTTAATTGAAAGAGCTTCAAGAGTTGGAAAGAAATTTGTTGAAGTTACTGATTTTGAAGAAGCGAAGATTGCTTTGGCTGGGCCGATGGCAAATATCTTATTAATGGTAATTGCCTCTCTTTTTAATCAATATGGTACTTTTGATAATTTTATTTTGATCAACTCTGCTTTAGCTTTATTTTATATGATTCCTGTTTCTCAGTTAGATGGTGCTAAGGTATTATTTAGCTCTAGAATTATGTATGTGTTTGGACTGTTGTTCATTATCTTCATGGTGGTTCTTATCCATTTTATTAGTGTTATACCTTTATTAATTATATCTGGATTGTTTGCATTTATTGGTGGGGCTGTATATTTCTATTATTCTTATTATCAAGGAAAAATATACTAAAAGAAGCTTAGTACTGCTTTTTGGACTAACCAAACAATTGCTAAATAAGTTCCTATAAAATATACATCAAAAATTGCTAGTACTATCATTAATGCTGAAAGAATGTCTAGGATACTTGCTGGATCTTTTATGAAAGGTACTGCTTTGACTGTTAGGTATATTGCAGACCACCAAGCAACTACAATACCCACATCCCATTTTATTGTAATTAAAGTTATTGCTGCTAACAAGTCCAAAAGCCCAAAAAGTGCTACTATCATGGGTTTGAGAAATTTTTACTGAGTTTATAAGATTTTTGTGGTTTAAGGCTTTCCACCCAAAATCCTAATTTGTCGATCGTATTCACCAATTCTCCTAGCAAGGTCTGCTTTTTTACTTTGATCTGTCTCACTTAATAATTTATTTTGTAACTCTGCTCTTTGAGCCCTCAAGGCTTGTATTTTTCTAGCCCTATCTTCACCTTTCTTTACTGTATCAAAACTAACCATATTATTATTGGGTCAAAGAATCTTTATAAATTTTATTATGAGTGACAGGGCGTTTGCGCGCAGGCTTTATAAATATTTGAATAAATTCTTCAATTATGGCAGAAATTAAGGGTTTTGAACCAAGGTTGTATCAAGAGTCAATATTTAAGACCTGTATAAAGAGTAACACATTGGTTGTTCTTCCTACTGGTAAAGGTAAGACAAAGTTAAGCATATTAGTTGCTATGCATAGGTTGAATAACTTTCCACAATCTAAAGTGTTGTTTTTAACGCCAACAAAACCTCTTGCTGCGCAAATTTGTCAAGAGTTCAAAGATTGTAGTGATGTTAATGAAATCAATTTGTTTACTGGTGAAGTGAAGCCAGAGCTTAGGAAAGGGCTATGGGAAGAGTCAAAGGTTGTAATTAGCACACCTCAAACAATTACCAATGATGTTGTTAATGGAAATGTTAATTTTAAAGATGTTAGTTTGCTTGTTTTGGATGAGTCGCATCTTGCAACTGGAGATTATGATTATGTTTGGTTGGCTAAACAGTATCAAAGAAGAAGTGAGTTTCCTCGAATTATTGGGTTGACTGCATCACCAGGGAGTGATCTTGCGAGTATTACTGAGATTTGTAACAAACTTTTTATTGAGGATATTGAAGTTCGTAGCTTAGATGATGAAGATATCAAGCCTTATGTTTATGAAACTAAGACTGAATATGTTATTGTTGAACTGTCAAAAGGGATTTTGGAAGCAAAAAAGTATCTTGATGCTTCATTGAAAGAAAGGTTGGAGAAGTTGAAAGAGTTTGGTGCGATTAAGAACATTAAGTATGTTACTAAAACTGCTTTGTTGAACTTGCAGAAGAGTTTGCAAGGCAGAGTTTCTCGTGGTGAAAGAGATGTTCTAATCTGGCAATCAATATCTACTACTGCTGAAGCTTTGAAAATTCATCATGCTTTGGAACAGTTGGAAACGCAAGGTGTTGGTTCTGCTCATGCTTACATGGAAAAAGTTCATGCTGAAGCTAAAAAAGGAAATGTTAAGTCTACAAAGAACCTTGTGATTGATCAAGGGTTTAAAGCTGCTTATTACAAAGTTCAACAATTAGTTGAGCAAGATGTTGAGCATCCTAAGCTTGTTAAGTTAAAACAAATCATTGCTGAAGAAGTTAAAACATGTGATAAGATTCTTGTATTTAATCATTATAGGGATTCTGCTTCAAAGTTGAAGAAAGAGTTGAATAAGATAAATGGTGTGAATGCTGAATTGTTTGTTGGGCAGACTAAGAAGAAAGGTACAGGATTGACACAGAAAGAACAAATTCAAATGTTAGAGGATTTTAAAGAAGGCAAATTTAATGTTGTTATCATGACTTCTGTTGGTGAGCTTGGTTTGGATATACCTTCTGTTGATTTGATTGTGTTTTATGAACCAGTTCCTTCTGCAATTAGGCAAATTCAAAGGAAAGGTAGAACCTCGAGGCATAAAGAGGGCAAGTTGAAAGTTTTAGTTACTAAAGGAACTCGTGATGAAGCTTATAGATGGAGTGCTTATCATAAAGAAAAAAAGATGTATGATGTTTTGAAAGGTTTGAAAAATAAGTTAAAATTAGATGTAAAACAAGAAAAGCTAAGTTCTTTTGTGCCAAAAGTTAAAATTTTTGCTGATTCTCGTGAAAGGGGCAGTGCTTGTATTAGGCATCTTGTTGAGCAAGGTGCTGAGATTAAGGTTCAGAACTTGGATGTTGGAGACTTTTTATTATCTGAAAGGGTTGGTGTTGAGCGTAAAGAGGTTAAGGATTTTGTGGATTCTATTATTGATAAGAGATTGTTGCACCAAGTTAAAATGTTAAAGAACACTTTTGAAAAGCCTGTTTTGATTATTGAAGGTAATGAAGACATTTATTCTGTAAGAAAGGTGCATGCCAATGCAATTCGTGGAATGTTAGCTTACATTGCTGTAGATCTTGGCATTCCTATTGTGCATACCAAAGATTTCAGAGATACTGTTGAGTTTTTGATGGCTGTTGCTAAGCGTGAGCAAGAAGATGGGAAGAAAGAGTTTGGAGTTCGTGGTGAGAGAAAGCCTTTGACTTTAGAAGAGCAACAAGAGTTTGTGGTTTCTGGGTTTCCTGGTGTTGGTCCAACCTTGGCTAAAGGTTTATTATCAAAATTTGGTTCTATTAAGAATGTTGTTAATGCATCTGAAGATGAGCTGAAAAATGTTCCTAAAATTGGTAAGAAAAAGGCTAAAGAAATTAGAAAGGTTTTGGATGAAAAATATAAAATAAAAAAATAATTATTTCTTAAAGTAAAACTTGTATCCTGGAATTAATGCGAACACAATTGCTAATACTAAGTACCAGTACCAGTCAAGGTATAAGATTCCTGCCCAAAGTTTTGCTATCATTAACGCGAAAGCGAAAGTTGTTAGCTTTATTAGGGAGATATCATACCACCTTAGTGTTTTCATTCTTTCTTCTGCCCATTTGAAACAACACATGGTTATCACCTCAATAAAATTGAGTCCTTGTGGATATATTAATCTTTCTCTACAATTAACGTGCCTTGATAACCACATTTACAAGAGTAAAAGCCTAGAAAAGGGTCATAAGTTAATTCTGTTTTGTTGCATTTAGGACAGTGCTTCATATTTTTCAATCAGTGTGTATGTTGGACCTGTTCTTTTTAGATCAGATTTGATCAGTTCAAAGGAATTAATTGTGAATTCTATTTGTTCTACTTCAAGTTCTTTTAGTGACTCTTTAAACTTATCCATGTTTTTTATTGATTTTATTCTACCTAGAGTTACATGAGAAACAAACTTTTGTTCATTATGTGTTAAACCAATGGTTTCTTGGTCAATTAAGTGTTGTAATTCTGTTATTTGTTCTGTTGGCTCTAAACCTACCCAAATCAATTTGATATGATCTTTGCTTGGAAAGAATCCTAATTTAGAAATGTGTGCTTTGATTGGTTTGAATTCAATTTGTTTTAGTTTAGCTTGCAGTTCTTCTAATTTTTCTTCTGAGATCTCTCCAATGAATGCCATTGTCAGGTGCAGATTTTTTTTGTGGACCCAGTTTACTTTGGCATTTTTTACTTTTTTGTACAAACTAAAAAGATGATCCTTTACTTCTTTTGGCATATCCACTGCAATGAAGGCTCTCATAGTTTTAGATAATATGCTGATATTTATAAGAATTCTGCTAACAACTTAGCTGCGGTTTTAGATGTAATGTTATTAATGTCAGATTCAGGGTTAATTTCTACTATATCTATGGCTTTGGGATTAAGGTTTCTTATTCTTTGTAGGAAGTAGAGTAATTGTCTTGTTGTCAAGCCTGCTGGTTCTGGATAGTATACACCTGGTGCGTGCGCTGGATCAAGAACATCCATATCAATTGAAATGTAAAGCTCTTTACCTTTTAGCTTTTCCATGACAACATCGCAAGTGTCTTGCCATTTTAGTCCTTTTGCTGTAAAGTAAGTAATTCCTTTTTCTTTAAGATATTGAATCTCTTGTGGATGAGGGTTTCTTATACCTATTATTACTATGTTATTTGTGCTTACAACCTTTTCTTCAACCAAGAATTTCAAATAATCTAAGTGTGTTGGTGAATCAAACTGTTGAAATACATCTGGGTGTGCATCAAAGACAAGTAATGCTGGGTTTGAATAGTTCTTTGCAAACTGTTTTACTGTGTAGTAGGTTATACTGTGGTCTCCTCCAATGTAGAATTTTGATTGAGGGATAGAGTTTAGTTCTGCTTTTTGTGCTTTTGGAGGTTGGATATACCTACCAGATTCGTTTGAAAATATCTGTTTAAATTGTTTTACAACCTCTTCAGGTGCTTTTTCACAACCTTTGTGTTCTCCATCTGTGTAAGGTAATAGTATCATTGTTTAAAGAAAAAATAAGAGTTTTATAAGCCTATGGGTAAGCTTTTTTTAGGTCACTTTTGCCTTTGAATCCCTTTCTAACTGGTTCTAGAAGTTTGTTTATCTCTTTTGCTACTCCATTCTTTAGATCTAAAGGATGTAACTTTTTTGTAGCATAATCTTTTTCCAAAGCTTCATAAGTTTTATACTCTAGATTGCCACCAAATTTTTCTGGCCTTTCAATAGTGAACTTTTCTCCTTTGTCTCCTTTTATTGTGAATAATACAGCCTTTGCAAAAGCTAAAACCCCATTACCTTTAACTTTTCCTTCAACACAATGGGCTTTGTTTAACTTTGCTTTGATTTCCTTCTCAGAATCTAATAAATCAATCTTTGAGTTCAGATCTGAAGCACTCATTTTTCCGCCTTGTGTTAAACTTGGAATTAATGGAGTCATCACATGTATTCTTGACTTGTATTTTAGCTTTGGAAGTCTTTCTCTTGCAAGCATGAAGATCTTTCTTTGGTCAGTACCACCATATTGTATATCTACACCAAGGTACTCTTCATCTAATGCTTGCATCAGAGGGTAGATTAATCCTGACAATTTTGGATTGTTACCAAACTTTACAACTTCTGCTCCTGCCCTTTTTGCATCATTGATGCTTGTGTATGAAGACATTTTAAGTAAGTCCAAAACATACTCTTTTTTAAGTTGAAAATCTGATCCTTTTATAATTTCAAAGTTTTTTATGTTTACACCTAAAGATTTGAAAGAAAGTTTGATAACTTCATCATAGTATTTGTATCTGTGCTCTAAAACATCCCAAGGGGTATTATCTAGTG
>CAYFIU010000019.1:0-11901 GCA_964343245.1 Candidatus Woesearchaeota archaeon | reverse complement strand
GTCTTGTGTGCCTGGTGGTACTGGTTCTCCTTCTGTTGTTGTTGAGCCTGAAACATCTATAACATGGATCAAGGCGTTTGCTTGATTTAGGTCATCTAAGAATTGGTTGCCTCTGCCTTTGCCTGCGTGTGCTCCTGGAACTAGCCCTGCGACATCTATTATTTTTATTGGTACAAACCTTTTATGATCTTGGCATGAGCCAAACCTTGGGTTGCACTGTGTGTTGAATTCTTTGTCTACACAGTCTATCTTGACATAAGCCATCCCTTCATTTTTTTCTATTGTTGTGAATGGGTAGTTTGCTATCTCTACTTCTGATAGGGTTGCAGCTTTGAAAAATGTTGATTTTCCTGCTGATGGTGCTCCTACAAGGCCTATTATCATGGTTCTGATTAATTTTTTATGGGTTTAAATAGTTTAGGGAAAGGTATTTAAATGCAAAATTTGTTCTTATGGTTTATGAGCCAGTGGCTTAGCTTGGTTATAGCGCCAGTCTTATATGACGCTCATTCGCTTTAGAATGGGTCTACTAAGCAAGCTGGAGGTCGGGAGTTCAAATCTCCCCTGGCTCATCCTATTTATTCTTTTATCTTTAGAAAGAGAACTGTTTATTTTGTTTTGAAGAAGGTTGCCTAACTAGACCTTTCCTGAATTACAGTAGAGAACTCTTTCTTTGGTGGTTGAGTGAGTTTCATGTAAAGAACTACAAATATTCCTATAAGGATTATAACCATGATAATGCCAATCACTAGTATACCTGAACCTGATTCTTGTTGTTGGTCATTTGGAATTATCCAGTTAACTGAGTCCCAATCTATTTCTGGGTCTTCAATTACTTCTCCATCTTGTACAATTTCAACTGAAATTGGTAAGCTTGTGTTAAATGTTTCAGAAAAGATTACTAGTTCTCCTTCATACAATCCTACTGTAGCATTTTCATTACTATTAATTGCGGTATACAAGTGATATGAACTGTTTGGTTCTATTGTAAAGTTAGTTGCATTGAGTTGGATTACTTGTGATAGGTTGTTTGTTAGTAGAACTTCTACAAAGATTGATTCATTTCCATTATTTTTTATTTCTAAAGGCCCTGCTAGTGACTCATCAGGATAAAATTGGTATTCGTGTGAAGACTTTGTTGTTATGAATTCAAAAGGGTTTTGTGTTATGTTTGTGATTGTAATATTTTCAGTAACTGTGATGTTAGTTAGGTTGCCTTCAGTTACATTCATTGTAGCATTAACTTCTTGAGTAACATTGGTTTGGTTTGTTTCTTCAATTAGGTCTGGATATATTAGTGGAACTGTGTAAGTTGTTGTGCCATAAGCGATTCTTAGTTCTGAATCTTGGGTTATTGCGTCGTAGTCATAATCAGCAATTAGGTCTTTTGTTGTATCTACTTCTAAGACTGATCTTCTTGGGATTACATTTCCATCATTTGCTGAAATTTGTGTTGTGATTTGGTCTTCGCCAATGTTTTCAAGTTCAACTGTGAATGTGTCTGTTTCGCTTAGTATAATAATCCCTGGTTTGATTGTTATTGCAGTGCCTTTTGTAACAGTGAAGTTAGCTGATTCTGTGTTTGCGTTAAGGAAGTATGTTCCTGCTATTAAAGAAGTTGGTAAGTTGAAGTAAAAGAAGTAATCATCGTCCCTGTAGTTGCTTACTAGAGGTGAGATTGAAACTGTGTTACTTTCATTGTCTAGCAAGTAAATGTTTGCTGCTGAGATTGTACCATCGTAAGAAAAAGCTTGAACTGTTTCGCCAGGGTGGTAGTTTGTGTTTAAAACTTCAAGTTGTTGTGCGCTTGCTATTGAAAGTGATACTAGGAATACTATGCTTAAGAAAAAAAATAGTTTCATGGTTTAAAGCCTGGTTGGCCTGGTGGTACCTTGCTTGAAAAAGGTTTAAACTGTGAAGTTTGTGTTGGGAATGTTGGACCTTTTGGTTTGCCTTTAAACTTGTCTAATATTGTATCAAGGTAACCTTGGGTGTATGCCCAGTAACCTCCACCACCAAGTGCTGCTAGTATGATTATGATTATTAGTATTGTAAAGATTGGGAATCCTCCACTTGTATCAGTAACTGTAGGATCTACAACTGGGTCTGTGTTACCATCTCCACTACCATCATCTGATCCACAGTCAGATGAACAGTCTGATTCTGATTCGTAGCTGTCACAAATTCCATCGCCACAGTAACAGTCAGAAGGGCAGTTGTATGAGTTTTCATCCCATGAATTATATTCACAGTTGCCATCATAGTTACATTCGCTTGCAACGCAAGCTGCATCCAAACAAACTTCGCCTGAGCTACAGTCTGTGTCTGATGCGCATCCTGTTGTTGGTGATACACATGTTCCTAAATCACAAGTGTATGTTTCATCATAAAGTGTTAGACAGTCATCGTCAGTTGTACACTCGCTAATAACTGCTCCATCTTCACAAGCTTCGCATGGTCCGCCACAGTCAACTCCATCTTCGCCTTGGTTTTGTGATCCATCACTACATGATGCTGGTGAAACTGGTTCGTCTGAGAATGCTGCATAAAGGACCATTGCTGTTTCTTTCATGCTTGAGCCCCATGAACCTTGGTCACTTTGTTCTTCTCTTAGCCATGCTTTTGCATTGTCGATTTCTGTTGTGTAAGATGCTGATTCTGAAAGTGCTATGATTGCTAAAGATGTTGTTGAATAACTTCTATCAAATGAACCATCTGTTTTTTGTTTGTCTGCAAGTGTTTCTAAGTAGGTTTCATCTTCAGTGATTAGGTACATTAAAGCATTATCAGTTACTGATGATGAGTCATAGTTTTCTTTCAAGTAGATTTGGGTATTGGTTGTACTATCAATTTCATCCAGTGCCCAGCCGGCGTATAATGAAGCGTCTAGGTTACAGCTTGAGTCTGCTGTTCTTCCAAAACAGCCATTGTTTACTTTGATTTCTGCTGTGTTAGAGTTTTCATTTGTTAATAAGTAATATGTTGAATCTGACTTGTAAGACAAAGCAATTACTGTTGAAGCAAGTGCTGTACAGTCAATGTCAAGTGTGATCCCTGGATTGTTTGAAATTAGGTTTGTTTGTAGGCAAGTGTCAATGTCTAAGAATGTTGAATCTGAACAGTCAGGGAATGCTCCTGCGTCAACTTCGAATTCTATGTCTGTTGTAATGTTGTTTAGTTCGTAGCTTGCTATACAAGTGCCATTGTCTTCAGTTACAACTTGTAAGTCCCAGGATCCTGATCCTGAACCAGAAGACATTGCATTCATAAGGTATGAATCGAATTCGTCAAAATAACTATCATCTTGTACTTCTTTTAGAGCTAGAATAGCAAATGCTGTTTCTTCAATTGTACAAGAACTAGATGGTAAGCAGTATGATGTTGACATTTGTTCGTATAGCCAGTCAACTGAGCCTGTTGTGTCGTAGCTTGCTGCATCAAGTGCCATGACTGCCCATGCTGTTGTTGCTAAATCTGCATCAAATGCACCACCAGAGTTTTGTTCTGATAGCCAGTCAAAGCCTGTTTGTGCTGAAAAATTTCCAGCTGATACAAAGCTGGAGAATAAGACTGCTGTGAATAGTAATAATAGGAAACCTCTTTTTATGCTTGCCATTTTATTTAATTATAAGGGCAATTATTTTATAAAGGTTTCTGTGCTATATAGATTTATGAAAATGTTTGCAAAAGGTAAGCGAGGGGAGATTTTTCTTATTGATAAGGTTGCAGTGAAAAAGTTTTTTGATTTGGATCGTGCTTTGAATGAAGCTGAGTGGTTGCTGAAATTGAATGAAAAGGGAATTGGGCCTAAACTCTTGTATTATTCTTCTGATTTTGTTGCTTATGAGTTTGTTAAAGGTGAGTTGATTAAAGATTTTAAAGGTGATATTGTTCCTGTGTTGGTTTCTGTTTTGGAACAATGTTTTGTTATGGATAAGATGAAAGTAAATAAGCTTGAGATGCATCATCCTTTGAAGCATGTTGTGATTGGTAAAGAAGTTGTTATGATTGATTTTGAAAGATGTTACTATACTGCTAAACCTAAGAATGTTTCACAGTTTTGCACTTTTATTGTTAACTATGGTTATTCTCGTGAGGCTTTGGTTCCCTTGGTTCGAAAGTATAAGAGAAGTTATTTGAAAAAAGATTTTTTAGGTATTTTGAAGTTTGTTAAGGCTGGCTGTTGAGGCATAGAAAACATTTTAAACTGTGACTAATAATTCTAGCTGATGGCAGTTGAAATGGATCAGCATTTTATGGTGGATGAAAACCTTTTGGATGAAATAGCTAGCTATGCTGGTAGGTGGGATGTTGTTTTGGAGATTGGGCCTGGGAAAGGTGTGTTAACTGAAAGATTGGCTAAAAGGGCTAAGATGGTTTATGCTGTTGAGAAGGATAAGTCTTTTATGGATGATTTGGAAGATAAGTTTACTGGGTCTAAAAATGTTGTATTTATGTTTGATGATGCTCTGAAGGCTGAACTGCCTAAATTTACTAAGTGTATATCTAATTTACCTTATTCTATTTGTGAACCTTTGTTATGGAAAATGTTTAGGTTAGAGTTTGAGGAGGCTGTATTGGTTGTGCCTGAGAATTTTGCTGATATTTTGGTTGGTAAAACTTGGAGTAAGTTAAACTTTATATTGCCTATCTTTTATGGAATCAGGAAGGTTAAGGTTATTCCTGCTGAAGCTTTTGAACCTGTGCCAAGAGTTAGAAGTGCTTTGGTTGTTTTGACTCCTAGGCAGAGTGATAATCCTTTGAGAGAGATTTATCTGCAGTATGATAAAAAGCTCAGAAATGCTTTGAGAGAGCATTATATGGCAAAAGGATTGAAGAAAAGGGAAGCTAGTTTGAAAGTTGCTGCTTTGTTTCCAAAAGATATGCTTGATAAAAAAGTTTTGAACCTTTCTGCTGTGCAAATCAAGAAGTTGATGGAAGTTTTTTAGCACGGAAAGTAAAGTTTTAAATAGTTTTATTTTCTCTTATGAAACATGAATGCTATTACTGTGAAGGATCTTAAAAAAGTGTACAGAACTCACAAGAGAGGTAAAGGTTTGTGGAATGCTTTTGTGAGTCTTTTCAATAGAAAGTATGAAAACAAACATGCTTTGAAAGGGATCAGTTTTGAGATTAAAGAAGGAGAGGTTATTGGTTTGATTGGACCTAATGGTGCTGGGAAGAGTACTACAATTAAGGCACTTTCTGGTATTCTTTACCCTACTTCAGGTGAGGTTAATGTTATTGGTTATGTTCCATGGAAGCAGAGAATAAAGTATGTTCAACATTTGGGTACTGTGCTTGGTCAGAAAGAACAGTTGTGGTGGGATTTGCCTCCTGTTGATACTTATCAGTTGAATCAAGAGATATACAAAATCCCTAAGAATAAGTTTAAGAGAAGATTGAATCACATGATTAATCTTTTAGATGTTAAAAAAGTGGTTAACACACCTGTGAGAGATCTTTCTTTGGGTGAAAGAATGAAATGTAAGTTGATTGCTGCTTTGTTACATTCTCCTAAGGTAGTTCTCTTAGACGAACCAACCATAGGTTTAGATGTTATTGCTAAAGATAGGTTGAGAGATTTTGTTAAGGATGTTAATAGAAAAGAAAAAACAACTTTTATAGTTACAACTCACGATATGCAAGATATTGAAAAGCTTTGTAAGAGAGTTATTATCATTAACATGGGTGTGATAGTTTATGATGGGCCCTTGGCTAAGTTAAAAGAAACTGTTATGAGCAATAAAGTTGTTGATGTGAAATTTGAAGAGAAAGCTAAAGGGTTTAGGTTGAAAGGCTGTAAGCTTTTAGAAAAGGGAGATTATCATTTAATGATTGAAGTTGATACTAAGGTTACAAAAATTAAGAAGGTTATTGATCATCTTTTACTTAACTATGATGTTGCAGACATTAACATAACTGATCCTCCTATTGAGGAAATTATTCAAAAGATCTATAAGGAAAAGAAGAAATGGGTGGCTACTTAGGACTTTTTAAGGCTAGTTATAAGGTTGGTATGCAGTATAGATTTGATTTTTTTGTTGGTTTAATTAGAATTCCTTTAACTCTGATTATACTTTATTATTTTTGGCAGGCAATCTTTGCGTACAATGGTGTTGAGATGATTAATGGGTATACTTTTGAAACTATGATTGCTTATTATGCACTTTCAATGATTGTTAGTATGTTTACATTTACTGATATTGATAATTGGATAAGGTATGGAGTAAAATCTGGAGAGATTGTTAATGATTATCTTATGCCTTTGAATTTTATTTGGATATTTTTGTATACTCATTTTGGTACTGTTACAATGAGTGTGCTTATTAGTTTAGTTCCTACTTTAGTAATTGCTTACCTTTTTATTGGACTGATTTTTGTTAGTTGGTTAAATTTTTTACTTTTTATTGTATCTTTGATTATAGCAATGGGTTTGTTATTTTTGATCAGTCTTTTTGTTGGGTTGCTAGCGTTTTGGTTGACTGAGATTAGGGGAATAATTAAATTTAAACAGGCTTTTATTATCTTTTTTAGTGGGGGTTTGATTCCATTAAGTTTTTTCCCAGAGATTTGGCAAAAAATATTTGCTTTTTTACCATTTCAGTATTTGAAATATGTACCAATTAATATTTATCTTGGTATTTATTCTATACCAGAGATTTGGTTAAACTTGGGTATTATGTTTATTTGGTTAGTTTTACTTTACTTGATTGTTTTATTGCAATCTAAGTTTGCTTTCAAAAGGTTAACAGGGGTGGGAATATGAGTAGACATTGGAATTTGTTCGTTCGTACTTCATCGCTGAGGTTATCTGCTGAGATGGCTTACAAATTGAACTTTTGGATCAAGAGTCTTGCTATTACTTTAAGTGATTTCATTGGACCTTTATTCATTTTATTAATCTATACAACAACTTCTGGTATTGAGGGTTGGACTTTCCCTGAGTTTATCTTGTTTCAAGGGACTTTGATATTTGCTATGGGTTTTTCGCATGTGTTCTTTGCATTTATTGGTGTGCAGGTGATTGATATGGTTAGGCTTGGAAAGTTTGATTCGGTTTTAGTTAAGCCTTACAACCCATTGGTGTATTTGACTTTGTCTTCTTTTGATTGGGATGGGCTTGGAGAGTTGCTTGTTGGGTTTGCATTGTTGGTTTGGGCTTTTATTGTTTTGGGTATTACTGTTTTTAGTTGGAACTTTTTAGTTTATTTGTTTGTTGTATTACTGGCTTTATTATTCTTTTATTCTATTATTGTAACTATTTGTGCATTATCTTTTTTGTTGATAAAATCCTGGGCTTTGTTTGCTTTGTTTTTTAGAACTATGGATTTTGCAAAATATCCTTTAGATATTTATGGCTCTGGTTTGAGGGTGTTGTTTACTTTCTTTTTACCATTGGGTGTTGCTAGTTTTTACCCTGCAAAGGCTTTGTTAGAAGGATTAAGTGGTTGGACTGTGTTACAATTAACCATAAGCGTAGGAATTATTTTTGGAATCTCTTTAATTTTGTGGCACTTTGCGATGAAAAAGTATTCATCAGCTGGTGGTTAGGCAAGCCTTATATATGGTATATAATTTTTTCATATTTTCTTTAAAAGTGTTTGCAAGTTCCTAGTTAGGGGTTACTTTCTATTGTAGCTGCATAATGCTTATATAGCCTCATTTCAATAATTATATTATATGAGGGTGAGATATTATAGGGAAAAGTCTCGGTGCGCTGATAATGTGGCGTTTGATGACAACTTAGATATTTTTGAAGGAAGAAGATTAAGAAGAAGATAAGTTTTTATATCTTCTGAGATTACAGAGTTCTATGCGAAACAAGCAAGAGGAGAAAAAAATAGCCAGGGAGAGGATAAAAATACTTTTCCAACAAGCTGAGAAAATTTTTCCAAACAATGCGGAAAGAGCAAACAAGTATGTTGTTCAGGCTAGAAAGATTGCTATGAAAGTTAATCTCCCTCTTGGTAGGTATAAACGAAAATATTGTAAGCATTGTTATTCTTTTTTAAGAACTGGTGTTAATTCTAGAATTCGGACCAGAGATGGTAAGCTTGTAATTTATTGTCAAGGTTGTAAGAGGTATACAAGAATTCCTTTGATTAAGAAGTAGGGCCTATGATGTACTTTAGATCGTCCATAGTATCTTTTACTTTATTGTATTTTTTCTTCTTTTGATCTAATAAAGCTTGGTTACAGTGGTATATTGCCTTTCTTCTTAGTGAAGTTATTGTTTTTTGTTGTGGTTCTGTTAAACCTTTTGGTCTGTAATTTGCAAAAATGTGTTTAAGGTTTTTTAATTTGCTTTCATCTTCTGGATCTTGTTGTATTCCTATTACTGCTACTGTTGCAGCCTTTGCTGGGAATCTGTTTCTTTTTATTTCATGGTTCCAGCTAGCAAATGTATCGTCGAAAAGTGTCTTGCCTAATATCCATTGTAAAAATCCCATAAGAATAATACTGTGTTAATAATTTATAAATCTTCTTTTATTCTATTGTATGTTTTGAACCAAGTTTTTATAAACTCTTTTTCCTTGATTAACATATGACCAAAGCCCCTGTTCCTTAATTCTCTTGTTACAATGCCTCCTGCGTGAGGATGTTTGTACTTTCTTGGTAAAGGAGAATTAAAACCGTGCATGTAGTGGATTAGTTCATGTGCTATTGTTGAGTCTATAACATTCTCTGGAACTAGTGGGTGTTGAAATAAAGAGTTGATTGCTATCTCTGTGTCTTTATTCTTTAGGAGTTTTATATGGCCAAATTTGGTTTTCCATTTACCTTTGAACCTGATTATTACATTATTTTTCTTTTCAACCTCTGGGAATAGTAGTTTCCAGATGTCTGATAGCCTTTTTTCTAGCCACTTGTTATCTCTCATAGAATTAAATTAGAAAAAGAAGTATTTAACCTTTTTTGAATTTTGCAATATCTTTCAAAAGGTCTATGTGGCCCATGAATTGTGCTCTGCAGCAGTACCTTTCAAGGCCTAGGTCGTCCATGATTGCTTTTGGTGCTTCACCTTTAGCTCTTCTCTCTTTGAAATCTTCCCAAAGGTGAGCTATTGGTTTTCCACAGGATAGACATCGAATAGGTATAATCATCTTGTTCCTTTGGAATTTTTAGCCCTTTTTAAAGCTTTCGTAAGGTTGGATTTTCATAAAACCATATTTGGGTTTCTTCAAATTCTTCTTTTGAATATGGTTTGTATATTTTAGGCATATTGTACTTCTTTCTTGCTCTTCTTACAACACCTTCATGTATCTTACACTTTTTAGCAATCTGATAATCACATACATGTCGATAGATTATGCAAAGCTTTAGTATGTTGTTAATTATTTTTTCAGAGGTTTTATTCCACCTTTTTCCGAGATTGTTTTCTTTCCAAACTCTACTTATTTTTATGGGGCTAACACCAATCAGGTTTGCAGCTTTTTTAACTGAGATTTCTGGGTTTTTCTTTTTAATTTCTATTACCTGATCTATTGTTTCTTTTGGGATTTTGTTCCAGGGAGTCTTCTCTTTAGTAAAATAGCCTGTTTCTTCCTCAATACCTTGATAATTTTTCATCATATTCAGGAATTTGTTATATTTTCTGGGGTGTAATGTCATTAACTTTTGCTTTAGAAGTTGGATGTTGTTTTTTCTTTTTGAGACTATAATCTTGTCTCCCTTGTAATTATATGCCTTTATGTTTAATTCCTTTAATAAGTTAACATAATTAATCTTTTCTTTTGGATCTGTTACTGAAATATGGACTCTGTATTTTTTGGTTTCTTTATGACATTCAATGCATCCTTCTCCTGCGATTAGGCCTCTCATAAATGCCCGAATGTTGTCTGTATTTTCTAGCTTCATATTGCTGGTAGTATTTTTCAAAAATATTTTTATAATTTGACTGTATATATTATCTTTATACTCGATCATCAGACATCCATAATAATATTCCTTTAATTTGGTGTGTTCTACTTTTCTGTAAGTTACTTTTTTTGGATTTGATTGGTTTAGTTTTAGAGGTGTCTTTCGTACCCAGTAATTTAAAACCTTTTTTTCTATTTGATTTTTATATTCTTTATCTTGTGGCTCTTTTATATTTACAGCAAGATACCATCTCCACCAAGTTTTTGGGATATCAAATTCTTTTTCAAAAAATCTTATTACTTTATTAATTATTTTTGGCTCACTGTTTGGGAAGGTTATACATCCATTTTGTGTTTTTCCCATTTCTGCTTGAAGCAATCCTAGAACTTCATAGTTTTCTTGGTTTTTAGAGATTGTTTTTGGTATAATACATGAATACTTCCTTGTAGCACAAGGTCCTATCTGATTAGAAAGTTTTGTATGGTAAGATAAAATAATTCTATCACTTTTTATTTCTACAGTCAAAGGATATTTATTTTGATTCTTTCCGCAGATTACCTTTTTTGGTATATATTTAGATAATTCTATTTTTTCTTCCATATTTTAAACTATAGAAAATTCAGTTTATAAGTGCTGCGCGCACCCATGTCACTGTCACTGACTTGATACTCTAAAATATAGTTTACTAATTAATCTGTGTTTAGTTTGACTCTTTCCTCTTAATTCTTAAGAATTTTAAAGAAAGAAACTAAAACTCCTCATATCATCTATCGATAGCTTTTCTGACGTTTCGCACGAGGTTTAGAAGTGTTAGGTTTTGAAGGTTCATTTCGCCTAGTATCGGCAATCAAAAGGTGTCTGTCATAGCTAAGGAATGTTTGTCTTAATGCTTTGTCACCTGTGTATTCAACAAGTGCCTTTGCAATAGCTAATCTAGCTGCTTCTGCTTGTGATTGGAAGCCTCCACCTTTTACATTAACTTTGATGTCGACTTTTTTAACTACATCTCCTGCTAGTGTGATTGGCTCTTGAATCCTTGCTCTTGCAAAACTTGGTTGAAATATGTTAAGTAGTAATGAGTTTATTCTAACTGTGCCCTTGCCTTTGCTTATTGTAGCCCTTGCAATAGCTCTTTTTCTTTTACCTGATGCGTGTGCTGTTTTCATTTTAGGAACTCCGAAAGTTGTCTTAGTTTAATATATTTTGTGCTTAACACTTTTGAAACATTTGCTTCTTTGATTGTGATTGTTTCTTTGTCTTTGAATTCAGCAGGCACTTTGTTGTAACATTTAACTCTTTTTAGTGCTTCTCTGCCTTTTGTTCTTTTATGAGGAAGCATGCCTCTGATCATTCTTTTCAAGATTGCTTCGCATCTTGTTGGATAAAAAGGGCCATGGAATGGTTCTCCTTTTTCTCTTAAAGTTTGATATTTTTTGCAAATGTCTTTTTTGTTGCCTGTTATGATAGCTTCTTCTGCATTTATGATTCTAATGTCTTCGCCTTGCAATGCTTTCTTTGCACTGAATGTTGCAAGTCTTCCTACAATTAGATCTGTTGCATCAATTAAAATCATTTTAGTATCCTCACCTTGTTTCCTTTTGGATTTGTTTTTAGTAATTCTCGAATAGTTAGTGCTTTTCCATTTGCGTTAATTTTTGCAAGTGCTTTATCTGAAAATTTGTAAGCGGCAATTGTTAGCTTTTTTTCCATTTTACCAATTGATAAAACTTTTCCTGGGATTAAAGCTGTTTCACCTTCTCTTGTGTTTAGTTGGATCTTTGAAACATTAACATCAACCATTCTTTTTGTTGATTTTTCTAGCTCTTTTGCTATTGCAGACCATAGTTTAACTTTGGTTCTCTTCAAATCAGATACAAGTTTTCTTTTTTCTAAATCTGTTTTCATTTTTTTGCCTTAATTGCTTTTGTTAATTCTGTTAATTGTTTTGAAATTATCTCAGATGCTTTTGTAACCATTTGTTTTGCAGGTAACTGGCCAAACTCTTCAATAGTTAGTATGAAGTCTTTGTCGCTTCCA
>CAYFIU010000018.1:0-12277 GCA_964343245.1 Candidatus Woesearchaeota archaeon | reverse complement strand
ATGAACCTTACAAAGAATATGACTTAAATATTATCAAACAAACAATCATCAAATCAAAAGCAAAACATTTTTTCTTCATAGATGACATGATACCAACAAACAGACTACTAAAAATAGCAGAAATGCTAAAACCATTAAAAATAAAATGGACCTGCCAACTAAGACCTACAAAAGATCTAACCTACAACATCCTAAAACAACTAAAACAATCTGGACTAACATTCATCATGTGGGGAGTAGAGTCAGGAAATAATAGGATCTTAAAACTAATAAACAAAGGAACAAATAAAAAAGACATAGAAACAGTACTAGAAAACAGCCACAAAGCTGGAATCAAAAACATGACTTACATCCTATTTGGATTCCCAACAGAAACAAAACAAGAGTTCTTAGACACCATTGACTTCTTAAAAAACAATAATCCTTACATAGATCTAATTTCAACTTCAATCTTTGGTTTACAAAAAGGAACAGATATTTACAATAATCCAAAAAAATACAAAATAACAATCAAAGAAAAAAATAGAACACTACTAAAACCCAAGATAACATACCAATCTTCTGAAGGATTAACACAAAAACAAGCAAAAGAACTAAGAAACAAATACAAAAAGACAATAGAACAAATTAACAAATTTCCAAAATCAATGAATTTCTTTAGAGAACATATGCTTCAATGTACATGAGGCACAAACAACGTAACTAATAATATAACAAAAACTCCAAAAACAATAGCAAAAATATGAACTAATGTATCCTTCAACTTACAATGCCTATGCAATTGAGGCAACAAATTAGATGCAGCAATATACAAAAAATTACCCACTGCAAAAGGCAAAATAAATTTAATAAAACTATCTGAAAGTAAAAGCCAACCAACAACAACTCCAACTATAGCAGCAATTGCAGATAAAAAATTAAACAACAATGCCTTCTTTTTAGACCAACCAGAATAAAGCAACACTCCAAAATCAGCAATCTCTTGAGGAACTTCATGAAAAATAATAGAAATAGTTGCAGCAACACCCAACCCAATATTTACAGCATAAGCTCCAGCAATAACCAATCCATCTATAAAATTATGAACACCATCTCCAATCAAATTCACTAAAGCTAAATTATAAGCATGACCATGACACTCTCCATGACTACATTTTTTTGAATGATGCCAATGAACAAACTTTTCCAAAATAAACATAACCATAAAACCAAATATTACATAAATTGCAACCAAAACAGAATAACCCTCATGAATAATCTCAGGTAAAAATTCCATAAAAACAGTAGCTAACAAAACCCCCACAGAAACACTTAATAAAAATATTAAAAATTTCTCAGATATCTTTTTCTTCATTAACAAAGGAGTTGCTAAAACATTTGGCCTATTTGCCATATCCCAAGCAGCAGCAACAGGAAACCTTTGTCCAAACATGTTTTCAGCACATAACCTAGCATACCTGGCACACAAACAATTATACAATTCTCTTTCACTAAAAATAGGAACATCCATCCTACCACTATCTAAATAAAATTTTTTACTCCAGTAGGTTCTGGCAATATTAACATAGGACTTTGTGGATCAAGCAAGTGTTTATAAAACTATCTTATCACTCTTCTCAAAAGCTTTCTCAACCAAACTCAAATCCAACTCAGAATCAATTTTCTCAAACTGTTCACGCTTACCTTTAATCACAGGATGTTTAGCAATAAGAAAACTGCAACAATCACCATAAGGTAATATTGATACATCATAAGTACCTATCCTACGAGCAATATTAACAATCTCTTCCTTATTCATACCAATAAGAGGACTCAAAACAACATCATCCACAACAGAATAAACACAATCTAAATTCTCAACAGTCTGCGAAGCAACCTGTGATAAAGAATCACCAGTAACCAAACCCATACAATGCTCTTTTTCAGCAACCAAAGAAGCAATCCTCATCATAAACCTTCTATACACAATCATCCTAAACTTAGAATCAACCTTAGCAATAATCTCCTGCTGAATTTCATCAAAAGGAACCATGTACAACTTACACTTCCTTTGAACTTTAGACAAAACATTAACTAACTCACTAATCTTATCCTTAACAGCACAAGATTGCTGGGTTTTATTAACAAAATGCACAAAAACAACAACAGCACCCCTCTTCATCATCTGGAATGAAGCAACAGGACTGTCCAACCCACCAGACAACAAAGAAACAACTCTACCAGCACTACCAACAGGCAATCCACCAACACCTTTAACTCTTGCAGTATAAATAAAAATGCTTTCATCACAAACCTCAACATAAACAGTTATAGAAGCATTTTTCAAATCAACCTTACAATCATACTTCTCCAACACAACACCACCCAAAATTTCATTAACCTCTCTAGAAGTTTTACTAAACTTCTTATTACGCCTAACAGTGTTAATTCTAAAGCTAGCAAAATCTTTACCTCTTAACAATTCCAAAACTTTTGCACCAACATCATTCAAATCAAATTCAGCCTCCAGTGCAACACCAAAGTAAGCAACACCAGGGATTAAAGCAACAGAATCTTTAACATCTTCAGAAGAATCAAGAGTAATATAACTCCTCTTCTTAACAACATCACCAAACTGTTTCAAATTCCTAACTAACTGATTTTCAAAATATCTACGATTATTACCTTTCAAACCAATTTCATCATAATGAATTACATACATAAAAATAAAAGAAAAATAAGTAGTTTATAAAACTACCTTCTTCGAGGTGTTCCACGGCCAAAGCCTCTTCGTTGACCACCACCCTGACCACGACCAAAGCCGCCTCCTCGAGGTCCAAATCTTTTACCACCAAAACCTCTTCGAGACTCAACTTTAATCATTTTAACCTTCTCAACATAAGGAGCTTGTAGTTTTTTAATCTCAAAAGATCTAAACTCCATAACACGACCAAAGTTTTCATGATCATACTCACAAATCAAGTTAACAACTCTACCCTCTTCACCAGCACGAGCAGTTCTACCAATTCTATGCACATAATCTTTAGGATCATTTGGGATTTCATAATTATACACATGAGAAACATTATCAATGTGCAAACCACGTGCAGCAACATCAGTACAAACTAAAACCTGCGCTTTAGCATCATTAAACATACCCAAAGTCTTACCTCTCTTATTCTGTGATAAACCACCATGGATAGCAATAGCATCAATACTATTTGCTTTCAAGTTAGTCACAACAAAATCAGTTTGGCTTCTAGTGTTACAAAACACCATAACAAGACCAGATTTCTCTTTTGCTAACAAACCAACCAATAATGATAACTTCATACCTTTATGGATATCATAATAGATCTGCTTCAACTTTGTAGGATCAACTTCACGCCTAGCCATAACCCTTACAGGATCTTTCATATAATGGTTAGCCAACTCTTTAATCCTTCCAGAAATTGTTGCTGAAAAGAATAGGGTCTGCCTTTCATTAGGACACTTTCGAATAATAATCTCTACATCATCAATAAATCCCATATCAAGCATACGATCAGCTTCATCCAAAACTAAAATCTTAATATCAGAAAGATAAATAGTTCCTCTTTGTAAATGGTCTAACAACCTACCAGGTGTTGCAACAACAACATCAGCCTTAGGCAAATTATAAATCTGTCTATCAATAGACACACCACCATAAACAGAAAATACATTCAACTTTTTTCCACCACCAAAACTTTTCAAAGCTCCACTTACTTGCTCACAAAGTTCCCTTGTTGGTGTTAATACTAAAGCCTGCAAACCTTTTCCAGGAACAACATGCTCAACAATACCACAGCCAAAAGCTAAGGTCTTACCTGAACCTGTAGCAGATTCTCCAATAACATCTTGTCCTTTCAAAATAGGCCCAATTGAACCCGCCTGAATTTGCGTCGGTGTAACAATATTTTGTTTTTTAATTGTCCCAAGTAATTCACTACTTAGTCCAAACTCTTCAAATTTATTCATTTTAATTCTCCTATACTAGCACTTCTCTAGAAAAAGCGAAATATTCATTGAAATGATTAAGTGCTTTCTCTTATCACGTTCTAATACAATATATTTGGCTTTTGTACCTATATATAAATGTTTGCTTTTGCAAAATGTTATAAATCACAGCAACCCCATAACATCATGGCAAAAAAATTCTTTACAAAAAAGACAGTAAAAGAGATAGGTGACAAACTAGGCATTAAATGGAAAAAGTTTGATTTAGACCAGTTTAGAAGAGGAATGAACGTAGAATTAGAACATGGCTTTGACAACAAGAAAACCAATGTTAGTAATGACAACCCTTTAATCACAGGCAAGATCGCACTAGCACACTTAAACGAATTTCCAGACTATTATGACAGACTGGAAGAAATGGAAAAACAAGCTTACAAATTTTGGAAAAAGAAATAAAAAAGGGTTTATTTATACCCAATCTTAGCCAACTCTTTGATCAACAGATCAACTGCTTCATGCAACTTCTTCTCAGACCTTGTACCAGTACAAACAATCTTTCCATTACTAAACAACAAGAAAGTAGCCCTTGTACCAGGCAACTTGTAAACCAAACCAGGAAACTGTTCTGGTTCATACTCTGTGTTAGACAACTGCACAGCTAGTGAATTAAGATTCAAATCAATACCAATACTACCAGAAGCAACCATGTTCTGAATAGTATATTTAGGTTTAACAGTAATCTTAACTTTAATCTTTTCAATATTTTGAATAATCTGTTTAACAGACTCTTTAACTTTCTTCATAGATTTAGCACCAGTACAAACAATTTTACCAGAACTAAAAATCAATGCTGATGTTTTTGGATCTTTTATCCTCATAACCAAACCTGGGAACTGTTCAGGATTGTACTCTGTGTTTGGTAAGGTTTCAGCCAACTTTACCAAAGGTATATTCTTTTCTAAACTTGTTGTAGCAACAATATTTTGAACTTTAATTTCTTTCTTCGCGACCATTTTCTTATATCCTCCAATATGCTTTTTATAGTAACCTCTTAAGTATTTATAAATGAAAATGAACTACCCTTTATAAAGGTATTTATAAAGCAATCGTCCCAAAAAAGAGACAAAAGCACAAGAAATATAAAGTCACCACCAGTATACACTGTTTATGCCTAATAAAGTTGATCTAGAAAAAGAGTTACTTGAACTTAACAGCCAAGAAGTTGCTTTTATTAAAAATTTCAAAAGAAAACTAGCAGCTGCAGACCAGCATACTAGAGCAATGACAGGAATAATCAGTTTAATTCCAGCAAAAACAGAAAAAGAAAAAGAAAGAATAAAGAGGTATGTAGAGTTCATAGAAAATGGAATACAACCTTTTTTTCTAGAAGAATTTAAAGGAGAACAACTAGTTGAACAAGAAACAATAACAACAAAAGCACTAGTAGGAGAATTAAATCTAGGCATTGACTCATTAAGAGAACATCTCAAAGATATAAGCCCTTATGCAATACGAGACGAATTATTGTTTTTGATAGCAGACCTTGAAGAACAAAGGACAAAAATCTACAAAGCCAGCCACGACGAGACACTTGAAGAAACATCTGAGGCAACATTAGAAGAAATAAATCAAACAGTAGAACTTCTTTTTAGAAAATTAAAACAAAATATAGACCTCATTAGAGGAATCTTCGAAGCAGAGAACATTTCATTTCAAAAAGTTCAAACTTCAACTATCCCATCTGAACTAGAAAGTGCAAAAATAATCCTACAAGGCCAAAATGTAAAGTTCAATTTACTTATTGCAGACTTAAGAGACCAAATAATCAAACCAATACTAGGATTTTTACAACAACAAAGGTTAATAATGGACAAAATTTTAGAAGTGA
Source organism: Candidatus Woesearchaeota archaeon (assembly GCA_964343245.1). Classification (GTDB taxonomy): domain Archaea; phylum Nanobdellota; class Nanobdellia; order SCGC-AAA011-G17; family GW2011-AR17; genus JABHYY01. Next base: position 6,432 of record CAYFIU010000018.1, on the reverse strand, counting down.
GTAACAGGAAAAGAATAACAAAAAGAGTTGTTAGAAGAGACCTAAGGAGTTGTTCATCACCCCAAGAAAAGTTGGAATATCTTAATACAACAATACTTCTATTAGATGTAGCACACAAACCGAAAGAATTAATGTACTTTATTTATGATGAAATGAAAAAAGCCCAAAAAGAATTAAAAAGAGTAGCTGCAGAGATCGCAATCGATAGAGAAAGGATAGAAAGAGAAGCAGTTATGGAACAGGATTGGGGAATTTTTAACAGAAAAGGGTATAACAGATTTTTACCACAAAAAATAAGAGAAGCACTAAGAAACAAACTCAAGCTTTCATTACTTATGATAGATATTGACCATTTTAAGGATTTCAATGATACTTTTGGTCACAGTAGTGGAGATGAAGTTCTTAAATCTGTTGCTATTACTATAAAAGAAAAAAAAAGAGCAGGAACTGAAGCATTTAGATATGGTGGAGAAGAGTTTGCAGTATTATTTATTGGTACGCCAAAAAACAGAGCAATTAAGGGAGCAGAAAGAATAAGAAAGGCGATAGAAAAGGATAGTAGAGATGTTATGGATAGGATTAAAAAAGTAACAAAAAGAGAAGGCAGAAATTCTGTTACAATCAGCGGAGGAGTTGCATGCTTGGCTCCAACAAAGAAAATGGAAAAAATTAGTGAATCATTAGTTGCAAATATCGCATACGAACTTAAAGAAGCAGCTGATCAAGCTCTATATGAAGCAAAGGATGCAGGTAGAAATAACATAAAACCAGGCAAAATTATTACAGAAATAATCACAAAAGATTAAATCAAAAGCTTTTTATATATTCTATTAAAACCCTAATTTATGTTAGAAGGTATAGAACTTGGTCTTGTAAAAACAATTGTTGAAGAACTTCCTTCTGATAGAACATATTTAGTAGGCCTAAGACAAGAAGATGCTGGAACTTCATTAGTTCAACTTGATTTCTGTATAGGCACAGCAGATCTTAACCAAGAAACAAAAAGATATGCTCCATTAATTCAATGCTCAACAAATCCCCAAGAACTAACAAGCGAAGCAACAATCCATTACCAAGCAAGATGGGAAAGACTTTGCGAAATTACAAGAAAAGAAGGATTTAAAGACCCATTAGAATATCTTGCTCTAACAGAAGTATTAGACTGCAGTGAAAAACTTCCAACAGGCATGCACATTGTATCGGGAGCAATGAAATACCTCCAAGCATTTGATTCAATGCTAGGAGCAGGAAAAATAACCCATGTTGGACTTCAAAATGGGACACCAAGACCAAGAAATGCCTTAAATTTAGCTGAATTAAGGCGTATATCCAGTAGTTTCTTCAGTGGCTTCACAGCATCAGATATACAACCTGAAATGAGAACAACCCAACATTAATCCCTCTCAAGTAATAACAGAAACACAACATTTATATACTAGTTCTTACCCCTCAATAGTAATGAAATCAGAGGTTTTTAGCTAAAAATGAAAGAAAATACAATATTCAAAGCAATTGCAGTATTGATTCTATTAGGAATTTTGGCTTTGGGTTGTGTATCTCTATATTCTGGATTTCAAGATCTATCAGCTTCAGAAAACGAAGTTGAGATTGAAATTGAAATTGATGATCTAGATGCTGGTGATACCGATTCAGATTCAGGTTCTGACAATACATGTCCTTACCTTGCAGAGATTCCAGCAATAGAATCTGGCGAAGGTGGCACAATCATGGTAGAAGTTGGAGCTATTGATATAGATAGTAACAATATTACATACACATTTGATGGTGTTTCAGGCGCAGACATAAATGATAATCAATTTACATGGATCACTGAAGAAGGCGATGCTGGCGACTACACAGTTACAGTTACAGCAGATGATGGCCAGTGTGAAGTTACCACAACTTTTGACATCACAATTAATGAAGATGAAAGTTCTGATGACGATGATGATGAAGACAACACAGTACCACAATTAACTGCTTCAGATGTTACAGTTACAGAAGGTGACCTTGTAACAACTACAGTACTTATAGTAGATGTTGATGGTGACGATGTTACAGTTACATTTTCAAGTCCATTAGATAGTAATGGTGAATGGCAAACAGTTGCAGGTGATGCAGGTGTTTATACAGCTACTATTACAGCAGATGATGGAACAGATACAAATTCAGTAACAATCACAATAACAGTATTAGATGATGGAACTACAAATACAAACACAGCTCCAGAAGTTAGTGCTTCAGATGTTAGTGTTACTGAAGGTGACCTAGTTACTGTTGTACCTACAACTAGTGATGCAGATGGTGACAATGTAACCCTAAGTTACACAAGTCCATTAGATGCAAATGGTGAATGGCAAACAGTTACAGGTGATGCAGGTGTTTATACAGCTACTATCACAGCAAATGATGGAACTGATTCAACTTCTGTAGATATAACAATCACAGTTTTAGATGTAAATGCACCAAACTATGACTTAACCATAACAAATACAGAGTTTTTACAACTTGACCAAAATGGTTTCGCAACAGTTGGTTTCACTTTTGAAAACTGGGGAACAGAAGATATTACTGATTCATATGAAACTGAAGTTACTTTTAGTTCACTAGGATTATATGAAACACAAACACAAACTGTTTCTGGTATGAATGCAGGAGATTTTGGATACTTGTTATTCACTTTTGATGCAAGTCCATTAACAGATGCTTTCAATGATGGTTCATTAACAGAAGCAACTTTGACTTTCGATATCACAGTTGATTCACAAAATGTGATCACAGAAACAAATGAAGCAAATAATGAAGCAACACATAGCGTTACTTTACAAGCAGGTAGTTACACAGAACCAACTGAAACAGAACCAGCAGTGGACCTAGCAGTTACAAACTTAGAATTGTTTAGTACAGATCCAGCTAACGCTCAAGCACAGTTTTCAATTACTGTTGAGAATTTAGGTACAGAAGATATTACAGATTCATTTTACCTAATTGGATACATGTACATGGACATGAACCTTGAAGACATGTGTAGTATTAACATACAAGGAATGCAAAGTGGATATGTTCAAACCCATATGTGTTTAGTAAGTTTTGAAGAACTAAGAAATCTTGAAAGCGCAGAAATTGATTTTGCAGTAATGGCAGATTCAACAAGTGTTATAGATGAAGATGATGAAACTAACAATGATGAACAATATGCAGATACATGGAATGCTTATGAAATGTTTGAAGCAGATCTTGTTATAGATTCAATCGAAATTTATGACTTATCATTGTGGGATGCAGAAGTTACATTTGAAATCAATGCAACTAATACAGGATACATGGATCTTGAAGATGCTTATGTTGTTACAGAATTTGCTGCAACTGATGGAAGTTTCACAGTTAGGGATGACTTTACAATGACTAACTTGACTGCAGGAAACACAGTTACATATTACAGAACTGTAGATTTTAGTTCATTGGTAACAATGACTTCATATTTCCAGCTAGTTTCAGAAAGCTATGGTTTTGAAGTTAGAGTTGACCCACTAAGTGAAATTAATGAATTTGATGAAACCAACAATACAAGTATTTTTGAAGGAATCCTTCAAAATCCAATAGCTGTATTGAACATGGCTTATCAATTCTAATTTTTTTATTTTATTTTATTAAAAGAAATCTTAAATTCTTTACCCTTTACTTTAAAGTCGTCTTTAATACTAAAGTTTTTGTCTTCAAAGTAAACTTCAGAAGCACCAACCTTTTTACCAATCTCTTCTTTAAATTTATCAAAACCAACAAGACTCAATTCTATAACATCACTCTTAACAAGACCATTCTCTTTCCTCATCTGTTGAACTCTTCGAACAATCTCTCTCATATAACCTTCATCCAAAAGATCTTCACTTTGATTAGCATCTAAATAAACAACACCCCTACCAAAATCAGAACCAAACAATCCTTCAGGAACCTCTTCTTTAATATAAACATGACTTAGATCTAACTCAAAATCACCAACCTTCAAAGTTTTATTCTCAACCAGCTCATTTAACTTACCATCATTTAATTCAGCCAAAATAGCTTTTGCACTTTGCTTAAAACTTTTACCAATTGCATTCATATTAGGACTTGCTTCAACCTTAACACCCTTCATTTTATCAACAAGCTCAACCTGTTTAATGTTAACTTGTCTTAAAATCAAACCCTTTAACCTTTCAACACCAGATTTAACAGCTTTATCAGGTGAAACAATTGTAACTTTAGCCAATGGCCACCTTACACCAATCCTAGCTTTCTCTCTCGCAGCCAGAACAGCTTGTATAACACCAAAAGCAACATCAAAATCTTTCTCCAACTCTAAATCAATCTCAGACTCATCACACTTTGGCCAATCACAAAGATGCACTGACTCTTCAGACAACCCTAACTTCTCTTTCAACTCTACAAAAATTGATTCACTAACAAAAGGAATCACTGGTGCGCACATTTTCAAAATATTAAGATAAACTTTCTTCAAAACAAACAAAGCATCTTTATCACCATCAGCCAACCTAGGCCTTACAAACTGAATATAAGTTCTGCTCAAATCATTCAACCAAAAACTCAAGATTTTTCTTGTTGCAGAATGCGGATGCATAGCTTCCAACTCAACAGTTACTTCCTTAATTACAGTATTCAATCTACTAATAATCCACTTATCAGCAACATTACTTAAAGATACAACATCTTCAACATTTTCAACAAGATTTCTCATATTATAAAGAATATTAATATTCTGTTGAGGCTCTTTCAATACATTAAACCCAAACCTCATCTCTCTAACAGGATCTTGCAAACAGTAAAGTAACCTCATCGGATCAGCGCCAATCCTTTCAACAGCATCATCAAACCAAATAGCATTACCTTTACTTTTATGCATCTCATCACCATTTTCATCTTTAAGAGTTTCATACCCTAATATAGATTTGAAAGGTGAACGACCAGTCAAAGCAACAGAAGACCAAAAAATCGCATTAAACCAACCCCTATACTGACCAGGCAAATTCTCAGAAATAAAATCAGCAGGGAACCATTTTTGCCACTCTTTTTTATTATCTAAGTAAGGACCAAAAGCAGAAAAAGGAACAATACCAGCATCAAGCCAAGCGTCACCAACGTCTTCAACCCTAGTAACTTCCTTTGAACACTTAGCACACTTAACTTTAATATCATCAACCCAAGGCCTATGTACCTCAGGCAACTCATCAACTTTTTTAGGATCAACAGCAACCTCTTTCAAAGCTTCTAAACTCCCAGCAACAAAAATCTCACCACAATCACACTCCCAGATAGGCAAAGGCAATCCCCAATACCTTTTTCTTGAAATCAACCAAGCACTCATATTATTAAACCACTCATCTTGCCTAACTTTTCCATACTCAGGGAACCACTTAATTTTATTATTAACCTTCTTCAAAGGCTCTCTCATTTCATCACACTTAATGTACCACTCATCCACCAACCTAAAGACCAACTCCTCAGAACATCTCCAACAATGTGGATACCTATGAGTAAAAGATACAACTTTGTAAATAAAACCTCTCTCAGTCATATCTTTGATAACCATCTTATTAACTTCAGAATACTTTTTTCCACTAAAATCACCATAACCTTCTAAATAAGTTCCACTTTCATCCAACAAATCAATAGCAGGCAACCCAATCTTTTTACTAAGCCAATGATCTTCAGCACCAGAACCAGGAGCAATATGAACAATACCAGTACCTTCAGCTTCTGAAGCCATTTCCCACAACACAACTTTGTGCGGAGCATCTTTTTGCGCATCAAAATCCTTGTAAGGCATTTCATACTCCAAACCTTTCAACTCTTTTCCAGTTTTTTGTTCAAGAACAACATAATCCCCTCCCAGCTCATGCAACCTGGTTTCAGCAATCCAAAAGAATTTTCCATCTTGACTAGCTTTTGCATAAACAACATCTTCGTTAACAGCAATTGCAACATCACCAGGCAAAGTCCAAGGCGTAGTTGTAAATATCACAAAGTATTCATTCTCTTTCCCTTTGATAGGAAACTGCATATAAAGTGCACTATGAGTAACCTCTTTGTAACCCTCTGTAATAATATCATGTTTAGAACTTGCAGTACCACATCTCCAACACCAAGGCACAACATCTTTACCCTTATACAACCAACCCTTATCAAAATAATGTTTCATCAACATCCAATTATGTAAATTGTTACTATCGCTCATTGTATAATAAGCAATGTCCCAATCAGACCACATTCCTAACCTTACTGACTGATCAATTTGAACCTTAGAAAACTTTTCAACCCTTTTCCTACAAGCTTGCACAAACTTCAAAATCCCAAAATTCTCAATATCCTTCTTATCTCTCAACCCGAGCTCTTTCTCTTCTTCTCTCTCAACCCAAAGCCCCTGACAATCAAAAC
>CAYFIU010000017.1:0-12293 GCA_964343245.1 Candidatus Woesearchaeota archaeon | reverse complement strand
CATTGGTTGTCTTAGGTTTTCACTTCCTGAACCAAATCCTTGTTCTAATAGTTTATCATCTTTCCCTTGAGCAATTAATCCTGGTGTCCCTGGTCCTGGTATAAGATACTCTGCTGCGAGATGTTTTTGGTTGTCTCTTCCTGTAATTAATTGTTGTGTTGCTGCAGCTATGAGACTTTGAGAAAGGCTGTATCTTATTGCTCTTTCTTCATCAGATCCAAAGAATGAGGCTATTCTGCCTGGGATTCCTTCTACTCCTCTTGTATGTAATGTTGATAAAACTAAATGGCCTGTCTCAGCTGCTGCAAGTGCTGCTTTTACTGTTTCTGCGTCTCTCATTTCTCCAACAAGAATTATTCTTGGATTCTGTCTTAAGGCATATTTTATTCCTGCTCCGAAAGTGCTAAAATCTCGTCCTAACTGTCTTTGGAAAGGTGTACATTTTACTTGTTCTAGTACGTATTCTATTGGATCTTCTAATGTAATTATCTTTCCTGCTCTTGCTGGTGGTAATGTATGGTTCATTTCATTTAACATTGCAGCTAATGTTGTTGATTTTCCTGATCCTGTTTCTCCTGAAATAAGAGCTAAGCCTTGTCTTTGTTGAGAAATCCAGTGATAAATATGTTGAGGAAAACCAAGGTTTGCTAATCTTGGGACCTCATAATCTAAAATCCTAATTGTTATACCATAACCAGGTGTACTGCCTCTTGGATTTTCGCAGGATCCTACGTTGATCCTGCATCTTCTCCAATCTTTTCTATTAATGCTGAATTCCAGCTGTTTTGTGATATCTAAGTTTGGAGGGTCTCTTTCTAAATCGACTCTTGGTTCTGCGTCTGAATCTATTGGAATATTTAGTACTCTTAATTCATCATTATTCAATATTTCTCTAAGAATCGCTATAATGGCTTCTGGGCTTAAGAAACAATTTTGAAGTTTTTGCTCTCCTGCAGGTCCATTATATGTGACATTTGTATTTGCAACAAGGCTAATATCTGTTGCATGGTATTTGTTTCCTGGCTCAATCATATCTCTAAGTGTAACTTCCTCAGCAATACCAATCCTTCCTAATACTTCTTCATTAAAAGGCATAAGTTCCCTTTTTTAAAAAGCATTTTTAAGAATTTCGGTGTTGTACTTACAGAATATATTTGTTCTTTATTCTTTTGTTTTGTTTTTTAAAGATGTCATTTTTGTTATATTGGTAAAATTTTATGTTTGGTGCAAGCTTTTTATTTTTTTCATAAGACTCTTTGTAATCTTTGTTTAGTTTTATTAGTCCTTTTCTTATTGTATTTTTGAATGTTTTTTCGAGTTCTTTTGTTGGTTTGATTTTTGCTTTAAGTTCTATAAAGATATTAAATTCTACATCTTCATTTTTTTTGTATCTCTTTTGCATCATAAACCTGTTAGTTTCTTTTGCAGTTTTTTGGTTTGAATCGATTGCTATTTCAATTTGTTCTGGATAGATGTTTGCTCCATCCAAAGAGATTGTTCCATCGCATCTACTTAGGACATATAAGAAAGGTAATTTTAATGTTTTGTTCTTCTTTAAGAATTTTTTAAGTTCTTTTGGTTTTTCCTTTTTTAATACTTTTAGCATATGACTATAAGTTACCTTCCCTCCTTCGTCGTGGATATTGTATTTTACTTTTGGTGATGCAACTGTTGGATCTAATGTTGTAACTGTAAAATCTTTTTTGTTAGTATTTTCAATGTAGTGCATTAAAGGATTGAATTGGAATAACATTGGATTAAAATCTGTTTTGAATAATTCTTTGTTTAGTTTAGGGTCTTTTTTTGTTAAAACTCTGATGAATTCAGAAAATGGTGTTTCAAATCCTATCCCTATGTCTAAATCTGATGCTCCATAAGATGAAATGATAATTGCGTTATCTCTTAATTTGTGTCTTATGTGTTCTTTCCACTCTATTGGTGTAGATTCACCTCCTGTTATTATGTTGATGTTGTAGTCTTTCCATTTTACCCCTCTTGCATCGAACAATTGTTTTAGAAAAGGAGGGTAGCCTCCAATGATGTAATTATATTTCTTTCCAAAGGTCTTTAAACTTTTTATTATGTTTTTTATATCTGGTGTTGTATTTTTTACTAATGTGTAATGTTCTAAAAGTTCACAAAATTTTACACCTGTTGCCCAAGGACCTGATGACCAAGCCGATAAAGTGATGTAATCAATCTTGTGTGCGTTAAACGTATAATAAAACTCAAACTTTGCAGCTTTAAACAAAAGGTCTTCTTCTTCAACACCTCTTATCCAGTTTGTTGGAGTACCTGAAGATCCTGATGATTCATCAACATTGCCTTTTTTTGGAAATTTCCCGTCTTGGCATCTGTCTTCGTAGTTGAATTTGCTGATGTAGTTTTTTTTGTCTGTTTGTGGAACTTCTATAATGGATTTTGGTTTTTTTTGTCTTAGAAATTTCTTGTAGGCAGGAACATTCTCTTTTGCTAGCTTATACATTTCATAGGCTTTTATTTCGGATAATTTTTCAAGTATACTTGGTGGGATATAAGAGATAAACTTTTTTGTTAAGGGATAACTATTCAGAAGTTTTGCTTCAAAAGCACTCACCAATTTTAGCTTAAACATGTTTTTATATTATATATTCTTTTATTTAAGATTAACTAATTATTTAGTCTAGAACCATAATCTTTTTAAACTGTGTTCTGATATTGGAGTGGTAACAAAATGGATCCTCATGAAATTGCTTCTAAATGTGCAAGGAAGGTTGATAGTGAAAACTTTAAATCTACACAGGGGAGTAGGGAGTTGTATCCTCTTGCTGTTGTTAATTCAGTTGCTGCTTATTTTGAGGGAGACCAAAGACCCTTTTTAGATTATTTGCAATCTGAATTCTTTCCTGATTTATTTGGTTCTGGGGGTGAGTTAGGTTCTGCCTTGAGTCCTGATGATTGGAATGATTATAGGGTGTTGCCTGTTTTTTCCTATGGGGGACTAGATTTTTTAGATCAACAAGGTTTAGGTGTTGCTCCAGATGTTTTTTTTAAGGATTTTAGTAGGTTTTCCCTTGTTGAAAGTAGAGATGCGCTCTTGCATGCTTTACATATTTTTGGTGCAGATGTTGTCTTTAAGTTTATGTCTAGGGGTAATGCTCAATATACTGATGCTACTGATATAGGTGCTTCTTATCATGTTGGGGGTAGGTTGAAATTTTGGAATCCTCAAGCAATGGTGACTATTACTAGAAGAACTAAAGACTATTACAAAACTGGTTTAGAAGATGCTTTAGGTGAGGAAGGATTAGAACAAGTTTTAACTGGGGATTGTTTACAAACCGAAGTTATGTATCGTGTATTACTTGATGAGATGTTTGGTGTGAAAGGTGGAAGTGTTGAACATAGGGCTTGTGAGGTAAGAGATTCTGATCATTGTAGGTATATTATTAGAATGAAGCCTCAGGTTTCTCTACCTACTGTTGGTATTCGTTTCTTGCGTAGATTGTGTGATGAAAAAGGTATTCCTTTCCCTGGGAAGGAGGCTGATAGGTTATTACTTGAAAGACAGAGAGATTTTGCAGAGAGGAATCATGAAGCAAATAGAGTACAAATGGTTTTGCGTGCTCATAATAGGGAGCTAGAGAAAAGAAATAAAGCTTTAGTAAGAGGTATGAGAGAGAGAACTAGAAGGGTTGAAGAACTTCAAGGATTGAGATCTGCTGCTGAAGATGATTTTGAGGTAGTGCACAAAGTTAAAGGTGCTCTTGAAGGTGCACAAAGTATTGTGTACAACTTTCAAACTGCGTTGTTACCCCCTTTTGCAAGAAAGTACCCTCAATTAGGTTTGGATCCTGATACTGTTGGTGACTTGGGGTTTATGGCTGGGGCAATGACATTTGCAGGATTGGATCTGGATGTTGTCAGGAGGGAGTCTCCTGAGGATGCTATGGTTCTTGATGCAATAGTTTCTTTTTGTCAAGAAACTGTTGGTAGTTTTGAAAGGCATGCTGTTACATTAGAGAGTGTTCTTGGTGGATCAAAGGTTAGGACTAAAGTTGGTCCTGTTCCTTATCAGGAGCTGTGGGATGTTGTCTTGGAAGATTTTAGTTTTTCACATACTGATACAAATGTTAATTTTGTGGAAGAAATTCCTGATATTGTGGTTAATGGTATAAGAGATGAATTGCAAACTGTACTTGTTAATATTTTGAATAATGGTGCAGAACATCAAGGGCCTCAGGGAGAGCTTGATGTTAGTTTTGCTGTTGAGGATAGAGTTTTAGCTACTACTGTTAGGAATAGTGGGCCTGTTGTTTCTGCTGATATTGTTAACCAGTTAAATAATGGAGAACATTTCTCTACAAAAATAGGAGATAAAGGAAGAGGGACTGGAAGTGGCACACAATTAACCTATAAAGTAGCTAGGTCTGTTGAATATAGAGCAATTCCTGAAGGTGGTTTAGAATTAACATTTACTTTACCTATAAAAATGCAATCTTGAGAAAATAATTAAAATTAAATAAAAAAATAAAAGATGGAGAAATTTATTTTTCTTCTGCAGGTGCTTTGCTTGCTCTATATGCTGCAAGAGTATTGTTAGCTGCTTGTACTGCGTTTCTAACAGTCGTCATTAAGTTTCCTGTTTTTTGTAGAACTTCTGTACCTTGAGGGATATGTACTGCAGATGATCCTTCATGTTCTCTAATTTCTTGAGCAAGTGATGTAGAATAAGCTACAGGGATGTCTTTTCTTGCAAGGTATGCTGCTGCTGCAAAACCACTTGGGAAATCAGGTGTTCCATAAGGTCTTGGTGTGCTTACATCAAGAATAGCCATAACATCTCTTCCTTCTGTAGTTCTCCACCCATATAGTAAAGCATCATCTTTTAGTTCTGTTAATCTATCTGCTGTTGGTTCAACAGGCCAAGCTTGCAATCCTGGTGTAGCATCAATGCCTTGGCAAAGTGCTGTTCTCATTGTAGCTTCATCTTCTAAAACAATAACTATTGCATTTGGTTTTTCTTGTCCTCTTGCTTCGGGATCGTCCCTTGGTGTAAAAAATTGTGTTGGTTTATCTGACATTTTTTTCATCTCCTATAATTATTAATTAAAAAGCAGTTTTGTTTGATCTCTTTTTAAACTTTATCGTGCTATACTAGTTACTTTTCACTAGGGGTGATGTGACAGTTTAAAAAATAAAAAAGTTTATATACTCAACTGTAGTGAATGTAGTTATGGTTCTTGAGTCATTGATAGGGGTGAAGTATGCAGAGAAAAGACCAATTCATGTGTTTTTGTTAGGGTTTTTGTATGCTACTGTGGCTGTGTTTTTAGGTTTATGGATCTTTAGGTCTGAGTCTAGTATGATCTTGGTTTTCTTGACTGTAATGGCTTCAATTCCTTTGGTCTATGCAACCCTTAAATTTGAAGCTGAAAGAGATATTAAAGATAGAAAAGAAGTTAAGATTTTGAAAGGACATTATTATGGTGTTAGGGTTTTGATTTTTTTATTCTTAGGGTATGTTGCTGCTTTGGTTGTTTGGTATCTAACTTTGCCTGCTGATCTTGTTTTGGATTTGTTTTCAACACAGATTTCTACTATTCAAGCTATTAATGGAAATTTAACTTCTGGTAATGCAACCTCTTGGACTTTTTTGTCTGCAATTATTGGTAATAATTTGAAAGTGTTGTTCTTCTGTGTGTTCTTTTCATTTTTCTATGGTGCAGGTGCGATCTTTATCTTAACATGGAATGCTTCTGTTATTAGTGCTGCAATTGGTTCTTTTATTAGAGATAGAATTGGTGTTTATGCTAGTGCTGTTGGTCTGGCTAAGGTAGCTGGTTACATGCATGTGTTATCTTTTGGTTTGCTGAGGTATATGACCCATGGTATCTTTGAGATTATTGCGTATTTTATTGGAGGTATGGCTGGTGGTTTGATATCTTTAGGTGTGTTGAACTATAAGATGGGTAATGAAAATTTTAAAATAATTATGAGGGATGCTGTTAATTTGGTTATTATTGCTATGTTAGTTATTATTGCTGCTGGATTGATTGAGGTTTATGTTACACCTTTGATGTTTTCTTAGTGCTTGTTATGGTTTGTGTTGAATACTTTGTTTTTGCTTTAAATCAGTAAGGTTTATAACTTGAAGTTTTTTCTCTGTTGTTATGAAGAAAATCTTGAAAAGGTTAGGAAAGACTTTTTATCACTTTGAGGGTGATGTGCATACTCAGTATGGTGTGATTAAAGAAGGTGATCTTGTTGGTAATAGGGTTAAGAGTAACACTGGAAAAGAGTTTATTATGTTTGATGCAAAGTTTGTTGATAGTTTGAAAAAGATCAAAAGGGCTGCTGCTGTTATGCATTTGAAAGATATTGGAATAATTATTGCTTATGCTGGAATTGGTAAGGAAACTGTTTGTGTTGAAGCTGGTGCTGGGTCTGGGATGTTGACTTCTTGTTTGGCGCATGTATGTAAGCAGATTTATTCTTTTGAGAAAGTTGAGAGTAACTTTAAATTAGTAAAGAAAAATTTAGAGAAGTTGGGGTTGACTAATGTTGATATTGTTAATGAAGATGTTTCTGGTTTGGATAAAAAAGATGTTGATGTTATTGTTTTAGATTTGCCTAATCCTTGGGATTATTTGGATGTTTGTTATAGTGGTTTGAAGAGTGGTGGTTTTTTGGTTTGTTATTTGCCAACTGTTACACAAGTTAGTGATTTGACTAGAAGTTTTAAGGATGAGTTTATTGTTGAAAGGATTATAGAGGTTTTGGAGAGAGAGTGGGTTGCTGAAGGTAAGAAGGTAAGACCTTTGAATCAAATGTTAGGGCATACTGCATTCTTGGTGTTCTTGAGAAAAGTTTAAAAAGGTTCTAGTTATATAGGTAGGTATGGAACAATTTGAAAAAGAGTGGGCTGTTGAACTTGTAACTGTTACATTTATCATGACAGGTTTTTTAGTGTTAAGTAGTTTTGTTTTCTTTTAAGAAAGGTTTATATAGATTATTTAATTAGTGTAAGCTATGGGTATGTATAAGACTATTGGGTTGTTTATTGCTTTGCTAACTTTGTTATCTACTGCACTTGGTGTTTATTATGGATATTTTTATGTTGGTGAGTCTGAGTTAGTTTTTGAGGGTTTGCCAAGTGAGTTGCATGAGTATGATAACACTGTGAGTTCTGATTTTAGTTTCTTTTTGAATAATGAAGGTGGTGCTACTGCTTTTGTTGATTATGTTTATGTTGATTATGTGTCTGAGATAAGTCCAAAGCAAAGTTTTGCCATTGAAAAGGGTGATAGCAGAGAGGTAACTATTAGTTTGTATGCTCCTGAGGAAGATGTTGAAGATGAATTTTCAATTGAAGTGTGGTATGATGATACTATGATTAGATCTGAAAAAATAAATGTGAGGTGGGGATCATGAAATATGTTGTTGATACTTCTGTTTTGATTGAAAGGTTGATTACAGAGTATGTAAAAAATAAAAAATTAAAAGGTGAAATTATTGTGCCTAGGGCTGTTGTTGCTGAGTTGGAAAACCAAGCTAATACTGGTCGTGAAACTGGGTTTTTAGGGTTGGAAGAGTTGCAGGAGTTGCAAAGGAAAAAAGTTAAGCTTACTTTTTATGGGGAGAGACCTAACCTGGGTCAGATTAAAGGTGCTAAGCGTGGTGGTGAGATTGATGCTATGATTATTGATGTTGCTTTTGCTGAAAAGGCTACATTGGTTACTGCTGATAAGGTTCAAGCTGAAAGTGCTAAAGCTTTGGGTCTGAAAGTTATGCATATTGAACAAGAGGTTAAAGAGACATTAACTATTGAAAAATATTTTGATAACAAAACTATGAGTGTGCATTTGAAAGGTGGTGTTGTTGCATATGCAAAGAAAGGTCAACCTGGGGCTTGGGAGTTGGTTGCTGTTAATAAAAAGAAATTAACTGAGGAAGATATCCAAAATCTTGCTAAGGAGATTGTTGAAAGAGCAAGGAAAAGGAATGGTGCTTTTGTTGAGATATCTCGTCGTGGATCTACAATTGTTCAGTATGGTCATTATAGGATTGTGATTGTTCGGCCACCTGTTGCAGATGCTTGGGAGATTACTGCTGTTAAGCCTATTGTTCAATTAAGTTTAGATAAGTATGATTTGCCTGAAGTGATTTTTAATCGATTGAAGGGTAGAGCTTCTGGTGTTCTTGTTGCTGGTGAAGTTGGCTCTGGTAAGTCTACGTTTTGTCAGTCTTTAGCTGAGTATTATGCAAAGAATGGTAGGATTGTTAAAACTGTTGAAAGTCCAAGGGATTTAATTTTGAGTGAGGATATTACACAGTATTCAAAAAACTTTGCTTCTGGTGAGGAGATTCATGATATTTTGTTCTTGTCTAGGCCAGATAACATTATTTTTGATGAGATGAGAGATACCCCTGACTTTAAGTTGTTTGTTGATTTAAGGTTAGGTGGAAGTAGTATGATGGGAGTGTTGCATTCTGCTTCACCAATTGATGCTGTGCAAAGGTTTATCTCACGTATGGAAGTAGGGATGATTCCTTCTGTTTTAGATACTATTATCTTTGTTGAAAAAGGTGCAATTGCTAAAGTGTTGATTGTTAGTATGAAAGTTAAGGTTCCTTCTGGTATGACTGAAGCTGATCTTGCTCGTCCTGTTATTGAGGTGCATGATCTTGAGTCGCATAGTTTGGTGTTTGAGATATATTCTTATGGAGAACAGACAGTTGTTATTCCGATTGGTAGTCAAGCAAAAACTGGTGTTGAAGGTATAGCCGAAAAACAGATCAAGAGAGAGATGCAAAAATATTCTCCTGGTTGTGATGTTGAGGTTGTTAGTGGACATAAGATTGTAGTTTATGTTAAGCCTGGAGAGAAAGGGAAGTTGGTTGGTGCTAAAGGACAAAATATTAGTAAGATTGAAAAAAAGTTAGGTTTGAGTATTGATGTCCATGAGAATAAGGTTGAAAGAGTTAAAAAAAGGAAGTTATCTTACAGTCTTAAGGAGAGAGGGAACACTTTGCTTTTTAGTATTAAGAATAAGGGTAAAGAGGTTGATTTCTTTTGTGGTGACCAGTACCTTTTAACTTCAACTTCTGGCAAACGTGGTGAGATTAAGTTAAATAAGAAGTCTGATGTTGGAAGAAATGTTGTTGAGTTGTTGGATGCTGGAGAAAAAATAGTAATAAGAGGATAAAATGAAAAGAATAATTGGTATTTTAATTTTGGTTTTGATGGTGAGCAGTGTTTTTGCTTATACAGAACTAGAAATGAGAGACGTAGCAATAACTGATGAAGAGTTAGAAGAGCTTGAAAGGTTGCAAGGTGTTGAGATTCCTGGTGCTTTGAAGTTTGTAGATGATGATGATTTGATTAATTTTTACACTTCTGCTGGTGTGTTTGTTGTAGGTTTGCAGTTGGAGGAAAGAGTTATTACTGGTGTTGTTCTTGAGCAAGCTGAAAGTGATTTAGATGTTTATGCTAGCTTTGACACTGTTTATGCTATTCAGGACTCAGATGATCCTATTGGTGAGTTCTTTGACGCAAAAAGTAATGATTTGATTGTTATTGAAACCAAGAGTTTTTGGGATGGAGTTTTGTTAAAAAGCTCTTTGACAGCTCTTAGGCTTTATGGCTGGTTTAGTTAACTTTAAATAGCCTTTTTATTTCTTTTTTAATTATGGACTCGTAGCTCAGTTTGGTAGGGGTAAGCTTTAAGTATTTTTTTATCTTGTTATTTTAAATGAGGATAATTTTTGAAAAGGGTAAGCAGAGGTTATTTCTAGAAGATTTGATGTTTTTATTGGAAAAGAGGAATGTTAATCAATTTGCAAAATCTTTAAACCTCCCTCCTACTACTGTTAAAAATTGGATTTATGAAGTTAGGCATTTACCTCAACATTTTTTTGATTTTTATATCTCAAGGTATCCTTCTCTTAATAGTTATAAGCAGTTTGTTCAAGAAAAAAGATCCTCTTCTTGGGGTCAAAGGTTGGGTGGTAAAAAATCTTATAAAGCACAACAAAAAAAGTATGGTGTTAATTTCTTTGTTGAAAGGCAATCTTCAGGAGGTAAAAAATCCCGAAGGTATAAAGAGGATTTAGTTGTTGATATTTATAATAAAAACTTCTTAGAGTTTTATGGGGCTCTTTTAGGTGATGGTTGGTTAAGTAAACAGTGGAACAAAAAAGAGAAAAAATTTTCTTGGACCCTTTGGTTTAGTGGTCATCTTTTTGATGATGAAGAATATTTATTAAGAATAGAAATGTTTGCTTTTGCTTTATTTGGCAGAACTGGGTCAATAAAAATAAAACCCAAAACGAATTGTAGAGAATTTTCATTTGGGCATAAAAAATTAGTTAAGTTCTTTAATTCTTATTTGAGATTCCCTATTGGAAAAAAAATTGCTCTTAAGGTCCCCGAGGAATTATTTCAAGAATGGGATTGCTTTAAATTTATAATTAGGGGCCTATTTGATACTGACGGAAGTCTTTATTTTGATTTAGATCCTAGATATAGAAATCCTTATCCTATTTTAGAAATATCCACTTCTTTTGAAACATTACGAGAACAACTTTCTGAAGTTTTAAAATCTAGAAATTTTAGAGTTATAAAGTATAAATGTGGAATTAGACTAAAAGGTGAATCTCAATTACTTCGGTGGTTTGAAGAAATCAAACCTCAGAACAAAAAGCATATATTAAAATATGAGAACTTTCTTTTAAGATGTAAGGACCTGTAGCTCAGTTTGGATACTTTCGTCAGAAGGGTTTTGGCGAAGCTGAAAAGAGCACTTGCCTCCTATGACTGTTAAGTTGGAGCTAGCAAGGGGTCGCAGGTTCAAATCCTGCCAGGTCCGTATTTTACCATGAAAATAGGGAAAATAAGACTGAAGAATAATCTTGTTCTTGCGCCAATGGCTGGCATTACTAACTTACCTTACAGATTGCTCTGTAAAGATGCTGGGTTGAGATGCACTGAGATGATTAATGTTAATGCTTTGGCTAGGAATAACAAAGCTACTGAGAGGATGTGTTTGACTTGTAAAGATGAAAGGCCTGTTTCTTTTCAGTTGTTTGGTTTGCGAGATGATCCTATTAAGAAAGCTGTTGAAAGGATTGAAGGTGATATAATTGATTTTAACTTTGGTTGTCCTGCGCATCAAATTGTTGGCTCTGGGTCTGGTGCTGCTTTGCTAAAAAGGCCTGAAAAGATTGGCAAAATCATTTCTACTCTGGTTGGTTGCACTTCAAAGCCTGTTACTGCAAAGATAAGATTGGGTTATGATAAGAATAACTTGGTTAAGATTGCTAAGGTTGTTGAGGATGCTGGTGCTTCTGCGATTGCTGTGCATGCTCGGACTTACAAGCAAGGGTTTAGTGGTAAGGCTGACTGGAAAGCTTTGGAAAAGTTGGATCTTTCTATTCCTGTGATTGGAAATGGTGATGTTGTTGATGGTGTTAGTGCTAAGGAGTTATTGAAGGTTTGCAATGGTGTCATGATTGGTCGTGGTGCTTTGGGTGATCCTGGGATTTTTACTCGAGTTTGGGATTATTTGGATACTGGTAAGGTTAGTAAAGAGCCTAAGAAGAAGGAGAAGGTGGGTTTGTTTTTAGAGTATTATGAGAATTGTAAAAAGTATGGGCTTTTAGATGTGCACAACCTTAAGATGCGTGCTCAGGATTTTACAAAGAGTTTGAAAGGTTCTAGAATTATTAGGCAAGAGTTAAATAAGATAAAGGATGTTGATATATTAGTTAAGTATATGAGAGGTTTGAAATGAAAATAAGAAGGTATGGGGCTTCTGATAAGGCTGCAATAAGGAAGATTTGCAATGACACCTCTTTTCAAGGGAGAGGATTGCATGTTTTGTTTAGTGATGAAAAACTCTGGGCTACAATGTTTACAAGATATTATACTCTTTTTGAGAAAAAGAGTATATTTGTTGCTGAAGAAAAAGGTAAAGTGGTAGGTTATATCGCTGGTTGTGTAAATATTAAGAGATATGAATTGTTGTCAAAGCTTATAATGCTTAGTTTGGTTCCAAGGTTCTTATTTAATTACTTGTTTGTTTATTCTAAGAAAGATAAAGAATTTATCAAAAAAGTTTTTAGTACTGATGTTCCTAAAGGACCTAAGGGTTGTTTACATTTTCATAGGAATGTTGTTGAAGGTTATAGGGGCAAAGGTGTTGGTACTAAGTTGAAGAAAGTGTTTTTTAATTATGTGAAAAAAGCAACAAAGAAAAAAAAATTATCTAGGGGTTTTATGACTTTTGATAAGAAAAAGTTGAAAAGGTATG
>CAYFIU010000016.1:0-13371 GCA_964343245.1 Candidatus Woesearchaeota archaeon | reverse complement strand
CAACAGTATCAGCAAGTTTAGGAGTAACACTAAACTCTCCAGGAAATGGTGTAATAACAGACAGTTCACTAACACTAAACTGCACTGCAACCGATGACAATGCAGACCTTTCAACAATAACATTCTACACAGATGTTTCAGGAGCATGGACTTCACAAGGTTCAGCTCAAAGTGTATCAGGAAGTTCAGCATCCAAAATAGTAGACCTTTCAGGACTATCAGCAGCGACATATAAATGGAACTGCCTAGCTGCAAGCACAACTGACACAAAGTTCGCAAGTTCAAACTACACATTCACAGTAGGTTCAAACACAGCACCAGCATTCGCAGGCCCAATAGAAAACATTACATGGAATGAAGACATAAACCTAACTAATAATATTACACTAAGCAACTACTTCACAGATTCACAAAGCATGACCTACACAGTTTCAGGCAACTCAAACATTAATGTTTCATTAGTAAGTGGAGTTGCATCACTTTACCCAGACGCAGACTGGAATGGCACAGAAACAATTACATTCACAGCATCAGATGGTTCTATGACAAACACAAGTAACATAATAACACTAACAGTTACAGGAGTCAATGACGCACCAAGGATCACAACAAACTTTACCAACATTTCAATGACCTTAGACACAAACTCAACTTTACTACTTAACAACTACTTCACAGATCCAGATGGTGACACTTTAAACTACACAACATCAAATGCATCACACATGAACATCAGCATTTCAGGTTACACAGTAACAATCACACCTGAAACAGACTGGACAGGAACAACAAGCACAACCTTCACTGCAACTGATGGCACACTGTCTACAACTTCAACTACAATCTACTTAATCATCAACTCATCATCAACAAACAATGCACCAACAATTGACACTTACTCACCAGATTCAAATCCAACCATGGAAGTGAATGGAACACAAGTGTTTACAGTAACATACTCTGACGCAGACAATGATACATTAACAATCACTTGGTATGTAGGATCAACAGCCCAAACTCCAACAACTGGTGAATTTGCTTATATTCCAACAGAATCAGGAACATTCACAGTGAAAGCATCAGTCTCAGATGGCACAACAACAACTGACAAATCATGGACAGTTACAGTAGGCACAGAATCATTAACAGAAGTTGACGAAAACCAAGCAGTTGACTCAATACTAGGTGAACAAACAAGCTCAGCAAAATGTGGCAATGGAATTGTTGAAGATGGAGAAACCTGCTCAACATGTTTAATGGACGTGCCATGCGAATCAGGTTATGTTTGCGAGGCAGGACAGTGCATTGAAAAGAAAAGTGCAACAAAAACAGTAATCCTATTCATTCTAATTGTAATGATCATCTCAGCAGTCGCAGTAATCATATATTACTTCACAACAGTAAAGAAAGTAGGCAAGAAAGGTGGCTCAAATAAACCATTCCAATTCGCCCCAATTAAGCAAGCTCCACCTGCAGACTATACAGACTTCTATAAAAAGAAATAAAAAGGGCTAATTCTTTCTAAAGCACATGATATTACCTACTCAAATCAAAGAAATCAAAAAACATCTTGAAGAATCAGAAAATCCTTTGTTTCTTTTCGACGATGACCATGATGGTTTAGCATCATTTTTGATCCTTTGGAAACATATTAAGAGAGGCCATGGAGTTGTTATCAAAGGCCCACCGCAGGTAGATATCAGCTACCTTCACAAGATCCAAGAATACAAAGCAGACAAAGTGTTCATTCTAGATAAACCAGTACTACCACAAGAGTTCATTGACAAAGCAAAAGTGCCAATCATCTACATTGACCACCACCAGATTAATAAACTGCAAGGAGTACACTATTACAATCCACACTTTCATGACAAAGACGACAACAGTCCAGTTGCATACTGGGCATACAAAGTTGCAGAGAATGACATGTGGATCTCTATTGTTGGCAGTGTAGGAGACTACTACATCCCTAGCTACATGGACGAGTTCCAAAAACAATATCCAGACTTACTACCAAAAGAAATCAACACCGAAGAAATAATGCACAACTCAGAACTAGGAAAACTGGTTAGAATATTCAACTTTGTACTTAAAGGCACAACTTCTGACACAAACAAATGCATAAAAGTACTAACCAGAATTGAATCACCTTACGAAATTCTTAAACAAGAAACACCAAGAGGAAAATTCATCTACAGGCACTTTGAAAAAACTAACAAAAAATACAAAAGAATACTTGATGATGCACTAAAAACAAAAGCAGAAGGCAAAGTTCTAGTTTACACTTACACTTCTAAGGACAGTTTCACAGGTCCAATCTCAAACTACCTAAGGTACAAACATCCAAACAAAGTTGTAATCATAGCAAGAGTAAAAGAAGACAGAATTATCATGAGCTTCAGGTCTAACACAATAGAACTACCTAAAAAAATCAAGAGGGCTTTGGATGGCATTGATGGATATGGTGGCGGCCATGCATTTGCAGCAGCAGCAAGCATACCAAAAGATGATTTCAAAAGATTCATTGCACAGTTCAAAGTTCAAGTTTAGTTCATAACTCTTATAAACCAACCTTTAAAGTCAGAAATTAATGAAAAAACTAATTTTACCTCTGGTGATAGTACTTTTGCTAATGGTTTTGGTTGTGTCCTCATTTCAACCTGATGAACAAAGTTCACCATCAGACACAATCCAAGAAAACCAAATTCTAATCACAGATGAAGGTGTTTTCATACAAATCCAGGATGCAATCTGGGTACAATACTCTAACACAGATTCAATGGACCCTTTAATTGACACCACAGCAAATGGTATAGAGATTCTAGTTACAGAAGAAGTAAACCTAGAAGTTGGCGACATTGTTTCCTATGACGCAGAATGGAACGACAACTTAGTCTCTCACAGGATCATAGACTCAGGGACAGACTCGCAAGGTGAATACTACATTCTAAAAGGCGATAACAACCTTACACAGGATCCAAACAAAGTAAGAAGAGATCAAATTAAATATAAACTTGTTGCAATTGTTTATTAAAACAAATAAACTAAAGCCAAACCAACAAAACATCCAATTGTAACAAAAGGCATTGCAGGATAAAACTTTTTCTTATCACCAATCAAAAACAAAGTCATCAAACCAAGTGCAGCACCTAAAGGAATTAAATACAACTGCCAACTTAACAAACCCAAAGAAAACTGATGCATCACAACACCTCCAAACAGTAAAGGGAACCCAATATCTCCACCACCAAGAATTGCAACATTCTTACCATAAGGAATATACAATCCAGCAAACACATTAGCTTTCTCTTGCGACTTTGCCATTGTCACCATATGCTTAGTTTTGAAAACAGCGATATAATCATACACTGAGATCAGTATTAATAATAAAACAATAGAAAACACATTAAACATCGGCGCAAATATTGCAGCCAAAGCACCATAAACAAACAGTTCAGTAAAATTGTGAACATACATGTTAGGTTTTAACACTTTCCAGATCGCTAACACAATCGCCAACCCTATAGCATACATCTGAGCAATAAAAGCATTAAAACTCACTGTTAAACAGAAAAACACGCTAAGTAAGAACCAAAACTTCCAAAGCCTAAACAGTTTAAACTTTAACAACACCAAAACCAAAACAGTGGCAACAAGTATAAACACAAACACAGGAATAAAAGAAGTACTCTCCTCAATCTCAGGCCTTTCAATGCCTAATGGCAAATCATCATCAATTATATACTCAGCAGTCACAGCCAAACCAATGAATTGTGCAATTAAGAAAAACAATAACAAGATTAAAGTTATCTGCCATGTATGCTTCATAAAGAAATTAAAAGAAGAGAAAGTTTAAAACTCTTTTCTTATTTGAATATACTCCTATATTCAGAAAGAGGTTCTCCAAGTTTTCGAGCATATCTCCTCAAATCCCTCTCTTGATCCTGATTTGGTCTTGCTCCAGGGCCAAAAACCAAAACTGCCAGATGGCCTGCAGCATCTCTATAAACTTTTCTAGGATCAACAGCAGAACCAGCACTTAACTTGCCACCATCTCGAGTAAAACTATACAAGTTCTTTGCAGCACCAAGAACATCTGTCCCAACCATTGCAGCAATACTCTCCTCATCCACAACAATCCTTTTTTTCCTTCTTATAGGTCTCTTTCTTGCCATTATAATATCAACTCCATAAATTTTCTAAAAACATTATTTCAAGAAAATCTATATAAACTTTTCCAAAAACTTTATTAATGCGAAAACCAAAAAAAACAATATGGGAAAAGAGGAGTTTCTTAAGATAAACAAAGTTTCAAAAAGCTTTGGATCAAACAAAGTTCTAAACAATCTCGAATTATCAATACCCCAAAAAGGAATCTTTGGCATCATGGGCCTAAGTGGCTGTGGTAAAACAACCTTACTAAACCTCTTAATTAACTATTGGAAACCAGATTCAGGCTCAATTGAATACAATGGTATCAACATTTCAAAGAACCAAAGAGTAATGAAACAAATGTTTGGTTTTGCATCACA
The DNA here is from genome assembly GCA_964343245.1 of Candidatus Woesearchaeota archaeon. Taxonomy (GTDB): domain Archaea; phylum Nanobdellota; class Nanobdellia; order SCGC-AAA011-G17; family GW2011-AR17; genus JABHYY01. The sequence continues at coordinate 8,839 of CAYFIU010000016.1, read as the reverse complement.
AACAGGTTCTGTTTACAAAAAATTAACTGTTGAAGAAAACCTAATCCATTTTGGTAGACTCTACAACATGAACAGGAAAAATTTAGCTGAAAGAATACCAGAACTACTAAAGTTCATTGACATGGCAGACTCAAAAGATCTAACAGTTGAACAACTTTCAACAGGAATGTTTAGAAGACTAGACATTGCATGCTCAATGATTCACAAACCAAGAGTACTAATCCTAGATGAGCCAACAAGTAACATGGACCCAGTTCTAAGGAAAAAAATCTTAGCCTTAATTAAAAAAATCGATGATGAAGGCACAAAAATAATAATGACCTCACACCTTCTTGATGAAGCAGAAAGAATTTGTGATGATTTAGCAATCTTACACCATGGAAAGATTATCGCAGATGGTTCACCAGATCAACTAAAAGATAGATATTCTAGAAACAAAGAAATCAAATTTTCAACAGAAAAAGGAGATTACAAAAAAATAATCCCAGGTCTTAAAAAAATGGGCATAAGATCAATCTATGAGAGATATGGCCATTTATACTTATACACTACATACTCTGACAGACTACTACAAAGTATACTAACCCTAGTTAGAAACAAAGGAGACAAAATCAGAGACATTGAAGTAACAAAACCACACATTGAAGAAGTGTTTGAAGCACTAACAAAAAAATGAGCAAGCTAGTAGACAAAATAAAGGAAAACAAAGAAAAAATTAAAGAAAAGTACGATGTTTTCATAGAAAGGCCTAAGCTAAACCCTTTCATAAAACTGTTCTTCCTAGTAATCAAAAACTTTCAATTATTAATAAGAAATAGAGTATCTTCACTTGTTTTCATCTTCGGCCCACTATTAATAATCTTCCTAGTAGCACTATTTTTTAACAACTCAACACTGTATGACCTAAACATTGCAACTTACTCAGAATCATATTCTACAATCGCAGATGGCATTGTAACAAATTTGTCTGATTCTCAATACAACGTTCTAAAGTTAGAATCAGAAGAAGCATGTATTGACTCAATCAAATTTGATGATTTCCAAGTCTGTCTCATATTTCCATCTAATATGATACTTGACAATAGTGCCAACAATATCATAACGATCTATGTAGACAATTCAAGAATTAATATTGCCAATTTAATCTCAAACCAAATCTCATCCAAAGTAAGTATTGAAGCTTCAGAATTAAGCGAAGGAATGGTAACAGAGATTCTAACAGTACTAGATGCAGTAAACACAGAAACTACACAAGCACAAGCAACAGTTGACAATTTACAATCATACAATAGCCAACTTCAATCAAGTGCAAGCTCAGCAACATCAGAAGCAAGTGGACTAGACCTAACCTACAGTGCTTTAGACACAACCAGCATTGACTCAGAAATTTCAAGCATTCAAAGCGCACAAAACCTAAGTAGCTCAGTTTTCTCAACACTTAGTTCTTTAATAGACAGTGTTGAAAGTAGCTACAGTACTATAACAACCAAACTATCAACAGCATCTACATCAGTTGATACAGTAAACACCCAATTAAGTTCAATAACTACAGATCTTGATAATGAAGCAACAAAGATTGCATCCATTGACACTTCTTTAGGAGAAATCCAAACACAGATTGACACTATCAAAATCACAAACGTTGACAACATTGTAACACCAATCAAAACATCCATCGAGCCAATAAGCTCATCAAACTCATACTTACTTTATATCCTTCCATCAATCCTAGTTTTATTAGTAATGTTTGTATCACTCTTGATAAGTTCATCATCAATCATCTCAGAAAGAGCATCATCAGCACATTTTAGAAACTACATCACACCAACAAACATCATGCTACCTTTATTGGGAGAGTTCATAAGCAATCTAACAGTTTTAGTACTACAAATAGGAGCAATGTTAACTGTTCTATTCTTCTTTTTCAGTGATATAAGTTGGTTAACATTCTTTTACTCTGGAATTGTACTAGTTTTGATTGCAGCAGTTTTCATTTTAATAGGAATGATCATAGGTTACACATTCAATACAAAACAATCAGTGACTTTATCAGCAATCTCTTTAGGTATAATCTTACTATTCTTCTCAAACACAATATTACCATTAGAAGTAATGTCCAGCGTAACAAGAAAAGTATTATTTTACAATCCATTTGTAATGGGCGAAGGTATACTAAAGAAATTACTACTCTTCAGCTCAACACTAGGTGAAATATCCTTCTATATTTATGTACTTATAGGAGCAATTATAATAGCATTTGGTGGGGCTATCCTAGCTATGGAATTGTCAAAGAACAGCCAAATATAGCCTTAAAACACCCAAATTCTTTGTTTTTAACACCTCACAGTAACAACAAAAACGAAACATTTATAAATGACACATTAATTTTCTAGTGTAGCAAAGGAGCTGGAACTATGATAGTAAATGAACAATTTTTAAAAAAACTAAGATCAATATTCGATTTAAACATTTATGAGGTGAAAATATGGACAGCATTACTCTCAAGAGGAGTAGCTAGTGCAGGTGAACTAGCAGATATTTCAAATGTACCAAGAAGCAGAAGTTATGATGTGCTTGAAAGTCTTGAGAAGAAAGGTTTTATTGTAATGAAGTTGGGCAAGCCAATTAAATATATTGCAGTACAACCTGAAGAAATTCTAAAGAGAGTAAAAAAGAAAATTGAAGTTAGTGCAACCGATCAAATCGAAGCATTAAATGAAGTTAAAGAAACGCCACTTTTCGAAGAAATTGATTTGTTATACAAACAAGGTATTGACAAGTTAGAACCTTCAGACCTATCAGGTGTTTTGAAAGGTAGAAAAAATGTCCATGAACATCTTAAAACTATAATTTCTAACGCAGAAAAAACAGTTTATATTCAAACAACTGAAAAAGCATTACTAAATCAGTTAGACCATCTGAAAAATGTTTTGAAAAAAGCTAAAGCAAATGGTGTGAAAGTAAAAATTACAGCTCCAGTTAAAGAACTTTCATTCCTTTCAAAAGAAATCAGAGACCTAGCTGAGTTTAGAGGTTGTGATGATACTAAAGCAAGGTTCATGATTGTTGATGGCAATGAACTAATGTTCATGCTTGCAGATGATCAAGAAGTTCACGAAGCTTATGACTTAGGAGTTTGGGTTAACACACCATACTTTGCACAGTCACTTTCACAGCTTTTTGAAATGAACTGGAAGAACTTGAAAAGGCTGTAAAACCTTCTTTCTTAATTTAAAAAAAGAAAAAAAGTTATTCGTCGTAACGACTAGAATAACCAATACATGTGTTATCAACACAAGTTGTTGCACCTGCCATACCACAAGAAAATTCTTCCATAGTATAACCAAGCCTTGTAGCACGAAGTTCTTCATCATATTGACTATAATCACACCGGTACTCTGTTAAATACTGATCATCATCTGCACAAGAGTCAGTGTAAACAGTTTCAACACCAAACTCATCAGTCACAGTAACAGTGCCAGCAAGACCATAACCATCCATGTCTAGATCATGCCTATCTTCTGCATCAGTGTCAACACAACTACCTAAGGTATAATACACTTCACCTTCAAACTCTTCCTCAGTGTAAACAACCCAGCCCATCTCTTCAGGCAAACTTACTTCATCAACTTCATCAACTACATCATCGTCAGCTTCATTTACAGCTTCATCATCCTCTACTTCTACTGCTGTATCATCATCACAAATACTATCACCATCTTGATCTAAGCAACACTCAGTTCCATGCCTAATATAAGGATCATCACATACAACAAAAGTATCAGACAACTTTTCTAAGTCCTCTTCTTCTAGCTCTTCACTAAGCTCTGTAGCCACATCACCATAATCTACATTACATGCAGTAACGAATAACATAGCGAATATTAGTAATCCAATAATCAATTTTTTCATTTTATCACCTCTTAAACATTAGTTTAATATCCATATAACAGATATTTTCATATATATAGTTTACTAATCACATCAAAACCTTTAAAAATCCATTAAGTATATCATCTTCAATGGGAGATATAGTAAAGACACTGCATCCACTTGAAAGAAAAGTTCTACCTTTACTAAAGGATAACATTAATTCTGTAGAACTAACAATTAAGTCAAAATTAAAAGATGTAGAGGTTATGAGGGCTTTACAATGGCTTGAGAACAAGAAAGTGCTAAAAATCAAGCTTGAGATGAAGGAAATAATCCATTTAGGCGAGCTTGGCAAGAAATACAAGGACAAAGGTCTTCCAGAAAGAAGACTTCTAAAAGAGCTTCCAAAAGCCATGAAAGATATCAAACTTCCTAAGTCAGAATTAAACATAGCAATTGGAGAACTAAAGAAAAGAGGAATCATTGAACTTGGCAAACAGATTAAAATTAAAAATGCACCAAAAAAAGAATTCCTAGAAGAAATATTCTTAAAATCATTACCAAAAGATTTGAAGTCATTAAAAGCAGAAGAAAAACTTGCTTACACAAACCTAAACAAAAGAAAGAATTTAATTGAAACCAAACTAGAAAAAATAAGAACTGTTCAGCTTACAGACCTAGGAAAGAAATTAAGCAAAAAAAAGCTAAACACTAACATGCTTGAAGCCCTAACACCAAAAATGCTAAAAACTGGCACTTGGAACAATAAAGAGTTCAGGCACTACGATGTTGAAATCAATGTTCCAAAGATTGATGGTGGGAAGAGGCACTTTGTTAAAACTGCAACACAATATGCAAAGCGAATCTGGCTTGATATGGGTTTTGAAGAGATGACAGGTCCACACTTGGATTCTAGTTTTTGGGTTTTCGATTCATTGTTTACTGCACAGGACCACCCTGTTCGAGAACTGCAAGACACTTTTTACTTAAAAGATTGCAAACTTGCAAAACTTCCTGACAAAAAAGTTGTAGACCAAGTAAAATTAGCTCATGAAAAGGGTACAAAGGAAAGCCTAGGCTGGCAATACAGCTGGGATCCCAATGATGCAAAGAAAAATGTAATGCGAACTCACACAACATCACTTTCAGCAAGAACAATTACAAACTTAAAAAAATCAGATTTACCAAAAAAATATTTTGCTCTTGGTAGATGTTACAGAAACGAAGCAGTTGACTGGTCACACTTATTCGAATTCAACCAAACAGAAGGGATTGTTATCGACCCTGATGCAAACTTTAGACACTTGTTAGGTTATTTAAAACAATTCTTTGCAAAAATGGGATTCCCAAAAGCAAGGTTTAGACCTGCTCATTTTCCATATACAGAACCTTCAGTTGAAATCGATGTTTACCACCCAGTTCACAAAAAATGGATGGAGCTAGGTGGCGCAGGAATGTTTAGACCAGAAGTAGTAATACCTTTACTTGGTGAAGATATACCAGTCTTAGCTTGGGGGCCAGGCTTTGATAGGATCATTTTAGAATATTACAAAATCAAAGATATCAGAGAACTTTACAAAAATGATATTAAACAATTAAGGGAGACCAAGCACTGGATGAAATAAAATGCCAACAGTCAAACTAAACAAAGCAATATTTGAAAAGTTAGTTGGAAAGAAACTATCAGATGAGAAACTAAAAGATAGAATTTCAATGCTTGGAACTGACCTTGAAGAAGTAACTAATAAAGAGATTGATGTTGAAATTTTCCCGAACAGACCAGACATGCTATCAGAACAGGGCTTTGCAAGAGCATTCTCTTCATTTATTGGTGTTAAAACAGGGTTAAGAAAATATAAGATTAACAAATCAAACTATGTGATCAATGTACACAGTTCAGTAAAGAACATCAGACCATTTACAGCGTGTGCAGTGATAAAAAACCTAAAGCTCGACGACGAAAAGATAAGAGAGTTAATCCAGATCCAAGAAAAATTGCACACCACATTACTAAGAAATAGGAAAAAAGGGGCAATTGGAATCTATCCAATGGAAGCCATCAAATTCCCAATAGATTATTTAGCTTTAGACCCAAAGAAATTTAAATTTCAACCACTAGAATTTCCAGGAGAGCTAAATGGTTTACAAATCTTACAAATACATGCAACAGGAAAAGAATATGCACACTTGTTAGAAGGGAAAAAGCAATTCCCAATCTTTAGGGATGCAAATGATGAAATACTTTCCATGCCACCAATTATCAACTCGCACAAAACAGGCAAAGTTTCAGAAAAAACAAAAGACATATTTATCGAAGTTAGTGGCTTTGACCTAAAAACACAACAAGCTTGCCTAAACATCATTGTAACTGCACTGGCTGATATGGGTGGAGCAATTTACGAAACAAAAGTAAAGTACACAAAACTAATCATAACACCAAACCTAGAACCTACAAAGTGGAACCTTGACATTCCTTACATTAACAAAAGACTAGGACTAAACCTAAAAGAAAAAGAAATCAAAACTTTGTTAGAAAAAATGGGTTTTGGATATGAAAAAGGAACAGTTCTCGTGCCTGCATACAGAGCAGATATCATGCACCAAGTAGATTTCTTAGAAGACATTGCAATCGCTTATGGTTATGAAAATTTTGAAGTAGAAATTCCTAACGTAGCAACCATTGGCAAAGAAGATGAATTTGAAATCTTCAAAAGCAAAGTTTCAGAGATTTTAACAGGCATACAACTTTTAGAATGTGACACTTACAACCTAACAAATGAATACTTACAAACAGAAAAGATGAACACAAAGTTAAACTGTATAAAATTAGCAAACTCAGTTAGCCAAGATTACTCAGTGCTAAGAGCTTGGGTAATACCAAACATGTTACAAGTGTTAGAAGAGAACAGACAGTATGACTATCCACAAAACCTGTTCACCATAGGCAGAGTATTCAAAAAAGGTAAAACAGATACAGGAGTTGTAGAGAATGACAGACTTTCAGTCGTCCTTTGCGATTCAAATGCAAATTTCACAAAAATTAAACAAGTTCTAGACTATTTAATGCGAATGCTCAACATTGAATACAAAGTAAAAACAACAAAACATACTTCCTTCATTGAAGGCAGAGTGGCTAGAGTAACAGTTAAGAACAAAGAAGTAGCTTACATTGGAGAGATCAATCCAAAAGTACTAAACAACTTCGGACTAGAGTTCCCAGTTGCAGCTTTAGAGCTAAACCTTTCTGAGCTTTAAAAAATTTTATAAACAAACAATAAATTACTACAACCATGTATAACTTAGAATTAGACAGAGCAGTAAAAGAAATACAAGAAAACCAAGCTAAAACAGTTCTAATCCAATTACCAGATGGACTAAAACCAAAAGCAACAGAGATAGTTGATCATTTAAACAAACACACTAAAGCCGAGATATACATTTACCTAAATTCAAACTTTGGTGCCTGTGACATACCAAAAGCAGATGTAGATTTACTAATTCATTTTGGACACAATAATTACTTCTAATAAACAACAGGATAAGACAGAGGTATCATAAGATTATAGTACGCAAAAGTTGGCAACATGTACAAACCAACAAACAAACCAGCACCAAGACCAAATCCAGTCAAAATTGGGTGTTTCATTGCAAACTCAACACTAGGTTTAACAAAATCCTGATCAAAACTTCTAGCAACATGCTCAACTAGATAATCTTTAACAGAATGATAAGCTTTTTTGCAGCACTCAAGAGCATACTTTGTAGCCCAGCCTGTCAAAAATTCTGCTACTTTAAAACATCCACTTACAAGCCTTTCTAAGCCTCCTGGTTCGTCTGCCATATAAATGAGTTTTAACAGAACCTTTATAAAGCTTACGAGAACCCTTAAACTCACAATGGCAGAACACAAACCAACAAAAGATGAACAAATTGGCATTCATAAAGGCGCATTATCAGTTTTAGCAGTCGAACAACAAGAATTCATGAAACTTTTACAAGTTGTACAACAACAAATTCAAGCTCATGTTACAGCTCTAAAAGAACTTGGTGTTGACTTAGAGGCTGAAGCAAAAAAAGCAAAACAAAAAGATGACCTAGGTTCAAGATTAGGTTAACCTTTTTTCTTTATATTTAACCAAAAATGTCCAAGGCTTGATCTAAAACATGACTCTGAAACCTATCAGATAAACCCATACAACCATTAAAATGAATATTTCTAAAATCTTCACCAAACCTTGTTCGTAAAGCATCAGCAATGACTCTCTGTTCACGAGAAAAAGTATGGCAACTCAAATTATTATGCCACAAAACACCTTCAACATCATAAGCTTCAACCATATCACCCCACAGCTCAACTCTCTGACTGACAGTTAAGTTAGTATACATAAGAGCATAAACCTGAGCTAAACTATCCATTAACCCATCATAACTTGAAGTATCTAACTCCTTCTTCCAAACATCAAGATAAGTCGAACCAACTACTGCAATACCATGGCTACCGAACTTTCTTTTTAACTCACCAAATGCAAACCAAGGTGGCAAGTTATCCCATAACAATCTGTGTTTTTCTTCACCAACAGCAGAACCAGCATCAACAGTTTCAGAAACTAACTGATCATAGAACTCAACAGCTTCTTGCCTTCCCCTCTCAGAAACAACCAAACCTAAACGATAAAATCCATCCCACACAGTCATTGGCGAAGGGTGCTTCTTTCCTAAATCTAAATAAGATCTCCACAATGTTGTTGCTTCATTTGATTGATCTGCCACCTCTAACAACCTGTCCTTATCAAGAGGCTTTCCTGTCCTATCAGCTAACATACCAACAACTTCTTCCAACTGCGCTCGAACAAACTGAACTCTGGCTTTATCCATTTTGCCAGTGTAACTATCACCAGCATTCAAACTATAAGAAGGATATTTACAGATTTCTCCATATATCAGGAAAATTATCATGAAAAATGAA
>CAYFIU010000015.1:0-13864 GCA_964343245.1 Candidatus Woesearchaeota archaeon | reverse complement strand
CCTAGATGAATGTGATTCATTAACAAAAGAAGCACAACAAGCACTAAGAAGAACAATGGAAAATTATGTTGCTTCTACAAGATTTATACTATCATGCAATTTTTCATCAAAGATCATAGATCCAATCCAAAGCAGATGTACTGTATTCAGATTCAAACCATTAAAAGAAGAAGAAATTAAAAATTTGATTAAAGCAATGACAGACAAAGAAGAGATCACAATAGATGAACAAGCAATAAAAGCACTAGAAGAAATAACAAGTGGTGATGCAAGAAGAATAACAAACATTCTACAGTCTTGTGCTTCAGAAAGTAAAACCATTACTAGAGATGTAATATATCAAACAGTGTCAGCAGCAGAACCACAAGAGATCAAAGAAATATTATCACTAGCAGTAGAAAAAAACTTTGTACAGGCAAGAAATCTTCTTTTAGAAACCATGCTTAAACATGGACTTTCAGGCTTAGACACAATCAAACAGATTCAAAAAGAAACATGGAACTTAGAAAACCTTACAGACGAACAAAAGATAAACATAATCGACAAGATAGGAGAAATAGAGTTTAGAATGGTTGAAGGTTCAGACGAATTCCTACAACTAGAATCACTTTTAGCATTCCTTGCAAAATGATCCCTTGGACAAAAAAATACCAACCAACAAAAATAACAGAAGTTGTTGCACAAACAACACAAATAAGTAAAATAAAATCCTCACTTTCACCAACAAAACCAATAATTCTTTATGGCCCAACAGGCTCAGGCAAAACATCCATAGTTTATGCGATTGCAAAAGAAAAAAACATAGAAATTCTTGAGATCAACTCTTCGGATGTAAGAAACAAAGATGCAATAAACAGAATAATAGGAACAAGTACACAACAACAAAGCCTCTTTTTCAAGAGCAAGGTGATACTAATAGATGATGTAGATGCACTATCAGGTAGAAAAGACAGAGGCTGTATTCAACAGATCACAAAACTCTTACCAAAAAGCAAGTTTCCAATAGTCCTAACCTGTACAGACCCTTATGGTAAAAAGTTAAGTTCAATAAGAAGGAAAACAACCTTAATAGAACTCACTTCAATATCAACAAAACAAATAGTAGAAAGATTAAAGTTTATAACAGACCAAGAGAAAATAATTGCAGCAGAACCAGATCTAAGAACAATAGCAGAAAACTCAAAAGGTGACTTAAGAGCTGCAATCAATGACTTACAAACAAACAGTTTTAACAATCAACTATTACTTAGAACAGAGAATGATAGGGACACAAAGGAATCTGTTAAATATTGCCTTAACATGATTTTCAAATCTAGAAAACTACAAGATGTTAACAACATCTTCTACAAAACAGAAGAAGATCTAGATTCTTGCATACTTTGGTTAGATGAAAACCTTCCAAAAGAATATAACTCTGAAGAACTTAAGAAAGCATACAACTACCTTTCAAGAGCAGATGTTTTCAAAGGTAGGATAAGAAGATGGCAATATTGGAGATTCCTAGTTTATATTAACGCACTTATCACATCAGGCATTGCAATATCAAAAGAAAAGCGCCCAAGACCAGTAACATCATACAAACCAACAACAAGAATACTAAAACTCTGGCAAGCTAAAATGAGAAATGCTAAACGAAACTCAATATCAGAGAAAATTGCAGATTTCACACATACATCAAAGAAAAGAGCAATAAAGGATGCTTACCCTTACTTAAAGACAATACTAAACCAAAAAGAGGTTTCACAAGAATTAAATCTTTCAGAAGATGAAATTAATTGGATAAACAAATGAAGATAGAAAACCTAAAACAAAACCAAAAAGGGGTAACAATTGATCTTAACATCACTGATTTCGGTGATTTAAGAAAATTCTATAAGTTTGGAACAGAGGGCAGAGTGATTACAGCACTAGGCAAGGATGAAACTGGAAAAATTTGTGTTACATTGTGGAACAAAGAGATTGACAAAGTAAAAATTGGTGACAGAATAAGAGTAAAAAATGGTTATGTAAATCAGTTTCAAGGGATTATGCAAATAACAGCAGGTAGATATGGAAAAATAGAAGTAATTGGTAAAATTGAAGATGAATCAGAACCTTCTTCGCCTTAAACTATCTTTAAACAATTTCATTCTTAACATAACAAGATCATTCTGTAACCGCATTATAACTGAAAGAGCATGCCTTTTTTCCATCCCACCCATTTTATCATAATAAGGTTTCATTTGTTCATAATAAAACTCGGCTTTAGAAATCTGTTTTCTTTTAATAGATACAAAACAAAGATCAACCAACTCTGCAACTTTATATTTAGGTTCATCAAGCACATGTTCAGACTCTCTATCTAACTTTTCTTTCAACGCCCTAACAATCTTACTATTTCTTTGCTCTTCAAGCCTTCTTAGCTCCTCTTTATGCAATTTATTTTTATCAGTTTTAATTTTTTTCAAAAAAGATTCCATTGCATTCTGTCTTCTTACAAGATGCTTTTCTTCAACAGCCCTTCTCACAGCACCAGATTGCGGCAAACTAATTTTCCTAGACTTCCTTTCAGCAGCAACAATATCATCAAGATTTGGGAATTCCAAAGGAGCCATCTTTACAACTGGCTTTTCTTTCTTCTTAGACTTAAATATGTCCCAAAGACCACCTTCCTTCCTCTTTTTTGGAGCAGGAGCTTTCAATTCCTTTTCCTTAAACTTCAACGCGGGCAAATTCTTCTTAGGTTTAGCTTTTGTAGGTTTTTTATTTTCAACATAAACTTTTTTCTCATCACCCAAAAAAACATCTTTCAAAACCCTCTCAAACCCAGGACCTTTGTCATACTTAGAAACTTTCTTAATAACTCTCCTCTTCTTCTTGAAAACATCAAACAAACTTTTCTTCTTCTTAGGAGCTTTCAACTCTTTTTCTTTAAACTTCAAAACAGGTAAGGCTTTTTTCGGTTCAGGCTTAACAACTTTCTTTTTATGCTTAAACAAACCACCAAAAATGTCCCTCTTTTTCTTTCTTGGAACTTTCTTAGTAATTCTCCTTTTCTTAACTTTAAACAAACCACTAAAAATATCCTTCTTTTTTCTTTTTGGAACTTTTTTTACAACTTTTTTCTTCTTAACTTTAAACAGATCATCAAAAATACTCTTTTTCTTTTTAGGATACTTTAAAACTGGCAATTTCTTTTGTTTAAACCCAGGAGCAGCCAATACAGGCAAAGCTGGTTTTCTTTTAACAACTCTCTTTTTAGGAGCTTTTCTAACAATCCTTTTCTTTACAACCTTTTTCTTAAGAACTTTTTTCTTAACTACCCTCTTTGCAACCTTCTTCTTAACAGATTTCTTCTTAACCTTCTTTTTAGCTGCATTTTTCTTATTAATTGCTTTCAACTCTTTTTGCAGTTTAAGTTTCAGCCTATGCTTCTCAGCATATTGCTTTTCTAACTCCTTAAGATACTCACTCTTTTTTGCCATATTATAGAATAATTATAACAAAGAATATATATAAATCTTTTCTTAAGCCAAATCTTTCAATTTCTTAATTCTATCCTCAATAGGAGGATGAGTACTTAACATAGCCATCACCCCTTTCATAGAAAAAGGATTTACTATAAACAAAGAAGCTCCAGCAGTACTAGCTCTTTTCAAAGGGTTTCTTTTAACACCATGATCCAACTTTTTCAGAGCACCAATCAGACCATGAGGATTATGCAAAATTTTAGCAGCACTTGCATCAGCTAAATACTCTCTTGACCTAGAAATAGCCAACTGAATTAACATTGCCATAATTGGAGTAATTATAGCAATCACCAAAAAACCAACCATGTTATTGTCACCATCACGGCCACCAAACCCACCAAAGATAGCAGACCACCTAGCAACCATAGCAATATAAGAAATAACACCTGCCATTGTAGCAGCAATAGTAGAAATCAAGATATCTCTATTTTTAATATGCGAAATCTCATGTGCAATAACCCCCTTCAACTCCTCCTTGTCCAACAAGTCTAAAATCCCAGTTGTAAAAGCAACAGCAGAATGATTAGGATTTCTTCCAGTTGCAAAAGCATTAGGATTTGCTGAATTCATAACATAAACCTTAGGCATAGGCATCCCAGCCAAGTGTATAACATCACGTACAGATCTAAACAATCCAGGATAATCCTTTTCATTAGCTTCCTTTGCCCTATACATAGCAAGCACAATTTTATCAGAAAAGAAATAACTTCCAAAGTTAATAAGAACAGCAAAAACTAACCCAATTATCAGACCAGTATAACCCCAAAAACTTCCAATACCAACTAACAAACCAGTCAACAACCCTAACAATAAAACAGTCTTTAAATGATTTTCAATCATAGAAAGAAAGAAAAGATCCGGGATTTATAAAACTTTTCAACACAAATATTTATTAATCTCTCAAACCACTTAAAAAACATGCCTTTTAACATAATAGTAGGAAGAAATGAATCTGATAGAAAGAAATTTGGAGAAAAAGGAACTGTTTTCATTGGCAAAAACTATGTTAAAATGGGCCAAACCACATCACTATCAAACCCAGTTTATCTTGACGTTACAAAAGCACATGTAGTTTTTATCGTTGGTAAAAGAGGTGGTGGAAAATGTGTAGCAGGAGATACATTAATAACACTAGAAGATGGATCACAACTACCAATTCAAGAATTATCAACAAACAACAAAAATATATTCTCATTAAATGAAAAGCTAAAAATCAATCCAACTAAAAAAGATGATTTCTTCAGCAGAGAAGTAAATAAATTAATAAAATTAAAACTTAAAAGTGGAAAAGAGATTAAATTGACACCAGAACATCCCTTACTAACTATAGAAGGCTGGATACCTGTTGAAAAATTAAATCTTAAAGATAGAATAGCTGTTCCAAGGGAAATTAATTGTTTTGGCAATGAATATATGGAAAATCACAAAATCAAAATTTTAGCTTATTTAATCGCAGAAGGCCACACCATGAATAGCTGGGTGCTATTCAGCAATTCAGATCCTACAATCGTTAAGGATTTTAAAGAATCTATAAATTTATTTGATCCAAACTTAGAAATTAACATTCATGGCAAAGCAGGCTGTTATAGGGTAAATAACCCTAATAATAGATATAGTTTCAGAATAAATAAAGTTAAAACTTGGTTAGAAGAACTAGGAATATATGGTAAGTATGCCACAGAAAAATGGATCCCAAAAGAAATTTTAAAACTGCCAAAAGAAAAACTAGCACTTTTTTTGAATCGGCTATTCAGTTGTGATGGAAGTATTTATTACGACAAAAGTAAAAAAAGTTGGGAAATAAGCTATAGCTCATCTTCAAATAAATTAATTAAACAAGTACACCACCTGCTATTGAGATATAGTATAAGATCAAAACTAAGAACTAAAAGGATAAATTATAAAGAAGATATAAAAATTTCCTTTGAAATAGTAATTAACGAAGAAAATGGGATCAAATTCATTAAAGAAATTGGATTTTTCAGTAAAAAGGAAAAGAAACAAAAACAGTACCTAAAAGAAACTAAAGATAAAAAAAGAAATCCAAATATAGATACAATCCCAAAAAAAATATGGGACCTATATAGGCCTGAAAATTGGGCAAAAATAGGAAGAGCAATGGGATACGCCCATCCTAAAGCAATAAGAGAAAGGATTAGATACTGTCCATCAAGACAAACCCTTTTGCAAATAGCTAAGGTAGAGGAAAGTGAATGGCTCGAAACCCTTGCTACCTCAGAAATCTTCTGGGATGAAATAGAATCAATGCAAGTTTTAGAAGGAGAATTTAAAGTTTATGACATTTCAATCCCGAAATATCACAATTTCATAGCAAATGATATAATTATTCATAATTCATACACAGCATCAGTTGTAGCAGAATCAATGGTTGATTTAGAAGAAGAAATTTCAAAAAACCTTTCAGTAATCATGATAGACACCATGGGAGTATTCTGGTCAATGAAATACGCAAATGAAAAAGACCAAGATTTACTAGAACAATGGAACCTAAAACCAAAAGGCCTTAAAAAAATCGAAGTTTACACACCAGAAGGAGTTTTTGAGTCACAAAAAGACAAAGGTGTTCCAGTAGACAAACCTTTCTCAATCAAAGCATCAGAGTTAACAGGCGAAGACTGGAGACTAGCATTCGAACTACCAGCATCACATCCAGTATCAATCATGATTGAAAAAATCCTTGGAGATTTTGCAGACCAAAGAAAATATGAATTCACACTAAACGAAATGGTAGAAATGGTGAAACAAGATAACACTTTTGATACAAACACAAAAAATGAAGCACTAAACCGATTAAAAGTTGCCAAACAATGGGGTCTATTCTCAGACAAGGGGACAAAAATTGATGAACTTATCATAGGAGGGAAAGTTACAATCCTTGACACCTCTGCTTATGTAACTTCAAGTGCCGGCTGGGGCGTTAGGGCATTAGTAGTTGGCCTTGTAACAAGAAAAATCTTCATTGAAAGAATGATCTCAAGGCAGTTAGAAGAAGTCGAAGCAATTAAAAAAGGATACTCTTACTTTCAAACACGAGATGACGATGATTCAAAAGAAAAAAAGCCACTAGTTTGGTTTATCATCGATGAAGCACACAACTTCTTACCTGCCACAGGCAAAACAGCAGCAACAGACTCCTTAGTAACCATCCTAAGAGAAGGAAGACAACCAGGATTATCATTAATTCTTATTACTCAACAGCCAGGAAAAATTCACACTGATGTTCTAACACAATCAGACATTGTTATTTCCCATAGACTAACTGCAGCAAGAGATGTTAAAGCACTAAACTCAATGATGCAATCTTATTTAGGTGAAACCCTAACAGGCTACATTAACATGCTACCAAGTGAACCAGGTGCAGCAATCATACTAGACGATAACTCAGAAAGATTATATCCAATGAAAGTAAGACCAAAGTTTTCATGGCATGGTGGAGAAGCACCTTCAGCAATAAAATATAAGAGAACATTACCCTTCAAACTTTAAAATGTACAACAGAAAAGATTTCTATTACAACAAAGCCAAAAAAGAAGGCTTCAAAGCAAGAGCAGCATACAAACTAATGCAAATTCAACAAAAGTTTAAAATAATTAAAAAAACAGACTCAGTTCTAGACATCGCATGCGCACCAGGCTCATGGCTCCAAGCATTAAAGAAACTAACAAATGGAAACATAGTAGGCATTGACTTAGAAAAGATCAAACCAATTCCAGGTATAAAGATTATACAAGGCGATATCACCAATGAAAAAGACATTAAAAAAATAAACCAAACATTCAATGTAGTAATTTCCGACATAGCACCAAAAACATCAGGAATTATTAAAATCGACCAAGAAATTTCCTACGAATTAAGTCTAGAAGCATTAAACCTAGCAAAAAAGGTTTTAAAGAAAAATGGAAACTTTGTAACAAAAAACTTCCAAGGCAATGACACAAATAAGTTAAAAGCAGATATGAAAAAATGCTTTCAAACAGTCAAAACATACACACCAGAAGCAACAAGACAAGGTTCTAAAGAGATTTATATTATTGGGTTAAAATACAAATAATCATTCCCTTTTTTTAGTCAACAAGTAAGCAGCACCTAATGCACCCATTAACGCTCCAGGACGAGCCAAATAAGGATTTGCTTGTTTACTAGACCCAGAAGCCCCAACATTTGCAGTTAGAACAGAATATCCAGCAGGAGGCACAGGAGCATCCCGTTGCAACCTAGGACTTTCAGCAGCAGCTAATAATAATACACCTAAGCAGACACCCATCACAGCAAGTCTATCTCTTGGCATTGTAAAGAACATACTTAAATTTTTGGTTTATAAATTTTATGAAACTATAAAGTCAATACAAACCCTATAACTCCCAGGAGCATAGTTCCCACACTTAACAGCATTCAAAAGTTTAAACTTACCAAACTTCCTAATTTTAGCCAAACTTTGCTCTGGAAAATCTTTTTCATGTAAAAAATCATAAAAGTGTATAACCCCACCTTTCTTAACAAACCTTACAGCAACATCCAAAAAATCTTCAGCACTTTTTGGCAAAGGCATCAGCACCCTATCAAACTTACCCTTATACTTAAAATCTTTAGCATCCTGATTAAACAACTCAACATTCTTAAACTTTTTACAGTTATATACAGCATACTCATGAGCAAGAGGATTCTTTTCAACACCAACAATTTTTGAAGCTTTAGTATGCTTAGCAAAAACAGCACAATAAGGTCCAACACCAGAAAATAAAACTAAAACCTTTTCTCCAGATTTAACAAGGTTAGCAACCCTCATCCTCTCAGTACCCAACCGAGGAGAAAAATAACACTTCTCAACATCAAACTTCAAACTAACACCATTCTCCTTGTACACAGTCTCTTTTCTATCCTCACCACAAACAACTTCAAGATCCTGAGTCCTAAACTCACCATGATGAATACCTTTCTTACGCAAAACAACCTTAGTCTCATTCCTCTTCAACAATTCCTTACAGGTTTTATCAGAAACATCTTCAGCCACAATAACAACATCCCCAAGAGTATCAAAAGATCCAATGTCAACTTCAACCTTCTTAACCTTTCGTCCACCTTTCCTTTCAACACCACCTTTTGTTACAGGAAAATAAACATACTTAATATCACTATCACTGTGATAATCTCTAGAAAGAATCTTCTTCTTAATCAAATCTTTCTTAACTTTTTGAGCATCCTTTTTTAAGGCTTTTACAAACTTCATCTTTTCCTCCCTTGAAAATTGCTTAGATCTTCATCCAGCCAACTCACAACACTAGCTCTCCATGAAGGAGGAGCATTACCAACCATACCTTCAAAATTTAAAAAATATTCATTATTATAATAATACCAAACTTCTAAAGCAGGATAAGTATGATACTTAAAATAACCATAAGGAACATCAATACTATCAACAACAACACCTAAATCTTCATCATAATAAGGACCCATCGTAGCCTCCAAAGTAAACCACCTTCCTTCCTCTTGAACTTCAACCCAAGCATGACCACCAACATATCCATCAAAATCAACCATCCCCAAAACAACCCTAACATTTTCAACATCATACCCATCTGCAATCAAAATACTAGCCAAAGCATTAGCTTGATCTTCACAATCACTAACAACATATCCTGGCGAAGGATTTCCTGGCAAATAAGGACTCTCTTCCAAAAGCACCTCAGGCATCAACCACCGCTCTTCAACACCAAACAAAACCTCTTCAGAAACCCAAATCCAACTCAAAGCCTCAGCATAAATCTCCTCAACCCCATCCAAAGAATCAGCCAACTCAACAACAGCATCAGCCTCAGGAGTAACATACAATTGGTAAGGTGCCATAATCCCACCAGGCCAAGTTTCATTAGGGTGTAAATCCTCAAACTGTCTAATCAAATCTTCTTTATCTAAAACATCCTTTTTCTGCACAGAGTTTTGCATTCTTTTAATGTTATCTTCACCACTAGAATCTAAATCTGCTTGAATTTCCTTAACAACACCCCTCATTTCCAAAGGATGGCCATACCTAATTACACAACCACTATCAACAGCTTCAGAAATCTCATTTTCAGTTGCATCAGTTCCAACAATAACAAACTCATCATTCTCTACAAGAAATCTAACCTCCTCAGAAACAAAGTTTTCCCAAGTGCAGGAGCTATCAAACTGATAAACAACAGGCACAGGAGTCAGAACTATAGAACACCCTGATAATAGTACCAACATAACCAACAACAACCATCTCATACCATACCAAAATTAAATAAACAATATAAATCTTACTAATCACAATGAAACCAAGATTAATCAATATAAAAGATAAAACCATTCTAAGCAAAAAAAGATGCTGCCCTCCACACTATTTCCCACACAAACTACCTGTAGGAAAACAAGTAACAGAGGAACCCTGTCACTACCATAACAAAAAATGGAGAATGTACCACCACATTCCTTTCTGCAAATTTTTAAACTGTCCACACTACAAATTCATGATGGAAAAGTACAAGTTAAAAAAGTAAAATCCCTATTACAATAAGAATATCAATAATTAACCAACCAGAATAAATCAAAACTAAATGCTTATCCTTATGTAAAAAACCATAACAAACCCACACTAAAGAAATAAAAGCAAAAGTTCCCCATGTAAAGGGAGAAACCCCACTAGCATTTTTCAAAACCCAAATATTAAACAATTGAGGTAGAGTCATAATCCAACCAAAAATCCCTACAACATAAACTAACTTATCAAAGAAAAGGATTAACTTTGTATTTCTCTTACTCCTCTTTCTTTTATGTAAATGATGCATTCCATGGGTTCCTCTCATAACCTAATCCAAACAAAACAGATTTATAAAACTATCTAACACTAATCACAAACCGAAACTTTTGCTGGATCTCACCACGATAAGTTTGATGAAAAATTAACTCAGTCTCACCAGATCTAACAACTTCAAAAACAAAAATACAATCACCTTCATCACTTCCAGGAATATTACTCATGCCAGATCTCTCAACTTTTTTTTCAATCAACTTAAGCACCTTTTCATTAAAACTAACAACCTGCGGACTAAACCCAACTGATTCTTGAACATTCATCCTAAATAACAATTCATCCCCAACAAGAGCATCAACCTTCTTTTCAAGTTTATTCAATTTTATTTTAACCATTTCCCTAAACCCTCATCTTTTTTATTAATTCTAGCCAGAGAATTCTCAACTCTTTCTTCTCTAAACTCATGCTTTGCAACTAAAACCTCTTTAACTTTTTCAACATCAACTTCTTTAAACTCTAACTTATAATCTTTCTTAATAGGAATCTTCTTAAAAATGTTAAAGATCTCTTTCCAATCAAAATCAGCTTCCTTAAAAATTTCTTCAGGATCTTTACTCAACAACTTCAAACCTTTTTTAGGTCCAATTCCCTTCAACCCTTTAGGATTAAAATCAGTACCAACCATAACACCTAACATAATCAACTCATCTTGGTTAACTTCCAACTTTTCTAACAAATCGTTTAACTCAACCATATAAGGAGAAATAATAACATGCCTACCACCAATAATTCTTCTTTTTTGTGCCAAAGTTAAGTTTAATATTAGTTTAGGTGCACCAAAAAGCAAAGAATCAAAATCTTGACTCCCAACAGCATAAACATCTTTCTTTCTACACATATAAGCACACTGCGCTTCAGCTTCAGAAGGCGCTTCAATAACAGGAATACCCATAGCACACAACAACTCTTTACTCTCTTCAATCATCTGATCATTTAACTTCATCATCTGTCGAGAATACTTTGCCATACTTTCTTCATCATCGTCTAAAGCAGCCTGGTCATACTTTTCACCTGCTTTCTCCTTGGCCTTAGTCCGAATCTCAGCAGTCTTACGCTTTAACTCAGGAGGCTTGCCATCAAAAACATAAACAAGCTTAATCCCTTTTTCCATCAAATTAATATTTCTTGAGAACAAACCCTGCAAATGAGATGTAACATTACCTTTAGAATCCATCAAAGGGGTACCACCCTGTTGCCTAATAGAAGCAAGGAATTGGTATAAAACATTAAACGCATCAATCGCAACCTTTTTCCCTCTAAGATCTTCTAACTTAAGATTTTTTTTCTCAACAAGATCACCAAGTTTTACTCCCATGATAACAAGATAAAAACTAAGAACTTAAATATGTTTTGTTAAAAACTAGCTTTGAATAGTCACAACAAATTAAAGACCACCAAGATTTAAAAATATTTCTAAGCAACAGCTTTTGCTTCTTGATCACAATATCCTCTTAGTTCCTTCATTTGAGCAGTTATAAAACCAGCTTTTTGCATAAACCCTGGCTCAACCTTCAAGATAATTTGCTTTCCAGGGCACTTCGCCACAAACTCTTTAAATATCGAACCCAAAGTAGCTTTCAAGTTCTTAAAATCTCGCGGCAAATTTCTATGCACATTACCAGGCTTAATATGAACACAAACAAGTCCATCACCAACACCAGCCATAAAATCTCCACCCCCAGAAGTACTTTGATAAGTTAGTTCAATTACAACAGATCTTGATTTTCTTTTAGTTGTAGCAGAAACAGGACCTTGTCTTTTTCTAAACATAAATTAAAACAAAACAAATGACTTTAAAAACATTTCTAAGCTGTATACAGTAAAACCCTTTCCAATTTTGAAACATTTCTTTTATTTCCAGTCTCCCCCAACCTATCCAAAGAATCCAAACTAGCTAACATTCTAGACTCAGGATCAGGTTTGCCACACTCTTTAAAGTGATGATAAGCCCACCAATTTAGAACAGCCCTTCGCAGATGATACAACTCAACAAGCTCCTTAAACCAAGAATCTTTCATTAAATCTTCAAAAGCAACATCAGGCACCCCAAATTTTTTATCTTCCCAATCCCAACGCTTTTCAGATAATTTTGTTGCTTGATAATAAATACCTAACAGATCCATTTTTTGTTTTTCACTAAACCCAGAAGGTCCTTCTAATAATCTAACCAAATCATCAACCCTAGTATTCCAAGCAACTAGCTCCCAATCCAAAACAGCAAATTTATCATCTCCTTGAACAAAAACATTCTTCCAATGCAAAGTATTATGACAAACAGAACTATTCTTTATTTTTTTCAGAAAGGGCCTATACACATCCATCAATTTTCTAAAAGGCCAACCATTTAATTCACAAATAACTCTTAACTCCTCTTTATGATCAACTACAGGAATTTTAGGAACAGACACATCAACACTAACACATTCATGAAAAATTGCTAACTGTTTCACCACTTCACCAAGAACAAAATACCTCTGTGCAGGAGAACAATTATCCAATCGCGTCCCTTTAATTTCAACTTGTGCAAAAATTCCATACTCATCACCCATAGCCAAACAAGTTGCATAACCTAAGGAAGGCATAGGAATATTACCATGAAAACCATCTAAATATCTTGTAAACCTAAAATCCCTATCTAACCTTGCTACAGGATCAGAACAAATCCAACTACCATACTCAAGTAAAGGAATCTCTTTTTTCTTCTTTTTCAAAACAAACCTTGTAGATTCACCTTCCTCCACCCTAAAGGTTAAAGCTTCATCACGACGAGTGACTTCATACACCCCACTAACAACCTCAATCGCAGTAGGTTCCATTAATGGAAGAGAATCTAACTCTCCAGTTTCAGCCAATTCTCCTATCAAAGTTTCAACTCGTTCCTCAACATCATAAAAAAGCATTAAAAGAGAAAAATATTACACACCTTAAAAGAATTACACTCCTCTAAAACAATGTTGTTTGTCCTTTCAACAAAGTATCAAAATCTTTTCCTAGTAACTCTAGAACAGAGTTAGCAATAGGCTTGATTTGTTTATCCAGATAATGTTTATAATCCAATCTATGCTTAACATGCCCAATACACTCAGGTCCATCTTCAGTAATAACATACTCAACAGAATAAGATTTAAACCCTTTAACCTTTCTTGCAGCTTTAACATGGGGAGGAGTTGTCTTTGTGTATTCCTCTAAAGACTTTCTTAAACTTTTTTTGTAAACAAGTTCACTATCAAACTTCCCTTTCTTCAAATCACCAACAAACTTTCTTAGCCAAAGATCCAATTTCTGCCCCTTAAACATTTTCATCAACAAATCTTTCTGGAACTGTCGAGCCAAATGTGTCCAATCTCCACGCACAGCCTCCATTCCAACAATCTCTAATTTTCCATTCACTAACCCAGCATACCTCTTCTTAGCACCCCGAGCACCGCCACGCAACTTAGGCATTAAAAACTTAGTATAAACTTTTTCAAACTCCAACTCTAAAACAGAATCTCTCTTA